>NZ_JAHGAM010000017.1:0-178536 GCF_030248595.1 Vibrio sp. D417a | reverse complement strand
AGCCCTGCCATATACAATGATATTGAGATTTTACCAATTATCTTGATATCTACAGATCAAGTTGCGGAAGTGGCGGAATTGGTAGACGCACCAGATTTAGGTTCTGGCGCCGCAAGGTGTGAGAGTTCAAGTCTCTCCTTCCGCACCATTCTTGATCAAAAGTTTAAAATGGCTACGTAGCTCAGCTGGTT
Organism: Vibrio sp. D417a; assembly: GCF_030248595.1. Lineage (NCBI taxonomy): Bacteria > Pseudomonadati > Pseudomonadota > Gammaproteobacteria > Vibrionales > Vibrionaceae > Vibrio > Vibrio sp. D417a. Next base: position 178,345 of record NZ_JAHGAM010000017.1, on the reverse strand, counting down.
AGAGCACATCACTCATAATGATGGGGTCACAGGTTCGAATCCCGTCGTAGCCACCATTGATTAGATTGCTATCATAAGCTATCAGTCACGTAGATTTAAGATGCGGAAGTGGCGGAATTGGTAGACGCACCAGATTTAGGTTCTGGCGCCGCAAGGTGTGAGAGTTCAAGTCTCTCCTTCCGCACCATCTTAAATTAATCTACACTATCAGAATACGCGGAAGTGGCGGAATTGGTAGACGCACCAGATTTAGGTTCTGGCGCCGTAAGGTGTGAGAGTTCAAGTCTCTCCTTCCGCACCATTCTTTCTCTCGATAAGAGAGGTTAAGTAGTCTTTGACTATTTACGCTGTAGGGCTATCGCCAAGCGGTAAGGCAGCGGCTTTTGATGCCGCCATTCCCTGGTTCGAATCCAGGTAGCCCTGCCATATACAACGATATTGAGATTTTACCAATTATCTTGATATCTATAGATTAAGTTGCGGAAGTGGCGGAATTGGTAGACGCACCAGATTTAGGTTCTGGCGCCGCAAGGTGTGAGAGTTCAAGTCTCTCCTTCCGCACCATTATCGGAAAACCCAGCATGACTTTGCTGGGTTTTTTCTTTTTTTGGTTCTGGACTCGGGAAATCATTAGATTTGCCGAATTAAAAAAGCGAGCTCATGGCTCGCTTTTTTTCTATCTGTGATTTGAGTAGCTTACTACATACCTAACGCGTATTTCAGTACTTGAGCCTTAATTGGCCCTGAGTTTTCAGCAAGCTTCAATGCAGCATTACGTACGAACTTCAATGGCCCTAGATCGTTGCTAAAACCTTTATAGAAAAAGTCCATGCCCGTCTGCATGAGTAAGTTGTCAGGTCGACGTGCGCGTTCGTATTTCGCGAGTAAGGTATCTTCCAGCTTTTCTTGTTGTTCTGTTACCGAAAGGAGAACGTCTACATCTTTGAAGCCTAAGTTTACCCCTTGCCCTGCAAGCGGGTTGATCGTATGGGCAGAGTCACCCACTAACACGCAATTTTTGCTTGAGTAGCTTTGCGCATGACGACGAGTGAGTGGGAATGAGCCAAACTGTAAAACTTCAATATCGCCTAATTCAGCAGGGAAATGACGTAAAATTTCTTCTCTTAGTTGAGGTTTACTCATCGCACACAGTTGTTTAATACGTTTAGGCGAGTCATACCAAACCAAAGAACCTTGGCCTACTACTTGACCATCGTCGTTACTCAAAGAGCACAGAGGTAAAAATGAACGTGGGCCTGAAGGTGTAAATTGTTGCCAAGTAATATCTTGCTGAGGCAATTCTGTTTTCACATTAATCAACATGCAGTGTTGTCGGTAATCCCACGCAGTTACACCAATTCCAGCCAATTGACGAACTTTAGAGTTTGCACCATCAGCACCAATCACCCAGTTAGCTTCAAACTGCGCCCCACTTTCTAGTGTCACAAGATTTACATCTGCAAACTCAATGGCTTTTAATCGCTCAGGACACATCACGGTTAGATTTTCATACTGAGAGAAGACTTGCCAAAGACCTAATTGGATTAGGCGGTTTTCAACGATGTAACCTAGCTGATCCAATGACAATTCATCAGAGTGAAAACGAGTACGGCACTCTGGGTGCTCCCAAGTTTCTAAGCGCCGATAAGGACAAACTCGCATGCTCTTGATCTCTGGCCATGCTCCGAGTGAATCAAGTAACTCCACCGACTGGTGCGAGATTGCAGATACACGAATATCCATCGCCTGAGCGGCATCAAAAACTTTAGGTTTTGTACCTTCGACCAAGACAACGCTTCTGCCCTGCTTGGCAAATCCAACAGCGACGGCTGCCCCAACCATACCGCCACCGATCACGGCGATGTCATACTTGTTCATTTTTCACTCTTCATCGTGCTGATTAATTGGCGTTTTTTATTGTACTTTCCATGGCTATTTTTACAAAATTGTTTAACAAAAAACCTTGTTCTGCATAGGGCGAAAAACTAGATTTCATCAGGCTTTGCAGAGAATTAGCTAGATCACTAGTCAGGTGCTTTTTAAAGCAGTACAATACGCCGCTTACCGCCGTGATGGCGGCTATAATTTGAGCAATAGCTCTCCGATTTAAGTACAACTGAACGAGCGAAAGTGAGATGAGTAAGAAACTGCTAATTAAAACCTGGGGCTGCCAGATGAACGAATACGATTCATCAAAAATGGCCGACCTGCTTAATGCTGCAAACGGCTACGAGCTGACGGAAGAGCCAGAGGAAGCAGACGTACTTCTACTTAACACCTGTTCGATCCGTGAAAAAGCGCAAGAGAAAGTTTTCCACCAGTTAGGCCGCTGGAAAACACTAAAAGATAAAAAACCTGGCGTAGTTATCGGTGTAGGTGGTTGTGTAGCAACGCAAGAAGGTGACCATATTCGTGAACGTGCACCATACGTTGACGTTATTTTTGGCCCACAAACTTTGCACCGCCTACCTGAGATGATCAAACAATCTCAGTCCGATGATGCACCAGTTATGGACATTTCGTTCCCAGAGATCGAAAAATTCGACCGCCTACCTGAACCTCGCGCTGAAGGTGCGACAGCATTCGTTTCTATTATGGAAGGCTGCTCTAAGTACTGTACTTACTGTGTCGTACCGTACACTCGTGGTGAAGAAGTAAGCCGTCCAATGGATGACGTACTGTTCGAAATCGCCCAACTTGCTGAACAAGGCGTACGTGAAGTAAACCTTCTGGGTCAAAACGTAAACGCGTACCGTGGTCCTATGCACGATGGTGAGATCTGTTCATTTGCAGAACTGCTTCGTTTGGTTGCGTCTATCGATGGTATCGACCGTATTCGTTTCACGACGAGCCACCCGTTAGAATTCACAGACGACATCATCGCAGTATACGAAGATACGCCAGAACTTGTGAGCTTCCTGCACTTACCTGTGCAAAGTGGTAGTGACCGTATCCTAACGATGATGAAACGCCCTCACACCGCTATCGAATACAAATCGATCATCCGTAAACTGCGTAAAGCTCGTCCTGATATTCAAATCAGTTCAGACTTTATTGTTGGTTTCCCTGGTGAGACAGACAAAGACTTCCAAGACACCATGAAGCTAATCAAAGATGTAGACTTTGACATGAGCTTCAGCTTTATTTTCTCTCCACGTCCAGGCACGCCAGCAGCGGATTACCCTTGTGATGTGTCAGAACAAGTGAAGAAAGAGCGCCTTTACGAACTACAGCAAACTATCAATGCTCAAGCGATGCGTTACTCTCGCTTAATGCTTGGCACAGAACAACGTGTTCTAGTTGAAGGTCCTTCGAAGAAAAACCTAATGGAACTACGCGCTCGTACAGAAAACAACCGTGTAGTAAACTTTGAAGGTAGTGCAGACCTAATTGGTCAGTTCGTTGATGTGAAGATCGTAGACGTATTTGCAAACTCACTGCGTGGTGAGCTAGTACGTACTGAAAAAGACATGGATCTTCGTAGTGTGATTTCCCCAACGCAGATGATGGCGAAAACACGTCGCGAAGATGAGCTGGGTGTAGCTACTTTTACGCCGTAAGCTCGTATAAATAGCCATAGAGAGCCTGGTCGTTATCAGGCTCTCACTAAGTGGCAAAAAATGAGAGGCAACATTGAGCAATAAAATCGTAACTCTAGAAATTAACCTAGAACCTTCAGACAACCGCCGACTAGCTAGCCTGTGCGGTCCATTCGATGACAACATCAAGCATTTAGAACGTCGTCTAGGCGTTGAAATTAACCACCGTAGTGACCACTTTACGATTGTCGGTAAACCTCATACCGCATCAGCTGCGCTGGATATCCTGAAAACTCTATATGTTGATACCGCACCTGTACGAGGTGAGATCCCAGATATTGAGCCTGAGCAAATCCATCTAGCGATCAAAGAGTCTGGTGTTCTTGAGCAGAATACTGAGTCTAATATCGAGCATGGTAAAGAAGTCTTCGTCAAAACCAAGAAAGGTGTGATCAAACCACGTACGCCAAACCAAGCGCAGTACTTGGTTAACATGGTCACGCATGATATTTCTTTTGGTATTGGCCCGGCAGGTACAGGTAAAACCTACCTTGCTGTAGCAGCAGCTGTTGACGCACTAGAGCGCCAAGAGATCCGCCGTATTCTACTTACTCGTCCAGCGGTTGAAGCTGGTGAGAAATTGGGCTTCCTACCTGGTGATTTAAGCCAGAAAGTCGACCCATACCTACGTCCGCTATACGACGCCCTATTTGAAATGCTGGGCTTTGAGCGCGTAGAGAAGCTGATTGAACGTAACGTGATTGAGGTTGCCCCTCTTGCTTACATGCGTGGTCGTACTCTAAACGACGCCTTTATCATTCTTGATGAGAGTCAGAACACCACAGTTGAACAGATGAAGATGTTCCTAACGCGTATTGGTTTTAACTCTCGCGCGGTTATCACTGGTGATGTCACGCAGATTGACTTACCTCGTGGTGCGAAATCGGGTCTTCGTCATGCTATTGAAGTACTAAGCGAAGTTGACGACATCAGCTTTAACTTCTTCTTAGCCGACGACGTTGTACGTCACCCTGTGGTTGCTCGTATCGTTAACGCGTACGAGAAGTGGGAAGCACAAGACCAGAAAGAGCGTAAAGAGTTCGAGAAACGCCGTCGTGAAGAACGCGATGCGAAGTTACTAGAAGCAGCAAAAGCCGAACTGAATGCACAAGTTGCTTCAACTAAGGAATAATCATGGCGATTGAACTTGATCTGCAACTGGCAGTCGAAAATGAAGAAGGTCTGCCTTCGCAGCAAGATTTCCAATTGTGGCTAGATAAGACAATTCCTCTCTTCCAGCCACAAGCCGAAGTCACCATTCGTATTGTTGATGAACAAGAAAGTCATACGCTCAACCATGAGTATCGCGGCAAAGATAAACCAACTAATGTGTTGTCGTTTCCATTTGAAGCACCTCCTGGTATGGAAATAGATTTACTTGGTGATTTGATTATTTGCCGCCAAGTTGTTGAAAAAGAGGCGGTTGAACAGAGCAAGCCTCTGCTAGCACATTGGGCGCATATGGTTGTACATGGCAGCTTGCATCTGCTAGGTTATGATCATATAGAGGATGACGAAGCCGAAGAGATGGAGTCCCTCGAAACCGAAATCATGCAAGGTATGGGTTATGAAGATCCTTACATTGCTGAAAAAGAGTAGCTATTGGCCACTCGACAGGGAAAGGCGAACCACCTAAATGACTCTCGTGTTCGCCTCTCTATGTGTGCTATCACACTTCTGATAGCGTTACTTAATTGAGAAACAATGAACGAAGATAATTCTCCCTCTTCTAACGAAGATAAGAAAGAAAAGGCAGAAGGTCCGAGTAGAAAGTCCTTCTTTGAACGTCTAGGTCAACTATTTCAGGGCGAACCAAAAGATCGCCAAGAGCTTGTGGATGTTATCCGCGACTCTGAAGTTAACGACCTGATTGACCATGACACTCGCGATATGCTCGAAGGTGTTATGGAAATCTCCGAAATGCGTGTGCGTGACATTATGATCCCGCGTTCGCAAATGGTTACCGTTGAGCGTACTCACGACCTTGATACCTTGGTTGCTTTGATTACCGATGCTCAACACTCTCGCTACCCTGTGATCAGCGAAGATAAAGACCATGTGGAAGGCATACTTCTAGCGAAGGACTTACTTAAATACTTAGGCTCAGGCAGTAATCCATTTGATATCGAAGAAGTCATTCGACCAGCGGTTGTAGTACCGGAAAGTAAACGCGTTGATCGACTGCTGAAAGAATTCCGTGAAGAACGTTATCATATGGCCATTGTTGTCGATGAATTCGGTGGTGTTTCTGGTCTTGTGACCATTGAAGATATCCTTGAGGAAATCGTCGGGGATATTGAAGATGAATTCGATGAAAGTGAAGAGACGGACATTCGTAAGCTGAGCAAGCATACGTTTGCTGTCAGAGCGCTGACAACCATCGAAGAGTTTAATGAGACATTCGGAACCAACTTCAGCGATGAGGAAGTTGATACCGTTGGTGGTATGGTCATGACTGCCTTTGGTCACTTACCTTCTCGTGGTGAACTGGTTGAAATTGAAGGCTACAACTTCAAAGTCACCGCTGCCGATAACCGTCGTGTCATTCAACTCCAAGTGACGATCCCAGACGAAGAAACCCTGGTTGAAGCCACTCAAGAGTAACGCGATACCCATTGGGAATCTCAGAAATTACAATGATGAATGAACTCTTTCATCGCCTTAAGCGGCCCTTAGTGGCCGCTTTTGTTGGCGCCTCTACTACACTCGCTTTCGCTCCTTACCAGCTGTGGCCTATTGCCATTCTTAGCCCTGCAATTCTACTGATTCTTCTTGCTAACCAAACTCCGAAACGCGCACTATGGATTGGTTATGCTTGGGGGTTAGGTCAATTTGCAACTGGCGTTAGCTGGGTTTACGTCAGTATCTCCGGTTTTGGCGGTATGCCGCTCATTGCCAATTTATTTTTAATGGGCTTACTTGTTGCCTACTTGGCTGTTTATTCAGGCTTATTTGCTTGGCTCAACAACAAGCTGTTTCCTCAATTTACGCTCACAAAAGCACTTCTCGCTGCACCTGCTTTATGGCTGATAAGTGATTGGTTGCGTGGTTGGGTGATGACCGGCTTCCCTTGGTTATGGCTAGGCTATAGCCAGATAGATGCTCCACTCGCAAGCTTTGCACCAATTGGCGGCGTAGAACTGCTTACTCTATTTATCCTTATCAGCGCAGGGGCGTTAGCCTATGCATGGATTCATAAGCAGTGGCTGATGGTGATTATCCCTGCGGTATTACTCAGTACTGGCTTTGGGATTCGCAACTACGATTGGGTAACACCCCGACCAGAAGACACGACTAAGCTCGCACTGATTCAAGGTAACGTAGACCAAAACCTAAAGTGGCTACCAAGTCAACGCTGGCCAACCATCATGAAATATGCTGACTTAACTCGTGAAAACTGGGACGCTGACATTATCGTTTGGCCAGAAGCAGCAATTCCCGCTTTTGAAATTGAAGTGCCTTCATTTTTGAGCAATATCGACAGCGCTGCAAAAATGAATAACAGCGCAATCATCACCGGTGTCGTCAACCAAGCTGAAGATCGACAGTTCTACAACAGTATTCTGTCCCTCGGCATCACACCATACGGTGACTACAGCTTCGATTTAAGCGAACGTTACCATAAGCATCACCTACTACCGTTTGGTGAGTTTGTACCATTTGAAGATATTTTGCGCCCATTAGCGCCATTCTTTAACCTACCGATGTCATCGTTTAGCCGTGGGGCTTTTGTACAGCCAAACATCGTTGCGAATGGCATGCACATGGCACCAGCGCTTTGCTATGAGATCATCTTTAATGAGCAAGTGCGTCAAAATGTGACTGACGAAACAGACTTCATTCTAACGCTTTCAAACGATGCATGGTTTGGTCACTCTATCGGCCCTCTTCAGCATATGGAGATCGCCCGTATGCGTGCCTTAGAGTTGGGCAAACCGCTCATCCGCTCGACTAACAATGGATTAACAGCGGTAACCGATCACAAGGGTAAAATCGTTGAGCAAGTTCCGCAGTTTGAAACTGCAGTACTGCGCGCAGAGCTCACCCCAACCGATGGGAAAACGCCATATCGAATCGTTGGTACTTGGCCATTGTATATTTGGGTAGGGTTAAGTTTAGCGCTGGCTTTCGGTTTAAGAAGAAAACAGAGCTGATAACAGCTTGAAAGTAGAAAAGACAAAAAAGAGGCGACTAAGCCTCTTTTTTATTCATTGCATTATACAGTCGTTACTCGCCATTTATGGCTTTAATGACTGACGAGTAAAGCCTTTGTGACCACACTTAATACACGGAATGATTACTGTTGGGTGGTTATACGTTGTCTTGTGACCACACTCATCACAAACTAAAGTGCCTAAGCCTATCACCTCTCCTGCTTCATATAGCCCTTGATGCTCTAAGTCATCGAACAACTCAACCCACTCAACTTTAGTTCGGTCTGTAATCTCTAACAGCCCTTGCCATATCGAATCCGCAATCGTTAAGTAAAACGGACCGCTTTTGCTATCCTCGTAACTCTCTGAAAACTCTTTTAAGTCTGCTTTAAGGTACGCTTTGATTAAAGCCAATTCATCTTTGGTCAAGTCATTAGCAGCATCCACCACTTTGCCCGACGTCTCAATCGCTTTGTTAACTTCTTCCGGACTGTGCTTCAAGGTTTCAATCACATCCTCGAGCATTTCCTCATAACCTGTTTTACGTTTAGGCATAACTGACCTCCATCTTTCTCCTACCTGCGTCACTTAAGGGCGCATGGGTACAGATTGGCTATTGTTGTGATCCCTAGCTTTAGGTATTCTATGACGATCTATTTAAGTCTGTTCTAACCGAACTCACAAATTCCAAGATAACGGATACCATCGATGCAAGAACAATACAACCCACAAGATATTGAACAAAAAGTTCAAAAGCACTGGGATGACAACAAAACCTTTGTTGTAAGTGAAGACCCAAATAAAGAAAAATTCTACTGTCTGTCCATGTTCCCATACCCAAGTGGTCGACTGCACATGGGTCACGTGCGCAACTACACTATCGGTGATGTAGTATCTCGTTTCCAACGCCTACAAGGTAAAAACGTGATGCAACCAATCGGTTGGGACGCATTCGGTCTACCTGCAGAAAACGCAGCAGTAAAAAACAAAACTGCGCCAGCACCTTGGACTTACGAAAACATCGAATACATGAAGAACCAACTTAAGCTTCTAGGCTTTGGTTACGATTGGAACCGTGAATTCGCAACATGTACACCGGAGTACTACCGCTGGGAACAAGAGTTCTTCACTAAACTTTACGAGAAAGGTTTAGTTTACAAAAAGACTTCTTCTGTTAACTGGTGTCCTAACGACCAAACTGTTCTTGCAAACGAGCAGGTTGAAGACGGTTGTTGCTGGCGTTGTGATACGCCTGTAGAGCAAAAAGAAATCCCTCAATGGTTCATCAAAATCACTGAGTACGCTCAAGAGCTACTAGACGACTTAGACAAGCTTGAAGGTTGGCCTGAAATGGTGAAAACCATGCAGCGCAACTGGATTGGTCGTTCTGAAGGTGTTGAACTGAAGTTTGAAGTTAAGGGTCAACAAGACCTAGAAGTTTACACAACACGTCCAGATACGCTAATGGGTGTGACTTACGTGGGTATCGCAGCCGGCCACCCTCTTGCAGCTCTTGCAGCAGAGAACAATCCAGAGCTTGCAGCGTTTATCGACGAATGTAAGAACAACAAGGTTGCAGAAGCTGAGCTAGCGACAATGGAGAAGAAAGGTATGGCAACTGGCCTTACTGCTATTCATCCATTGAACGGCCGCGAAGTACCAGTATACGTAGCAAACTTCGTTCTGATGGACTACGGTACAGGCGCGGTAATGGCTGTACCTGCGCACGACCAACGTGACTACGAGTTCGCAACGAAGTACGGTCTAGACATCGTGCCAGTTATCAAGCCTGCTGATGGCAGCGAGCTAGACATCTCTGAAGCAGCATACACTGAGAAAGGTGTACTGTTCGATTCAGGTGAATTCGATGGCCTAGAATTCCAAGCGGCATTCGACGCAATCGCAGCGAAGCTAGAAGCAGAGGGCAAAGGCACTAAGACTGTAAACTTCCGTCTACGCGACTGGGGTGTATCTCGTCAACGTTACTGGGGCGCACCAATCCCAATGGTAACGACTGAAGACGGTGAAGTTCACCCAGTACCTGCTGACCAACTACCAGTGATTCTTCCAGAAGACGTGGTAATGGACGGCGTCACTAGCCCAATCAAAGCAGACAAAGAGTGGGCGAAGACAACCTTTAACGGCGAACCTGCTCTACGTGAGACAGATACGTTCGATACGTTCATGGAATCTTCTTGGTACTACGCGCGTTACTGTTCACCACAAGCGGACGACATCCTAGACCCAGAAAAAGCAAACTACTGGCTACCAGTAGATCAATACATCGGTGGTATCGAGCACGCTTGTATGCACCTACTGTACTCACGCTTCTTCCACAAACTACTGCGCGATGCGGGTTACGTAACTTCTGACGAACCGTTCAAGCAACTACTGTGTCAAGGCATGGTACTGGCTGATGCGTTCTACTTCGAGAACGAGAAAGGCGGCAAAGAGTGGGTAGCTCCAACAGACGTAGCCGTTGAACGTGATGGTAAAGGTCGCATTACTTCTGCTAAAGACACTGAAGGTCGTGATGTAACGCACTCAGGCATGATCAAGATGTCTAAGTCTAAGAACAACGGTATCGACCCTCAAGAAATGGTAGACAAGTACGGCGCTGACACAGTACGTCTATTCATGATGTTCGCGTCTCCAGCGGACATGACACTTGAATGGCAAGAGTCTGGCGTAGAAGGTGCGAACCGCTTCCTAAAACGTGTTTGGAAACTAGTGAAAGAGCACACAGCGAAAGGTGCAGCAGAAGCAGTAGATACCTCAGCGCTTTCTGGTGATCAAAAAGCACTTCGCCGCGACGTTCACAAGACTATCGCGAAAGTGACGGACGATATCGCTCGTCGTCAAACATTCAACACCGCGATCGCAGCGATCATGGAGCTGATGAACAAACTAGCGAAAGCGCCTCAAGAATCTGCGCAAGATCGTGCAATCCTTGACGAAGCACTGAAAGCTATTGTTGTCATGCTTTACCCTATCACTCCGCATATCTCATACGAGCTATGGGCAGCACTAGGTGAAACAGACATTGATAACGCGGCATGGCCGACGTTTGACGAAAAAGCGCTAGTTGAAGACGAAAAAACTATCGTTGTTCAAGTTAACGGTAAGCTACGTGCGAAGCTAACAGTCCCAGCTGATATCTCTAAAGACGATATCGAACAGCTTGGTCTAAACGACGAAAACGTGGTTAAGTTCACTGATGGCCTGACTATTCGTAAAGTTATTTACGTTCCAGGTAAACTGCTGAACATCGTTGCAAACTAATCGCAGCTGTCAATTTGTCTCTGTTTAGCGAACTTATTTGTTAACCAAGAGTCATTAAACAGGGTAGTTTTCTACCCTGTTTATTTACCTCAAACCATTCACATGAGTGGTTTAAGGTAAATAACCCCTTCAATTTAGGATGAATACAATCAATGCGCTTTTTCTCTTTGATTAAACTACCAGTGGTATTGGTATTAGCGGGGCTTCTTTCTGCCTGTGGTTTTCACCTTCGCGGCAAGTATTCCGTACCGGAAGAGCTGCACACTATGTCTTTCTCCAGCTACGATGAATACAGTGAATTAACTCGCTATGTTCGCTCTCAACTCGAACTGAACAAAGTTGAACTTGTTCAACCATCATCGACGGTACCCAACCTTCATTTGACGGAAGCGACAATCGATGAGCGTACACTATCGCTTTATCAAAATAGCCGTGCAGCAGAAAAAGAGCTGACATACGTAGTAAAATACCGTGTGACAATTCCTGGCTATGGTTCTAAAAACTTTACGACAACAGTAAACCGCAACTACCTAGACAACCCGTTGACCGCACTTGCAAAATCTGTTGAGCGTGACGTAATTGAAGACGAGATGCGCTTGCAAGCTGCAAAACAGATGATGCGCCAGTTGGGCCGTATTCGTGCCGAATATGAAGCAGGACAAATCTCTGAGCCAGCGAACAAAAACTCTTAGTCACTATGCGAATTTATGCCGATAAGCTAACGGATCATTTAACTAAACAAGTTAAACAGGTTTACTTAATCTTTGGTAATGAGCCGTTACTGATTCAAGAAAGCCGCCAAGCAATCCAAAAGGCAGCGTTTCAGCAAGGTTTTGAGGAAAAACACCGTTTTGCGGTGGATGCTAGCATCGACTGGAACCAAGTTTACGACTGTTTCCAAGCGATGAGCCTGTTTTCAAACCGTCAATTGATTGAGCTTGAAATTCCTGAAAGTGGCGTAACAACCGCCGTCAGCAAAGAGCTGCAAACACTGTGTGATATGCTTCATGATGACATCATGCTCGTCATTGTTGGTAGCAAACTGACCAAAGCCCAAGAAAATGCGAAATGGTTCAAAGCATTAAGCTCAAAAGGCGATTGGGTAAGCTGCTTGTCGCCAGACCTTCAACGCCTACCTATGTTCATTCAGACACGTTGCCGCACGTTGGGACTAAAACCCGATCAGCAATCACTGCAAATGTTGGCTCAATGGCATGAAGGTAACCTATTTGCATTGACACAAAGCTTAGAGAAATTGGCCCTACTCTATCCGGATGGTGAGCTGACCATCATACGTTTAGAGGAAGCCCTAAGTCGCCATAATCACTTCACTACCTTTAACTGGATCGACGCCTTACTGGCAGGTAAAGCAAACCGTGCACAACGTATTCTTCGCCAACTTGAGGCGGAAGGGGTTGAGACCGTGATCTTGATTCGAAGTGTACAAAAAGAGTTGAGCCAACTTTTAAATATGCATCAAGACTTAACTCAAATGGGAATGAACCAGGTATTTGAGAAATATCGAGTTTGGCAAAACAAGCGTCCACTCTATAACGCAGCACTGACCCGCTTATCAGCGAGTCGTATTTGTGCATTGCTCTCCTTGTTGGCTCAAGCCGAGATAAAAGCCAAAACTCAGTATGACGAGTCTGTATGGCCAACTATTCATCAGTTGAGCTTAGAAACCTGCTCTCCTGATATTAAGCTGGCAATTTAAAAATCAAAGCGTGATATAGTGCGCGACCTGTTTTGCAAGCAAGAATGTAAAACACTTTAGAGATAAGAGACAAACCGAGGAAAACCGAGTGCTTCGCGAAGAACTGAAAGACTTTTTAGCTGATAAAGCCGACGACATGAAAGCGGAAGACATTATCGTCCTAAATGTGGAAGATAAATCAAGCGTGACAGATTACATGATCATCTGTACTGGTACATCCAAACGCCACGTTTCATCCATCGCTGACCATGTTGCAACAGAAGTGAAAAAAGCCGGTCTTGAGCCACTAGGAATGGAAGGTGAAAACGAAGGTGAATGGGTAGTCCTAGATATGGGCGACGCCATGCTTCACGTGATGCAAGAAGAGCACCGCGAACTCTACCAGCTAGAAAAACTCTGGGGTTAATCTTTTGAAAATTCAACTAATTGCTGTTGGCACAAAAATGCCAAAATGGGTTGAGGAAGGCTTTCAAGAATATCGTCGCCGTTTCCCGCATGATATGCCGTTGGAGTTGATTGAAATCTCTGCTGGTAAGCGTGGTAAGAATGCCGATATCGCTCGCATCCTGCAAAAAGAAGGAGAAGCGATGCTCGCGGCGGTACCAAAAGGCAACCGTATCGTCACGTTAGATATCCCAGGTAAAAAATGGGACACTCCTCAACTCGCTGAGCAGTTAGAAGCTTGGAAATTAGATGGCCGTGATGTATCAATATTAATCGGCGGTCCTGAAGGACTCGCTCCTGCATGCAAAGCTGCAGCAGACCAAAGCTGGTCATTGTCTGCCTTAACGCTACCCCACCCTCTAGTGCGTATCGTAATGGCAGAAAGCTTGTACCGAGCGTGGAGCATCACCGCTAACCACCCTTATCATCGCGAATAATCGTTGTTTAACTTTAGAGCCAAGCGTTAATGATTCGTAAACGACGCAGTCAAATCCGAGATTATCAAGCCGAAGCGCGTCTGTTTGCCAGCCGCGCTATTGTTGCTTTTATCGGCATTGTTGTCTTGATGGGAGCTCTGGTTGCCAACATGTACAACATTCAGGTGAACCAGTTTCAAGACTATCAAACCCGCTCGAACGATAACCGCATCAAAGTGGTGCCTATCGCGCCTAACCGAGGTCTAATTTATGACCGAAATGGCGTTTTACTGGCAGAGAACCGTCCCGTCTTTAACTTAGAACTGACCCCAGAAAAAATTAAAGACATTGATGCAACCATCCAAGAATTACAAACTATTCTGGAAATTACACCAGACCAGATTGAACGTTTCCACCACGAGCGTAAACGGACTCGTCGATTTAAATCGGTCCCACTGCTGACCCAACTGAACGAAAAACAAGTAGCGGTATTCTCCGTCAATCAGTACCGCTTTCCAGGTGTGGAAATAAGTGCGACCTTAAAGCGCTACTACCCTTTCAGCGAAGTCTTAACCCACGTGATTGGTTACGTTTCTCGAATCAATGATCGCGACATGCAGCGCCTGATCCGAGAAGAAAAAGACGCAAACTATCAAGCCACTCGCGACATTGGTAAGCTGGGTATTGAAAAATACTACGAAGACCTCTTACACGGTACAGCCGGATATCAAGAAGTCGAGGTAAACAGCCGCGGCCGAGTAATTCGTACCTTAAAGTACGTTCCACCTGTACCCGGAAAAGACATCGTTTTAAACCTTGATATCAACTTGCAGTTGTACGTACACCAATTATTGGACGGCCGCCGAGGCAGTGCTGTAGTAATCGATCCTAGAGACAACGGCGTACTGGCTATGGTTTCGAGCCCTAGCTACGATCCTAACTCGTTCGTGCACGGAATCTCAGGTAAAGACTATCGCGCCCTTTTGAACGATAAAAACCGTCCTTTGGTCAACCGCACTACACTTGGCATTTACCCTCCTGCGTCTACCATCAAACCATTTATGGCGGTAGCCGCGCTGCAAGAAGGTGTCGTCACACCTAACACCACACGAAATGACCCTGGTTATTGGCGCATACCAAACTCCAACACACGCCCGTTTCGTGACTGGTTGCGTTGGGGGCACGGGCGCGTCGATATCATTAAGTCGATCGAAGAGTCTGTTGATACCTTCTACTATCAAATCGCTTATGACATGGGTATTGACCGTATTTCGAATTGGATGATGATGTTCGGTTTTGGTGATTACACTGGCATTGATATCTACGAAGAAAGTAAGGCGAATATGCCGACTCGTGACTGGAAAATGTCTCGCCATAAAACCCCATGGTATAAAGGTGATACGATCCCTGTAGGTATCGGCCAAGGATATTGGACAGCAACACCAATGCAAATCGCCAAAGCAACCTCCGTATTAGTAAACGAGGGAGAAGTGATCGCACCTCACTTGCTCAAAGCGACGATAGAAAATGGTAACGACTTCGAAGAGCAGCAAACGACAGAATACGTGACTTACCCACCAATCAAGAATGTGCCTAAAAAGTACTGGGATATGGCGAAAGAAGGCATGCGTCGGGTAAACCATGGCACGCGCGGAACAGCTCGTCGCTCATTCTACAAAATGAATTATGAAACAGCGGGTAAATCAGGTACTGCACAGGTCTTCGGTCTGGGTGAAAACGAAGAGTACAACGCCGATGAGATCGCCGAGCACTTACGTGACCATGCGTTATTTACTGGCTTTGCACCATTTGATGATCCTAAAGTGGTCGTCACTGTAGTACTAGAAAATGCCGGTGGTGGTTCTAGTAACGGTGCCCCAGTAGTAAGGAAAATTTTTGACCGAGTCGTTCTTGGTCCAGAAGAAATTGAGCCTGAAAACAATGCGAAGAAAGAGGTAAAACAGTAATGAAGATGGATCCCTCTACAGGTAAAAATCGCGCCCTGTTTGAACGCTTCCATATCGACTTACCACTCCTACTTGGCATACTGGCCCTGATGGGGTTTGGCCTGGTGATCATGTACAGCGCCAGTGGCCAAAGTTTACTGATGATGGATCGCCAAGCCATGCGAATGGTGCTTTCACTCGTTGTGATGCTCGTCCTTGCACAGCTTTCTCCACGAACTTACGAAAGCTTGGCACCTTTGATGTTCGTTGGTGGCGTTATACTGCTTTTCGGCGTGCTGTTTTTCGGTGAAGCATCGAAAGGCGCGCAGCGTTGGCTTAACCTCGGTTTTGTGCGCTTTCAACCGTCAGAGCTATTGAAGCTCGCGGTGCCATTAATGGTAGCTCGCTATGTTGGTAGACAGCCCCTCCCACCAACGCTAAGAACACTCATTGTTGCACTGATTATGGTCTGCTTACCAACCATTCTCATTGCAAAACAGCCTGACTTAGGTACCTCAATCCTGATCGCGGCTTCCGGTATTTTTGTTATCTTCCTCGCCGGCATTAGCTGGAAAATAATTGCTGGTGCTGCGATTGCATTAGGTGGTTTCATTCCAATTCTGTGGTTTTTCTTGATGCGAGAGTATCAAAAAGTGCGAGTTCGTACTCTATTTAACCCGGAGTCTGATCCGCTAGGAGCGGGCTACCACATTATTCAGAGTAAAATTGCGATTGGCTCCGGCGGTATTTCCGGCAAAGGTTGGTTGCAAGGTACGCAGTCACAACTAGAATTTCTTCCTGAACGACACACTGACTTTATCTTTGCAGTAATTGCTGAAGAATGGGGTATGATTGGCTTCCTTTGCCTTTTAGCCATCTATCTATTTATTATTGGACGAGGTTTATATCTCGCCAGCCAAGCGCAAACCGCATTTGGACGAATGATGGCAGGCAGTATTGTACTCAGCTTCTTCGTGTATATTTTTGTAAATATTGGCATGGTAAGTGGCATCCTACCTGTAGTAGGTGTACCGTTGCCACTCATCAGTTATGGCGGCACATCAATGGTAACCTTGATGGCTGGTTTTGGTATTCTGATGTCGATTCATACGCACCGAAAAGCATTCTCTAAGGCGACCTAGACATGCAAAAACGCGCTTTATATTCCTTGGTTTTCTCTGCTCTTATTTTGGCAGGCTGTTCATCAACTAGCCAAAAAGAACAAGAAGGCCGTTACGAACTCGAATCCGATGTTGCACCGGATACACCGCTTTCAGTCGAACACATCGAGGATGCGCATCCTAAATATGAACCGTACAGCCTAGGTGGGAACAAAGATTACCACTTGCGTGGCAAAGACTACAAAATAGTTCGCAATGCGAAAGGCTTTAAAGAAAAAGGCCGCGCATCTTGGTATGGGAAAAAATTCCAAGGTCATTTGACTTCTAATGGCGAAATCTATGACATGTACTCAATGACGGCAGCGCATAAAACGCTACCGTTACCAAGTTACGTAAAAGTTACCAATACTGACAACGGCAAAACCACCGTAGTACGAGTTAATGACCGAGGTCCTTTTCACGATGGTCGTATCATTGATTTAAGCTATGCCGCCGCGCACAAGTTAGATGTCATAAAAACAGGCACCGCGAACGTGGAAATTGAAGTGATCAGTATCAATCAGCCCACGGACAAAAAGTCATTAGAAGCGCACCCTAGGTACGTTATTCAAGTGGCATCATCAAAAAATGAAGAACGCGCGCGAACTTTAGGTACCGAGCTTGGTCAAAAGTTGGATACAGAAACTTTCCTAGAGAGTGCGAAAGAGTCTTATCGCTTGTTGTTAGGGCCATTTACTGACTATTCCCTGACGCAAGCCACATTAGATAAAGTAAAGTTGCTCGGCTATTCGTCTGCATTTATTAAAAAACACAACACTGCCAAATGACCTCGTGTCATGAATTTCTCTTTGATCCCCCTCTTACATAACTAGGGATTCTGATAAGATGTCTGCAGTTAACCCAAAAATTTGAATTACCATGAATAAAAATAAGTTTGTGAAATCTATTCTCGTTTCTTCGGTTGCCCTTTCTGCAACTTTCGCTCAATCTGCTCTTGCATCACCTATCGTTGTTCCAGATGCCCCTCAAATCGCGGCGAAGGGCTACGTGCTGATGGATTACCATTCAGGTAAAGTACTGGCAGAGAAAGAGATGAACACAAAATTGTCTCCAGCTAGTCTGACTAAGATGATGACCAGCTATGTAATCGGCCAAGAGCTAGCGCGTGGTAATATCTCAGAAGATGATGATGTCACCATCAGTAAAAATGCGTGGGCGAAAAACTTCCCTGATTCATCAAAGATGTTCATTGAAGTAGGCACAACAGTTAAAGTACGTGACCTGAACCGAGGTATCATCGTCCAGTCAGGTAACGATGCCTGTGTTGCGATGGCAGAACATATTGCAGGTTCAGAAGATGCGTTTGTTGACCTAATGAACGCTTGGGCCAACACATTGGGTATGACTAACTCGCACTTTGCCAACGTTCATGGCTTAGATAACGCAGAATTGTACTCAACACCATACGACATGGCACTGCTAGGTAAAGCACTTATCCGTGACGTACCAAATGAGTACCGAGTATACTCAGAGAAGAAATTTACTTACAACGGCATCACCCAATACAACCGTAACGGTCTACTTTGGGATAAGAGCATGAACGTTGACGGCATCAAAACGGGTCACACAAGTAATGCGGGTTACAGCCTAGTAAGTTCAGCAACTGAAGGTCAAATGCGCTTGGTTGCGGTCGTTATGGGTACTAAAGATGCCAATGCTCGTAAGTCAGAAAGCAAAAAGCTGCTAAGCTACGGCTTCCGTTTCTTCGAAACAGTGGCACCGCACAAAGCAGGTGAAACGTTCGTAGAAGAAAAAGTGTGGATGGGTAACAAAGACACCGTAGCACTGGGTCTTGACCAAGATACTTACGTAACACTACCGCGTGGTGAAGCGAAAAACTTAAAAGCAAGCTTCGTCCTTGAAAAAGAGCTAGAAGCCCCAATTAATAAAGGTGATGTAGTTGGTAAGCTATACTATCAGATCGATGGTGAAGATATTGCCGAGTACCCACTAATGGCACTAGAAACCGTAGAGCAAGGTAGTCTATTTAGCCGCATGTGGGATTACATCGTATTGTTATTCAAGAGCTTCTTCTAAAAAGAACGTTAGAGTAGCAAACTTATTCGCAAAGCCGCCTGAATGGGCGGCTTTTTAAGTTTGAGCTCCTCGTCTTGAGTTCCCCCTAATTTGACTGTACTATTTCGCACCGCAACGAATATCTACTGGAGTTATCGATATGCTAACCATCAACTCTGATGCAAAATTAAAAGACCTGCTTGAGTTCCCTTGTTCATTTACTTACAAGGTAATGGGTCATGCAAAGCCTGAACTTCCAGAGCTTGTTCTTGAAGTTATTCAGCGCCATGCTCCAGGTGACTACAGCCCGACCGTTAAACCAAGTGCTAAGGGCAACTACCACTCTGTGTCAATCAACATTACTGCAACCTCTATCGAGCAGGTTGAGACACTGTACAAAGAGTTAGGTGAAATTGACATCGTACGCATGGTTCTATAATTTTTTGATATATTAAATTTTTTTTGAAAGCAGCCTTGGCTGCTTTCTTTTTATTTATCAAAGAGATAACGAGGCTTTACATCGCTTTCAGTTAAAAATCTGTTACGCAGCGGTAGAGCATCAGGGTTATCCGGTTTATAATCCAAAAACTTTATATATTAGCAACAGGAATTCCCATGCAACACCAACTTGTTGTAAAACGACTTGGCCGCCAAGACTATGAGCCTGTATGGAAGGCGATGCATGAGTTCACCGACCAACGCACAGAAGAAACCCGTGATGAAGTCTGGTTGGTAGAACATAACCCAGTATTTACGCAAGGACAGGCAGGTAAAGCTGAGCACTTGATTAACACTGGCGATATTCCTGTTGTACAAAGTGATCGCGGAGGCCAGGTTACGTATCATGGCCCTGGTCAGTTGGTCGCCTACTTCTTGATCAACCTACGCCGCAAAAAATTAGGTGTACGAGATCTCGTTACCACAATCGAGAACCTCGTGATCAACACGCTAAAAGCATACAATATTGACTCAGCCGCGCGACCTGACGCACCAGGTGTCTACGTTGCCGGTAAGAAAATATGCTCTCTCGGTTTACGCATTCGTAAAGGATGCTCGTTTCATGGTTTAGCCTTGAACGTAAATATGGATTTAACACCGTTTCTGCGTATTAACCCTTGTGGTTATGAAGGTATGGAAATGGTTCAGGTCAGCCAATTTGGCGGCCCAGACAATGTAGAAGCCGTAGAAAAACAATTAATAGAAGAACTCGTTACTTTGCTCGATTATGAGCAAGTAGAATTCAGCACAGAAGCACCTTCTCAAGGTAATAAAGCATGAGCAAACCAATCCAGATGGAAAAAGGCGTTAAATATCGTGACGCCGATAAAATGGCATTGATTCCCGTAAAGAACATGCCTACAGAGCAGAAAGAAGTGCTACGTAAGCCTGATTGGATGAAGATCAAGCTACCAGCCGACAGCCAACGAATTCAAGACATCAAAGCGGCGATGCGTAAGAATAAACTTCACTCCGTATGTGAAGAAGCATCTTGCCCGAACCTAGCGGAATGTTTTAACCACGGTACAGCAACCTTCATGATCTTAGGTGCTATTTGTACTCGTCGTTGTCCTTTCTGTGACGTTGCTCATGGCCGCCCATTACCACCGGAAGCAGAAGAGCCTCAAAAACTGGCGAAAACCATTGCCGATATGAAGCTGAAATACGTAGTAATCACTTCTGTTGACCGTGACGATCTGCGTGACGGCGGTGCACAACACTTTGCCGATTGTAACCGCGAGATCCGTGCGTTAAACCCGCATATTAAGATTGAAACACTGGTTCCTGACTTCCGTGGTCGCATGGATGTAGCGCTTGATCTAATGAAAGACAATCCGCCAGATGTCTTCAACCACAACTTAGAAACCGCGCCACGTCTTTACCGTAAAGCTCGCCCAGGTGCGAACTACAAATGGTCACTTGAGCTCCTTAAGAAGTTCAAAGAGCAGCATCCAGATGTACCGACCAAGTCTGGTTTGATGATGGGTCTTGGTGAAACCAAAGAAGAAATCATCGAAGTACTGAAAGATCTACGCGCACACGGCGTAACGATGCTGACTCTAGGCCAGTATTTAGCGCCAAGCCGTCACCACTTGCCAGTAGAACGTTACGTTCCACCTTCAGAGTTTGACGAGCTAAAAGAGATCGCACTAGAACTTGGCTTCACCCACGCAGCGTGTGGTCCATTTGTTCGCTCTTCTTACCATGCCGATATGCAGGCTCAAGGTATTGAGATTAAATAAGCACTCGCTTGTTTTGAAAAGAAAGGTTGGCTCAGTGCCAACCTTTTTTGTCTCTGCTGAATCTAAACTACTGTCGCTCTGATAACGAGCCTATCTCCCCAAATCAAAAGCGCGTCATTCAGAGAACCTAAGCGATATCAGGAATCTCATTTCAGCGCACTCTAAACAACAGTGAAAAAAGAGATTCCCTATCCCGCTCGTCCCTCGCTTGTAGGGAATGACGACGTTGGGCTCCTGAGCAAATCAAAAGTATATTCAAAGCCTAATAACCTCTTTCGTTTTCCACTCAAATACTCCCAAGCGTCCACATCAGAAACCAAAGCTCGTAATTCCGAAAAGCCTAGGCGATATCAGGAATCTCGTTTCAGTGCACTCTAAACAACAGTGACAACAATAGATTCCCTATCCCGCTCGTTCCTCGCTTGTAGGGAATGACGACGTTGGGCTCTTGAGTAAATTCAAAGTATCTTCAGAGTCTAATCATCACTTTCGTTTTCCACTCAAATACTCTCAAGCGTCCACATATAACAACTTGCCTCTCTGAAACCAAAGCTCGTCATTCCGAAGAGCCTAAGCGATATCAGGAATCTGCTTTCAAAGTACTCTGAGCTGATACTACCATACGCTAGAAAAACAAAAAGGCCCTCAAATGAGGACCTTTAAATTGGGTGAACTTTCAAAATAGATGAGTCGAGTTCTAGAAGAACACACGGAGTTTGCGCGAGCAAATGAGTATGTTCGACACCGAAATCGACTCACTCTATGAAAAGCAGTTAGGCGTAAACCGGTAGACGCTTACAAATTTCTAGCACTTTCTGTTTTGTCGCTTCGATAACTTCTTCGTTGCCGATGTTATCTAGAACGTCACACATCCAGTTTGCTAGCTCTTTTGCATCTTCTTCAGTGAAGCCACGGCGAGTGATCGCTGGCGTACCTACACGGATACCAGACGTTACGAATGGGCTGCGTGGGTCATTTGGTACTGAGTTCTTGTTTACAGTGATGTTTGCTGCACCTAGTGCCGCGTCTGCGTCTTTACCAGTGATATCTTTGTCGATTAGGTCAACAAGGAACAAGTGGTTTTCTGTACCATTAGATACGATTTTGTAGCCACGCTCTTGGAACTGACCAACCATTGCTTTTGCGTTTTTCACTACGCGAGCTTGATAAGCTTTGAACTCTGGCTCCATCGCTTCTTTGAACGCTACTGCTTTACCAGCGATAACGTGCATTAGAGGGCCACCTTGACCACCAGGGAACACTGCTGAGTTCAGTTTCTTGTACATATCTTCGCCAGCATTTGACAAGATAAGACCACCGCGAGGACCTGCTAGTGTTTTGTGCGTCGTTGTTGTTACCACGTGAGCATGCGGTACTGGTGTTGGGTATTCACCGGCGGCGATAAGACCAGCTACGTGCGCCATATCAACAAATAAGTAAGCACCTGCTTTGTCAGCGATTTCACGCATGCGTTTCCAATCAACGATTTGCGAGTAAGCAGAGAAACCACCGATGATCATCTTAGGTTTGTGTTCAAGTGCTAGCTGTTCCATCTCGTCGTAGTTGATTTGACCAGCTTCATCGATACCGTAAGGGATAACGTTGTAGTGCTTACCAGAGAAGTTTACTGGTGAACCGTGAGTTAGGTGACCACCGTGCGCTAGGCTCATGCCTAAAACTGTATCGCCAGGGTTAAGA
Organism: Vibrio sp. D417a; assembly: GCF_030248595.1. Classification (NCBI taxonomy): domain Bacteria; kingdom Pseudomonadati; phylum Pseudomonadota; class Gammaproteobacteria; order Vibrionales; family Vibrionaceae; genus Vibrio; species Vibrio sp. D417a. Next base: position 155,652 of record NZ_JAHGAM010000017.1, on the reverse strand, counting down.
AGCGCCATGTAAACTGCGCTGTTTGCTTGAGAACCTGAGTGAGGCTGTACGTTAGCGTACTCACAACCAAATAGTTGGCATGCACGCTCAATTGCTAGTGCTTCAGCTTTATCTACGTACTCACAACCGCCGTAGTAACGCTTACCTGGGTAGCCTTCAGCGTATTTGTTCGTTAGCTGAGAACCTTGCGCTTCCATTACACGTGGGCTTGTGTAGTTTTCAGAAGCGATAAGTTCAATGTGTTCTTCCTGGCGAAGAGTTTCTTCCTGGATAGCTGCGAACAGTTCCGCATCGTAATCTGCGATGTTCATATCACGCTTAAGCATCTGTATCTCCTGACTCAGATTAGTACTGAAAGTTGCAAAAAAACTGTTGAATGACCCGACGCAAACGTTTTCGTCACCCTAATGGCGCGCATTCTACATAATTTGATTTAGGTCATAAAGAGAAATTTACAATTTTTCTCATGCAGTTTTTTCATGATGACAAGCAATGTTTATCATGCCAGCATTGCAATCGCATAACGACAATCTATTGCCTGTCAAATTTGTGCTTTACACCCTGTAAAACAGCAATTACATAGGTTTACCGTAAATTTTACCCTCTAGCTACCGAAAAGATCATCTTTTTACTACTATGCACGCCTTATTTATCACTAATGACTGCAATATTGATGGAAAAACACTCATTAAAAGAAGACTGGATAGCGATTCTCACGGGTACCTTTTTAGTAGCTCAAGGCGTTTTCTTTCTCCAATCCGCGAGCCTTCTAACGGGAGGCACGACTGGATTGGCTCTGCTTATTAGCCAATTTACACCTTTTACCTTTGGTGTGCTGTACTTTTTAGCAAACAGTCCTTTTTACTTACTAGCATGGAAACGCTTCGGCCGTCATTTCGCCATTAATAGTGCCATTTCTGGCGCGTTGGTTTCTATCTTTGCCGATCATCTTTATTTGCTAATCTCGCTCGAATCGGTAAATGAAGTTTATTGCGCCGTCGCAGGCGGGCTTTTAATGGGGCTCGGTATGCTGATCCTATTCCGACATCGCTCCAGCTTGGGTGGCTTTAACGTGCTGTGTTTGTTTATCCAAGACAAATTTGGCATTTCAGTTGGCAAAAGCCAAATGGCAATCGATGCATGTATCCTGTTTGCTTCATTCTTCTTTGTCACACCAGAAGTGATTGGCCTTTCAATTTTGGGGGCGTTTGCACTCAATCTCGTGTTAGCGATGAACCACAAACCGCACCGCTATTCCGTGACCTACGGTTCATAAATTTTTGATAATGATTGAAGCGCGATTTATAAGATTTCGCGCTCCAATCGCTATATAATACTTCGCGATTTCCAAATAGATCGGTACGGTATGCGCGACTTTCTGCAACAAGCTAAACAGACTCACAGTTATATTGCGATTGGAGAGCTGATCTATAACCCGAAGACACAGACCCTTCATCAAGATGTTATCGCGATTGATCTTGAACCTCGCACCATTGAATTATTAGAACTGCTGTTAACAAGCGTTGGCCACCCACTCTCTGCTGACACCATTATTGAAACCATTTGGCAGAGCAAGTTCATCTCTAAGAATGTGCTCACGAACCGCATTAGCACCTTACGTGCCCTGCTACAGCAGTACTTACCCGAATACGATGCCGCTAAGCTTTTAGTCACTTACCCCCGCAAAGGCTACTTTCTTAACCCTGCCAATATTCGTTTGGTGCCACCAGCGAAAAGCCATCGACGCGTTATCCCAACTCAGGTTGCGAGGAATAAGAACTTCAAGCTGATTTTTGCTTATAGCTTGTGTGCCATACTTGCAGTTTGTAGCGTGACGCTCGCAAGCTTGTTATGGCAACGCCAAGAAATCTCAACACAACAAACACGTCATCAACTACTGATTCCCAAAGTCGAGCTACTACTCAACCGTGTCGATTCAATCGGCTCTCAGGCGCGAAAATACCGCATACTGGTCAAAGCCATCTTGCTGCAACAACAGGTCGAATATCCATACACCGACATCGCCAACCAAGATGCTCCCAGTTACTTTCTTGATCCTATCGGTCATGCGCCATATTTCCCTGGCGCACGAAACATGCAGACCAGCGACTACGAGCTCAATATCGAGTTAAAAGACGGCACAAAACAGGGCATCTTGAAAGCGCAGATGAACCTTATTTATCCTGCGACGGGCAAGCTAGCGTTTCGCAATGAGTACACACTGCGTTTATCTGACTTACAATCGGATATTTTCCAAATGCACTCGGATGTCGCGCAATACTTCAATCTGCCTGCACCTTCGGCAAGTACGTGGCAGCTTTCGGATATTCACAAAAAAATGTTATTCGAGAATGCCTTTTCTAGCCAACCTCTCCGACAATCTGATGAGTTTGCGGCTATAACAACGGCAAGACATCTCGCCTTATACGAGCACGAACATCAAAAGCTGGAAGCGTATTTAACTCAAGTACAATCGTCGTTTGATGTTTTGCCAGATGAGCTGAGCCTCTGGTTAGGTCTATTGCATTTCAAATTAGGTAACTTAGACAGGGCAAAAGCTCTGTTAACGACACCAGATGGCGACTCACGTATCCAAAACGCACTGATTTATACCTTTGTGTCTCACATTGCTTATAAGCAGAACAAACTTGAACAGTTCCGTCTCAACTACATGGAATCACTGGTGGCGCTGCTGCGCGTTTTACCTTCCGAAACCTTGTTTGAGCGTCTTTCTCAATCTGAATCAAAAGAGACTTGCCTCCAACCGTGGAAAACGTTGCATGTTAGTGTGACCGATCAAGAAATCATAAGCCGATGGAAAGCGCTCATTAACGAGTATTGCACTAACGTAGCCAACGAAATAACTCCAAACAAAACAAAGACATAAATATAAAATTAAGCTTTCATTAACCCCTGTTAGCTTTTGTTTTTTGCCCTTTTTCTCTCACTGAACTTAGCATGCTCGCATTCAAGCAACGGCCCAACATGAAACGGCCTTATCAATCAGGAATGTAAACCATGCTAAACAAAATGACGCTTATCGCAGCAGCAACTCTGGCTCTTTACGGCTGTGGCGGAGGTTCGTCTTCTGGCAGTGCGAATCCAAACAAAATGCCTCAAGAAAGTTTCGACGTCTCGATTCACAACTCAATCTTCGCTCCTGTACCAAACACACAATTGAGCTATTCGTTTAGCTTGGATGGCCAACCAGAGGGCGACATGAAACTGAGCTTCCAAGCGATGGATAGCGAGCAAATATTGGCAGCATTGGCACAAATCCCAAACAGCGAGGCAATGGTCCAATTGGTTAATGACTTGGTGAACTACGGCGCCGAACAGTTCTACTATTCAGACGAGCAGTACAACGACGACGAAGAGAGCAATACGCTTTACTTTGCAGGATCAGATGGTGCACTTCATGAAATCACTGACGCTTATTTCATTGGTCATCAGTTTATTGCCATGCTTATGCACAGCAGTCCGATTTTCCGCCTAAACGGTGACGACGTAAAAGAGAAAAGCCCGAATATTGACATCGGTGAAGAAACTATGTCTCTGCAAACCACTCTTACAGGCTACGCAGTTCACAACCTTCTAGACCGTTTTGAAGATCATGAGTGGGTACAAAACCTTCCTATGACAGCATCTTGCCAAGTGGTTTGGCAACAGCAAATCCGAGAGACTGGTATGCGTAAAGCGTTCTCGATCTCAGGCAAGAAAATTGAAGCGGCATACCTGATGGAAGAGAACATCTACAACCTAAACTGTGATGATATGGACTCAATGGAGTTCGCCACTTCGGCAGAACGTTGGTTTAATCCGAGCTTAGGTCTGATAGAACAAATTGAACTGCTGAAAGTACAACAAGTACAAATCAACGAAGAGAAAGTGCAGCTAACAGCGATTGAAACAAAATAAGCTCGCATTTTTTATAGATATCTCAATAAAAGAAGGCTTTGGGGAGCACACCAAAGCCTTCATCTCGAACATCAATCTTAGGGGTGATGACACCCGAGTTTATTCTTCTATCAATAAAATACGAGTTTCGTAAGGTCGTAACACTTGATGGTTTGACGCGACTGCGCTCGCTGAGTTTTGATAGTTAGATAGCAAGTTTTTCGCCTTACTCATATCAAAACATTCTGGCAGAACGCATTCCACCTCTTCAGCGTAGTAGTTATTGATACACAGCAGCGTTTGCTTATCGTTCTGACGAGCGTAAGCGAAAATACGTTTGTGCTCTGGCAGCAGGTCCTCGTAACGGCCATCGGTGATGACTGGAACCTGTTTACGCAGTTCAATCAGACGCTTGTAAAAGTAGAACACCGAGTTCAAATCGGCAACCGCAGCTTCAGCATTGATTTCAGAGTAATTCTGCGCCACTTCAAGCCACGGCGTGCCCTCAGTAAAGCCCGCGTGTTTTGCACTGTTCCATTGCATTGGTGTACGTGAGTTATCACGCGACTTCTGTGCCAAGATCGCCATCATATCGTCATGAGATACACCATCACGGTTGACCATGATGTCGTACATGTTAGTACTTTCAACATCACGATATTGGCTGATTTCGGTATAACCCGGGTTGGTCATGCCGATCTCTTCCCCCTGGTAAACATAAGGTGTGCCTTGCATCATGTGCACTGATGCCGCAAGCATCTTGGCAGATTCAACACGGTATTGCTCGTCGTTACCTAATCGGCTCACAACGCGTGGCTGGTCGTGGTTACACCAGAACAGCGCCCCCCACCCTTTGCCATTTAAGCCCGTTTGCCAATGATTGAAGATCTGTTTTAACTGAATGAAATCAAACGGCGCTTTGGTCCATTTTTCACCATTTGGATAATCGACTTTCAGATGATGGAAGTTGAACACCATGGATAGCTCTTTGCCGTCTAGCGAAGAATATTGCTGGCAGTGCTCTAGCGTAGTGGAAGACATTTCACCCACCGTCACGCTGCCGTATTTTTGAAACACAGATTCGCTAATCTCTTGAAGGTATTCGTGCACACGTGGACCATCCGTGTAGAAACGACGACCATCACCAATATCGTCACTTGGAAAATCTTGCTGCTTGGAAATCAGGTTGATAACGTCGAGACGGAAACCATCGACACCTTTGTCTGCCCAGAAGCTGATGACTTCTTTCACTTCTTCACGCACTACTGGGTTTTCCCAGTTTAAGTCCGCTTGCTCTTTAGCAAAAAGGTGCAAATAGTACTGGCCTGTTTTTTCATCCAGCGCCCAAGCGTTGCCACCAAACTTTGATTGCCAGTTGTTTGGTTCAGCACCATCTACCGGATCTTTCCAGATGTAGTAATCACGGTATGGGCTGTTTTTATCACCCAGTGCGGATTGGAACCACTTGTGTTCTGTCGACGTGTGGTTCACTACAATGTCCATGATGATACGAATACCCAACTGATGCGCTTCTGCTAGCAAAGTATCGAAATCTTCCATAGTGCCGAACTCAGGGTTGATCGAGTAGTAATCGGATATGTCATAACCGTTGTCGATCATTGGTGATTGGTAAACCGGCGTCAGCCAAATCGCATCCACACCAAGATGCTTAAGATAATCCAGCTTAGAAATGATCCCTTTGATGTCGCCCGTGCCTTTACTGCCACTGTCACAAAAGCTTTTTGGGTAAATTTGATAGATGGTTGCGGTTTTCCACCAGCTCTCATCATGCTTGGTCATAGCCATTTCTAACACTCACTTACCAGTAATCGGAAACTTAAAATTTGAAAAGAAAAATAGGAGGAGGCAGCCAAGTCACTGCCTCAAATAGAATTACGCGTTTGCAGGCTCAAGCTCACCTTTGGCTTGTGCACGCTTATAAAGAATTAACGTTAATGCAGCAGGTACCAGCATTGCGACTAACATAGCCAAAGCAAAAATGCCCCAGAACTGCGGTTGGATAGACAAGATGCCCGGCAAACCGCCCACACCGATACCGTTCGCCATTACGCCCGCACTACCGCAAATAGCAGCAGCACACGCACTACCGATCATCGCGCTCAGCATTGGGAACTTGTATTTCAAGTTGATGCCGTACATCGCCGGTTCAGTCACGCCAAGGTAAGCAGAGATAGCCGCAGGCACTGAGATATCACGCTCGCCGTGTTTTTTACTGATGATAATGATGCCGACGACCGCAGACGCTTGAGCAATGTTTGAAAGTGCAATCAGAGGCCAAATTGGCGTACCGCCTAGCTCTTGCATCAGTTGAAGGTCTACCGCGTTGGTAGTGTGGTGAATACCAGTAATGACCAATGGCGCGTATAGGAAGCCGAAGATGGTTGAGCCAATCATTGCGAAGTCACCCGTCATGGCTGCTTTTGCTGCGAAAGCAACGCCGTCACCCAACATACGACCGAATGGACCAATGATAGAGTGCGCAAGAATCACAGACACAATGATTGAGACAAACGGCACGACCACTAGGTAAAGGTAAGACGGAATGATGCGTTTTAAGTTGGTTTCAATAAACGCCAGAGCCATACCAGCAAGCATTGCTGGAATCACTTGCGCCTGATAGCCCACTTTCTCGATGGCGAATAAGCCAAAGTCCCACACTTCAGGTACTTGCTTACCAATCAGGTAGGCGTTCATCAACTGCGGCGAAACCAATGTCACACCAAGCGTGATACCCAGAATCGGAGTACCGCCGAGCTTTTTCACTGTCGACCAACACACGCCAACCGGTAGGAAGAAGAAGATCGCCTCACCAATCAGCCATAAGAAAGAGTGTACCGTTGCCCAAAACTGGCTGATTTCCGTTAGCGTTTGACCATCAAACATCTTGATGTCGCCAATCACATTACGGAAACCAAGGATCAGACCACCAGTGATGATCGCTGGTAGCAGTGGTACAAAGATTTCTGCAAGGTGGGAAATACCACGCTCAACGATATTCATGTTTTGACGAGCAGCGTTCTTCGCTTCGTCTTTGCTGGCTTCACTTTTACCCGTCAGTCCGATCAGTACCTTGTAAACTTCATCCACTTCAGTACCGATAACCACTTGGAACTGGCCTGCGTTGGTAAAACAGCCCTTCACCATCGGTAATGCTTCTAACTGTTTCGTATCTGCTTTGTCCGTATCATTTAGAACAAAACGCAAGCGAGTTAAACAGTGACTTACACTGGCAATATTGTCCGGCCCCCCGACCAGCTCAATAAGACGCTCCACGTCTTTACGCGCAATCTTACTCATAACTTTGTCCACCCTGTATTGGATACATTCGATTCATCATTTTGTTTTTATAAATGGGAACATTCCCATTTCTTAATTTTAATATTGCCATTCGAAGACAAAAAACAAAATGGGAACAGTCCCATTAATTGAGAGTGATCACAGTATAATTTTAGAGCAGATCGTTTTAGTGTGGGTCAATAAACGATAGGCTGTTGAGTAAAGTGAACCACTTCCTCATCGCCATTTAATTGATTGATCAGCATGTTAGCGGACTTCTCACCTGCAAGGGTATAACCTGGGTCGACACTAAATACTTTAGGGAAAAGGAAAGAGAGCAATTCATTACCTCCAACACCTGTCACAACCACGTCTTCACGTCCTAACTCTTGAAGACGCTTAATCACGCCCAACGCGATGGTGTCACTGGCGCACACGATGGCCTGAGTGTCAGATTGAAGGACTTTGTCTACCAACTGATAAGCACTTTCATGGCTCAACTTACCCGTCTGGAAACAAGGTGTAATTTGTTTGCGTTGACACCAAGCTTTATAAGCATTTAGACGAGCTAAGCCAGTGGTTTTGTCTTCAGGGTCAACACCAATATAAGCAATGCGAGATAAAGATTGCTGCTCAAGATGAGACAAAGCCATGTCTATCACACCTTGGTTGTCGTAGTTGATCGAAGAAACCATTTGCGTGTCCATCGCGATCACGACGATACGATTACCCCACTCCGCCAATGCTCGCTCATCACATCCAGTAAAACCAAACACGATCACCCCATCGACGTTGCGACGTTTAAGCACATCCAAATGCTCATTGGTTTTATCGCGATCGAATTGGCTTTCCATGATCACCGCATCATAACCAGCGGAATACAAAGCATTGAGCATGGTACCAACGGCGCGATTTTCTGATGGTGAATCTAAACGGGAGATGATAACCCCAATAACTTTTTGGCTGCCGCCACGCATTGATTGCGCAGATTTGGACGGCACATAACCAGATTCACGAATAATTTGCTCAACCTTCTCTCGCGTTTGGGGTTTCACTTTTGGATCGTTAGTAAGCACACGGCTTACTGTCGATTTGCCCACGCCTGCCAATTTTGCGATATCAAGAATGGTGAGTTTTTTGCTCATAAGTGTTCAGACTAAAAGAAGGAATCAAACAAAAGGGAAGCAGTGGCTTCCCTTATCTCAGTCAGTAATGAAGATTACTTGTTTAAGTACGCAGGCACATCTGCAATGCTATCTAATACTACCGTTGCAATGGCTTCGCCCTGTTCCGTTACTGGCTTACCAGTGCGAACCAAAATCTTAGTGCCAACGCCTGCCGCTTCTGCTGCCATCATGTCTTCAGCTTTATCGCCGATCATCACAGATTTCTCCATGTCGATCTTCAAGAAGTCACGCGCAGAAATGAACATGCCTGGTTTTGGCTTACGGCACGCACAATCTTGCTTGTACTCGCCAATGCCATGTTCTGGATGATGTGGACAGTAATAGATACCATCGAACTCAACACCATTATCAGCAAAGTTCCAATCCATCCATTGAGTCAGAGACAAGAAACGGTCTTCACTGAATTTACCGCGTGCGATGCCCGATTGATTCGTCACTAACACTAGAAGGTAGCCTTTATCTTTTAGCGCTTTCGTCGCTTCAAATACACCATCAATGTACTCAAAATCATGTTCGTCATGAACGTAGCCGTGGTCAACGTTTATCACGCCATCACGATCGATAAAAACAGCAGGTTTTGCCAAAACGTATTTCTCTATTAACTCGGTTTAATCAGATTATTACATACCTTATAAACTTCAACACTATCTAATTCATTCTAGGCCTCGACAAAACGGTTGATTTGTTGGGCAAGAATCGGTAAATCTGAGGGTGCCCCGCCGTCTACCTCCTGCTTGTTATCTATACATCTTCGTTTCAAAACAGAACATCCATACATTTAGACGTCTAGACGTAAAAATATCTATTGACTTCATTCTGCTTAACCCATAGCATCAACTGAAAATTGAGATAAAGCTCAACATTAAGTTCTGTCAAAGGCCGTTTTTGACAGCGAAGTTCCCCGTATCTTTGGGCAGGTTGAAACATGATAGAAATAAAAAACGTCAATAAAGTGTTCTACCAAGGCAGTAAGGAAATCCTTGCCCTGAAAGACATTAACTTACACATCGACAAAGGCACCATCTTTGGTGTTATCGGTTCATCAGGTGCTGGTAAAAGTACGCTGATCCGCTGTGTCAACATGTTAGAAGCGCCGACCTCTGGTTCCATCATCGTTGATGGTGTGGATCTAACCAAACTCAGCAAAAAACAACTAGTCGAAACACGCCGTAACATTGGCATGATCTTCCAGCACTTTAACCTGCTTTCGTCTCGTACTGTGTTTGATAATGTAGCACTGCCACTAGAACTGGCAGGTAAAGACAAATCGCAAATCACAACAAAAGTAACTGAGTTGCTAAAGCTTGTGGGCTTAGCCGACAAACACGAGAGCTACCCATCTAACTTAAGTGGCGGACAAAAACAGCGTGTGGCAATTGCTCGTGCATTGGCATCCGATCCTAGCGTGCTGCTTTGTGATGAGGCCACTAGTGCGCTCGACCCGGCAACAACTCAATCTATCCTTGAGTTATTGAAAGAGATCAACCGCAAACTCAACATCACGATTTTACTTATCACTCACGAAATGGAAGTCGTAAAAAGTATCTGTCACGAAGTAGCAATCATCGGTGGTGGTGAGCTGGTGGAAAAAGGCACCGTTGGCGATATTTTTGCGCACCCTAAGACAGAGCTAGCGCACCAATTCATTCGCTCAACGCTGGATCTTTCCATTCCTGAAGATTACCAAGCTCGTCTGCAAGCAGAGCGTGTTGATGGCAGCTACCCGTTGGTTCGCTTAGAGTTTACTGGCGCAACCGTCGATGCACCGTTAATGTCGCAAATTTCTCGTAAATACAATATTGATGTGAGTATTTTGAGTTCCGACCTTGATTACGCTGGTGGCGTGAAATTCGGCATGATGGTCGCAGAGCTATTTGGTAACGAAGAAGATGACAACGCAGCTCTTGAATACCTGCGTAAGCACAACGTAAAAGTAGAGGTACTTGGTTATGTCCTTTAATACGATTTCTGAATGGCTGAGCTTAAACAGCAAACTACTTTTAGGTGCAACGTGGGAAACGCTTTACATGGTTGCGGTTGCCGGATTAGTCGGCTTTGCTGTGGGTATTCCATTAGGCGTAATCCTCCATATTACTAAGAAAGGCGGCCTACTTGAAAACACCAAACTAAATAGCGGCTTAGGCGCTATCGTTAACATTGGTCGTTCTGTGCCATTCCTCGTACTGATGGTTGCGATTATTCCAGTGACAAAAATGCTAGTTGGAACCTTTATCGGTACAACCGCAGCAATCGTCCCACTGACTATTGGCGCCATTCCTTTTGTCGCTCGTCTTATTGAAGGTGCTTTATTAGAAGTACCGACAGGCTTGGTGGAAGCAGCGCAGTCAATGGGGGCGACACCAACACAGATCATCACAAAAGTTCTACTACCTGAAGCAATGCCGACTATTGTTAACTCAGTAACGATTACCTTGGTCACTCTCGTTAGCTACTCAGCTATGGCGGGTACGGTAGGCGGCGGCGGCCTAGGTGACGTAGCCATTCGTTACGGTTTCCACCGCTACGATGTAACTATCATGGCCGTGACTGTCGTGATGTTGATTGTTCTAGTACAGATTATTCAGTCTATCGGCGACGCAGTGGTGCGCCGTGTAGACCACAGATAAGCATCAAAAATACAAATTATAAGGAGATAAAGATGAAATTTAGCCTTAAAGGTCTTTTGACTGTAGCAACGGCCGCCTCTGCTCTTGCTCTAGCGGGTTGCGGCGACAAAGAAGTAGACGTAAACAAAGTAAAAGTTGGCGTTATTGCTGGTGCTGAAGCACAAGTAGCCGAAGTTGCCGCTAAAGTAGCAAAAGAGAAATACAACCTAGACGTTGAGCTAGTAACATTTACCGATTACGTAACACCAAACGCCGCTCTGGATGATGGTTCAGTAGACGCGAATGCGTTCCAGCACAAACCATACCTAGACCAACAAGTGAAAGACCGCGGCTACAAACTGGCTATCGCGGGTAACTCATTCGTTTACCCTATTGCTGGTTACTCAAAGCAAGTAAAATCAATTGATGAAATTCAAGATGGCGCACGCATCGCAGTACCAAACGACCCAACGAACCTAGGTCGCTCACTACTGCTTCTTGAGCAACAAGGTTTGATTACGCTACGTGATGGCGTTGGTCTACTCGCTACAGTACGTGACATCGTAGGCAACCCTAAAAATATCGAAATCATTGAACTAGAAGCCCCACAGCTTCCACGTTCACTGGATGACGTAACGCTATCAATCATCAACACCACTTACGCAAGCTCTATCGACCTATCGCCAGAGCGTGACGGCGTGTTCGTTGAAGATAAAGACTCACCATACGTAAACCTAATTGTCGCTCGCGAAGAAAATGTTAATGCGCAAAACGTACAAAACTTCGTAAAAGCTTACCAAACGGAAGAAGTTTACGAAGCGGCAAAAGAGCTGTTCAAAGGCGGTGTTGTGAAAGGTTGGTAATCCCACCTTTCAAAACATGACTGAAAACAACGTTCTAAACATAAACGTTCTAAACACAAAAGGGCTGATGTGAAAACATCAGCCCTTTCTATTTGTCTATCTACCCATTTAAGTAGCTTCAATTCGCTACTTAAGATGGTCCCAAGAGATATTCGACACGATTCGGCAGTCATCACACTTAAAATGAAATATGTCATGTAGTGGCTCATCGAGTAGCCACTCGCCATCGCATTTTGGACACTTGCGCGCTTTCTCGCTCTCCAGCGACTGACCACCGACACGATACTGGTAATAGTACGTAGGGATCTTCGTGATGTATTCGATACGGCCACGTAAGTCCCAACCTCGGCGAAACAGCACACTATCCACATCGCAAATTTCGTGCAGCGCCGCATGTTCCGCTCGGCAACCCCCTGCCATTTGGATTTCATCACAAGCTTGCCACTCAGTCTGCCACTTAATGACGGCTTTATGGTCTCCATTAAGTGTTGGCTCATTACGATACAAAGGAATTGGCAACAGGGTTTCACCACTTCGCAAAGGCGAACACGTATGAACATAAGTCGTGTACAACACTTGCCAGCTAGGTGTCTCTTCTTCGGCTGCTTGTTCTGAATTCAAATCACGCCCCAGCATACGCATTTTCGGAGCAAGCAAAGACGCATCCGACAAACGGTTCATGCACACTTTGACGAAATCTGAGTAATAACGTGGATGCAAGCTGTCTTGTTCTGGGCAAACAACACGAACGAAAAATTCACCTTCTCCCATCACTATCGGGAATTCACGACCTAATACTTGGCCGTTGTAACGCAGAGCATCCATCAAGCCATTAATGGCTTTGTCTACCGCGCTGACGGTGGTGTTATCAAAACACTCAAACTGCAACTCAACAACATACATACTTAGACGGCAGCCTCTAACTTATTCAAGAACTCAACCAATGAATCTGCCAATACATCACGTTTAGAGGTGCCCAAACGCTCTAGAATCACATTGCCAGTGAGGTTACAAATAGAAATCACATCCATTTCCTCATCTGTCGCTGCGATAAATACTGTTGGTTTAAGTTTCAAGCGGCGCTGAGTCACCAAATGACCAAGAATATTTTCTTGTAGACGCACGAAATCGTCATCGCTCCACACTTGCAGCAGCGTCAACGAATTACCTTGCCAAGTTGCCTCCATATCGGCGCAGTATTGAGAACCATAAAAGGCTTTAACATCATCTTGTAGTGACAACTCAATCGCATTTTCCACATTGGTGAAATCGGCCATTTCATCACGTGCGACCGCTTTCCAAAGCACCTCTCCATCACGCTTCTCTTCGACACAAGGAGAAACAAGATCTGCAAGCTCTTCACTGCTTGGCAACTCATTGTGCTTAGCTTGCCAAGCTTGTTGGTAGCGCAGGCTGAACTCTTGTAGCGCCTGAGTAACGTTTTGGGTCATGAAGGTCTCCTCATTCCTTATTTATCAGATAGCCGTACTTGCCGGATGGCAATTGACCAGCGGATTCAGTAAAATTCTCGCCATTCTAATCGAAAACGACCACAAAGTATGAGCAAATATTCTGACGCTAAAGAGCTTGCTGGCCTAACACTAGGTAAAACGACCGAGTATGCGAACCAGTATGACCCAAGCTTGCTGCAACCAGTCCCTCGCAGCCTGAACCGAGATGACCTTCAGTTAGGCGATACTCTGCCTTTCATGGGGCACGATATTTGGACGCTGTATGAACTGTCTTGGTTAAATAGTAAAGGTTTACCACAAGTGGCCGTTGGCGAAGTATACATTCCAGCCACCAGCGCAAACTTGATTGAATCGAAGTCTTTCAAACTGTACTTAAACAGCTACAACCAAACCCGCTTTGCAAGCTGGGAAGAAGTGACTGAGCGTTTAACACAAGACCTTTCTGAATGCGCAGGTGAAAAGGTGCTGGTTGAGGTGAATCCAGTGACCCACTATACCAATCAACCTATCGTAACAATGGACGGTGAATGTATTGATGACCAAGACATTAACATCACCAGTTACGATTTCGATGCCGATTTGCTTGAAGGTGCAGCAGGTGAAGTACAAGTTGAAGAGGTGCTACATAGCCACCTATTGAAATCAAACTGTTTGATCACTAACCAACCCGACTGGGGCAGTGTAGAAATTCGCTACCAAGGCGCAAAAATAGATCGTGAGAAGCTGTTACGTTACTTAGTGTCTTTCCGCGAGCACAATGAGTTCCACGAACAGTGTGTAGAGCGTATTTTTACGGATCTAATGAAATACTGCCAACCAAGCAAACTGACCGTATTTGCCCGCTATACGCGCCGTGGAGGCTTGGATATCAACCCTTACCGCTCAACGGAACAAGATAAGCCAGCTCACAATCACCGTATGGCTCGTCAGTAAGCGCATAGGCAACAGAAATAAGTTCGGCAATCTAAAGGGTTGCCGGACGTTTTTATTGTCCAAGCATGTTACTATATCAAATGGCTTCAACCCGCATTTAAACGGCTAATTGAGGCTTTTCGCCGTTATCGCCATATCTAAAAACAGTTCGAGGGAACGAAAGGATGTTTTGGGACAGTTCGCGTCTATTCAAGTTGATTGGCTTTCTTTGCTTGCTGTTTGTACAGCCACTTCATGCAACCATTTTATCGTCCGCGTTACTCAACGAAGCACAACAATTGGCGGAAATAGAGCCATCACAAGCAAAACAAGCGGCAACCAACTATTTGTCACAGCGTGAGCTAACAGAACGCAAAGAAAGTGACAGCCCTTCAGCCATGTCTCGCGACGAAACAGATCGTAGCGTTCGCACACCAAGCAGCACCATCGAAGCGCACAAGATTATCGCTCAGGCAGATTACGCCATGGGTAATGTTCGTTCGGCTATCGAGCACCTAAATAAAGCGGAACGCTTAGCGCAAGAATATCAATTGCCGTACATGGACTTAGATCTACAGCTGATGCGCAACCAAATGATTTGGATGTACGACGAAAACTACTCAAAAGCGGAAGACACGCTTAACCAAATTGAACAACAGCTCGATGAAGCCGATGCCGTATTACAACGCACCGACAGCGTTCGCTACCGACTAGTGATGCAAAGAGCACTCCTCGCTTCACATAGTGGCGATATCATTAAAGCGGAAAACTTGTACTCTGAAGCAAAGACCATGCTTGACGATAGCCGCTCTGAGTTAGCCTTGATCGACTACTACACTGCCGTCGGCGAGTTTTACCTCAATAGCAAGAAGTACAATTTGGCTTTGTCAGAACTGCTATACGGTTATTGGCAATCTATTGAAAGTAACAGTGGTGCAAGATTAGCAAAAGTGAATCGCCTTTTGGCTAGGCTCTTCCAGGAGCGACGAGTGTACGACAAAGCGATCGAATACTTATCTCAAGCCGCAGATTTTTATGACTCCTACCCTAGCTCTCCGATCCTAGCGGACGTCCTAGAGCAAATGGGCGACATCTACTTTTATCAGGGTAAGTTTAACCTTGCGTTAGTGCATTACTTCAACGTGCTTGACCATGAAAGTACCAGTAAGAACATCAATAGAATCATTAAGATTCGCTTAAGCTTGGCGGCTACCTACCTACAACTCTATAACTACGCGCTAGCAGAGCAGTACTTAGACCGCTCTAAAGAGCTTTTAGAATACACCAATATTCCTAAGCTTGAAGCAAAGGCTGCCCTGCTTCAGTCAGGTCTGGCTTATCATCAAAATGACAGTAAAGACGTCATTACTAATGCAAAGCTGGCGTTAGCGCTTGCTGAAAAGTCACCTGAAAATAACAACTTCATTAAGCAGCAGTCATACCGTTTACTTGGGTTGGGTTACGAGCAGGCAGGCGAATACAAACTTTCTCTGCAAGCTTATAAAAAATACACCAACCTCGTTCGTCTAGAACAAAAGCAGCTTAACCAAATCAGTGAAGATGCGTTCCGTCAGCAAAAAGAATTTGCCGAACAAACCATCCATTACATCGGTCAATCAGAACGCTTAGAGCAAGTGGAAAGAGAGCATCGTAAATTCCAGAAAATCTCATTTGCATTGTTTATTACTGTATTGGTCATGTTTTTGTTCATTATGCGCCGCGGTGTCATTATGCAGCGCCAAGCAAGTGAAATCGAAAAACTGCGTAACGACCTCTTCACCCACTCTCGCTCTCGTTTACGTAACTTGCGTATGCTGAACGTTAAGCTGTCTCGCTCATTGAAAAAGTCGAGCGAAACTTTCGAGCAATGGCAAATGGGTGAATTGATCCACGAACCACTTAATGATCGCCTACGCTTTGTTATGATCGATTTGCCATTCTTACGAAGCATGTACGTCCATAACGGCTATAAGGCAGGTCTAGAACTAGAACGTGCATTTGGCGACTTCCTTGCGGAAAAAATAGAAAAACCGTCGCGTCTTTACCATTTCTCAGATGCGAACTTACTCTACATAGAACCGAACGCTGACCGTGATGCTTCTGCCGAAGTCATGTTCGAAAAATTCCAGACTTGGGTGGATGAGTTCGCACAGCAGCACAACGTCAATCGTATTATTCGTATGGGCATCAGTGATTATCCGTTCTTACCCCGAGCCTACACTGCAATTAACGATGAGGAATTACTCGATCTGTTGTTGCTTGCGACTCACATAGCACGAGAAGTCAGCTTGAAGGATAAGCAAAGCCACTGGGTGTTCTTAAAAGCCATCGATAATGCGCCTGCTGCTAGCTTTGCAACAGGTAACATAAGAACTGCCTGTCAACATGCCATTAGCCAAGGCCTGATCAAGATCCATTCGTCCTACAAGAATGAGGACGACATCAAGAAAATATTAAAAAATGGATAATTAAACGCCTGTTGAACGTAATAACTAATGACGCTATAAAGTTTTTTGTTATTATCAGATAATTGTCAGTAGTACATGGACTTAACCGTAGTCACTTCATGGGAATCTTGGAATCCGATATTCAGTCGCAGCTGCATCAGCTGAGTTGTCAACTTGACCAACTCAGACTGACTCATCGTGATACTTCACTCAAATTCAAACGTGAACAACAAGTTCTTAAACGCGTTGTGGCATCATTGTCTTCAGCTTGCCAGGGTTCGAATACTCAGGTATCCAACTACCTATTTGAAATCCAACAAGAGCTGCAACATCAAAAAGATATCAGCACTCTTATCCCGCGTTTAGCGGTATTAGAGAGGATGCTCAAACAGCAGTCGAAGACGATGGATAAACAGAACGGTTACCTTGACGAACAAATCAAGCACAGTGGTGAAACACTGCAACGTGTCACGGGCTTACCTGCGCAGTTAAAACGTGAACTACGGAACCTGATGAGTTTCTCTGAAGTTCACGCCAGCAATAAAGCTGATCAAGCCACTAAGCTACTGAGTATTTACGAACGCGCTCTGAAAATCATCACGTCTAATTCACGTCTACATCTTAGTGAATTTGAAAACAATCCCGACAGATCTCAGCTTGAGTGCTTAGCCAGCGACCTCCAACATACTATTACAGAGCTGGATTTCGAGGGAGAATCAGGCGATAGATTGCTGGATATTCGCGCTAAGTTGCTCCTTGGCGTGAGTGCCGAGTCTCTCATTGAGCTTACGCTCTCAACGCTGAAATTGGTTGTCGAAGCAACAAAGTTCGAGCGCGAGGCGTCTAGCCAATTCCTTGATCAGCTGAACACTTCTCTCGCAAGTAACCTAAAAACCGTTCATCAGAACGTCGACCAGCATCATACCTACTTTGAACACCGCCAAGAGCTCAACACAGAAATGAACAGCTTGGTTGAATTAAGCCAAAAGTCACTTAATCAAGCTCAAGATATCGCGGTTGTGAAAAAAGAAATCACGCCTCTTCTCGAAAAAATGGCGTCGCTGACAGAGCGACTGAAAATGACGGAAGAGCGAGAGCAAGCGCTGCAAGAACGGTTAAGTTACAGTAAGAACCAACTCGAAGCGGTATTTGAAACTACGCAAGATTATCGTCGACGCTTAGATGACCAAGCTCAGCGTATGTTGCTCGACCCGCTGACTAAAGTTTATAACCGCACTGCATTTAACGATCGACTAGAGCTAGAGTATCGCCGTTGGATTCGCTCTCAGCAAAACCTTCGTGTTGTGCTGTTTGATGTAGACAATTTCAAAGCGGTGAATGATAGCTATGGTTATACGGCTGGCGATAAAGCGCTGAAGATTATCGCTCGTACTATTAACAAGCGCGTATCAGAAACGGAAACAGTGGCTCGCTTTGGTGGCGAGGAGTTCATTCTACTCGTCCCGGAACAATCTGAAGAATACACACTGGATCTGATTAAGCATATCCAGCGTGATATTAGCCAATTACCCTTTAAGTTCCGTGAGCAAAATATCATGATTACCTTAGCTGCTGTATCGACGTCTTTCAAAGAGTCCGATACGCCAGAGTATGTGCTCGATCGTCTTGGCAAGATGCTTGCGGACGCTAAAAAACGTGGAACAAACCAGCTTAACTGGAGCTAGAATTCGTACAAAAAGCGAGCAAACAAACCAAATTTGGTGCAATCTACGCTTTATAACCACCCATTTTCAACGAGTTATCACATTTCTTCCCTTTTAGTCTGCTAAGCTGTAAAAACCCAAGTCACTTCAAGATGATGTATTTATAAAAGGCAAATGTATCATCTTGAGGTTGCTTGGGAGTTGATAACCATAAAACCAAATCGGCCAACTACCTTTCATCAAACCATACGTATAACACCAAAAAGGTAAGTTGGTACTTTCCCTCAAATTAATGCAACACAAGGAGGCGTTATGATTACCCATATAAGCCCCGCTGGTAGCATGGACTTGCTATCTCAACTAGAAGTAGAGCGCTTAAAGAACACAGCCTCTAGTGAACTTTATCAGCTGTACCGTAATTGCACATTAGCGGTGTTGAACTCCGGTAGCCATACCGATAACTCGAAAGAACTGCTCGATAAATACCAATCGTTTGATGTCAACGTCGTGCGTCGTGAGCGTGGTATTAAGCTTGAGCTGACTAATCCGCCAGAGCACGCTTTTGTTGACGGCGAAATAATTAAAGGTATCCAAGAACATCTGTTCTCCGTATTGCGTGATATCGTTTACGTAAACATGCATTTGGCAGACGCCCAGCGGCTCAACCTTACTAACCCAATTCACATTACGAACCTCGTGTTCGGCATTCTTCGTAATGCCAGAGCATTAACTCCAGGTATCGCACCGAATCTTGTCGTATGTTGGGGTGGTCACTCTATCAATGGAGTGGAGTATCAGTACACACGTGAAGTGGGTAACGAACTGGGTCTGCGTGAACTTAACATCTGTACAGGTTGCGGCCCTGGTGCAATGGAAGGGCCGATGAAAGGTGCAGCAATTGGGCACGCAAAGCAACGTTATACTCAGCAACGTTATCTTGGTTTAACCGAACCCTCGATTATTGCTGCCGAGCCACCAAACCCAATAGTAAATGAACTGGTCATCATGCCCGACATCGAAAAGCGCTTGGAAGCTTTCGTCCGTATGGCTCATGGTATCGTTATTTTCCCAGGAGGCCCGGGCACAGCGGAAGAGCTACTGTACATTCTTGGCATCATGATGCACCCGGATAACGCCGATCAACCAATGCCTATCGTATTAACAGGACCAAAAGAGAGTGAAGAGTACTTCCGCTCTATTGATGAGTTCATTCGCGACACACTTGGTGAGGAAGGGCAAAAGCACTACGAGATCATCATTGACGACCCGGCAGAAGTCGCTCGTATTATGAAACGCTCCATGGACTCGGTACGCCTTCACCGAAAAGAGAAAGGCGATGCGTACAGCTTTAACTGGTCATTGAAAATTGAGCCAAACTTCCAACTGCCATTCGAGCCTACTCATGAGTCGATGGAACAATTGGATTTAAGCCTAGATCAAGAACCGCAAGTTTTAGCGGCCAACTTGCGTCAAGCCTTCTCTGGCATAGTGGCAGGTAACGTAAAGGCTGAAGGCATTCGAGAAATAGAACGTAGAGGGCCTTTCACCATTCATGGCGACGCAGTCCTCATGAAAAAACTCGATAAGTTGCTAAAAGACTTTGTCGAACAGCACCGAATGAAATTACCTGGCGGTTCAGACTACGAACCGTGTTATCGAATCGCTCACCCGGAAATTGGTGGTCGATAGTCAGGCTAGCATTCGTTACACTAGGGGCATTACGCCCCTTTTTTATTGCTAAGTCATTATGTCTATTCATCTTGTTATCATTGATGCCCTAAACCTGATCCGCCGAGTGCACTCAGCACAACCAGATCCAACCGACATAGCAAGAACCATAACCACAACGCAAAGAACCCTCACTCGCATTCTGTCAGAGGCCAACCCGACACACATCATCGCAGTTTTTGATCACCACGAACAAGACAGAGGTTGGCGCGCTGAAATTCTCCCTGACTATAAGCAAAACCGAAAACCAATGCCTCTGCCACTACTGCAAGGGTTAGATGCGATTCAACAAGCGTGGTGGGAGCAAGGTATTGATTCATTGCTGTCTGAAGGCGATGAAGCAGATGATTTGGTTGCTACACTCGCAACGAAAGTGGCCAGCCATGGTGAAAAAGTCACCATCGTTTCGACTGACAAAGGTTACTGCCAGCTACTTTCCCCTACCCTACAAATCCGTGATTATTTCCAACATCGTTGGTTAGATGAACCATTTATCGAAAAAGAGTTCGGCGTAAAACCAAGTCAACTAGCGGATTACTGGGGATTGACAGGGATAAGCTCTAGCCAGGTTCCGGGCGTACCTGGAATTGGCCCGAAAGCAGCGAAAGAGATTCTCACTCAGTTTGAGAGTATTGAAGCTGCCTACGCTAGTGAAGATCTCGTACCGAAATACCGTAAAAAATTGGATGAGCACATTGAGTCTGCTCGTTTATGTAAACGCGTCGCCGCTTTAAAGTGCGATATAGAACTAGGCTTTAACTTGCAAGATATTCGCTTTTTAGGGCCAAACAAAGCGGAGTAGTGTCCGATGGTAGTTTCACACCATGAAATCCGGCAGATATTAAAAAAGCGCCATTTGAAGGCGCTTTTTCTATTCTAATCACTATTCCCAAAAGACTCGGGGAATAAAGTTAGTAAGGTGAAATATTCGACAGACATTGGATATGAATCGTGATCTCTTCACGATCATGATACAAATGTTTAGCTTGTAGCTTGAACTTTACCTTATTATCAATGAGGAACTGCTTCAGATTTTCAAGGTCTTGCAGCACTTCGTCATAACGCCCTTTCATTGGCAGCTTAAGGTTAAAGATAGCCTCTTTTGCCCAACCTTTTAACAGCCACTGTCCCATCAGGTGAGCAACACGAGCTGGCTTTTCCACCATGTCACAAACAATCCATGTTACGTTCTTGCGGTCTGGTTCGAACTTAAAGCCATCCACCATATGGTGTTTGATCTGGCCAGTTTCCATCAAACTGTCTGCCATCATGCCGTTATCAACGCAGTGAACGAACATTGAGCGCTTCACTAATTGGTACGTCCAACCGCCTGGACATGCACCTAAATCCACACCCCACATACCTGGTGCTAAACGCTCATCCCACTCTTCACGTGGAATAAAGACATGAAATGCTTCTTCCAGTTTAAGTGTTGAACGACTTGGAGCGTCTGCTGGGAATTTAAGGCGAGGGATACCCATGAAGAACTGTGAGTTGTTGTCAGTGTAAGAGTAACCAACGTAACAGTGGCCAGGCTCAACAAAGCAAATGTGCAGTACTGGTTTTTTCGCGTTATCTTTGTTCAGCATTAAGCCTTTGCCGCGCAACGCTTGACGCATTGGGACGGTAAACTTACGGCAGAATTTCAGTAGCTCTTTCGCTTCATTTGTATCTGGCGTTTCAATTCTCAAATCACCACAACGAGGGAATGCTTCAATGTCTGCTAGTTCATTCAAAATTGGACTAATGCGGTCATCACTTGGCAACGATTGAAACTCAGCTGCTACCGCAAACATTTGTCGAGCAAAAATTAAAGACTTAAAGTCTAAACCTCTCGCAAGTTTGTCGGCATCTCCATCTTGGTAACACTCGAAGACAACATAACCTGAGTTTCTCTTCACACGAGGGAAGCCATACACTTCCAACTGTGTCGCTTTGTCCTGAATTTCACCAGCACACTCTTTCTCAAAGCCAGAACGGCAATAGAGCATTAGTTGTTTCACTTGGAGACCTCTTTGATATTGAACGCAGCAAAAAAGAACAGACACCAACCAATCATGAACAGTAATCCTCCCACAGGAGTAATTGGCCCAAACCACTTAATGCCCGTCAGCGCCAGCGCGTAAAGACTGCCGCTAAAACAAAAGATGCCGATAATAAAGCAAATCGCCGCAATGAAAAAATATTTTTGTGCTTTTTGTCCCAAATTGAGCAGAAGCAGAATGGCACAAAACACAATCGCCAACGTGTGAATAAATTGATACAGAACTCCGGTCTCAAATACACCGAGCAAATAAGGGGCCAGTGTCGCTTTTAGCCCATGAGCAGCAAATGCTCCAAGAGCGACCGAAAGCAGCCCAGAAAAACCAGAGAATGAGAGTAACCACTTACTTTTCACTGTACACCTCTTTTATAAACGCCGCTAACTGCTCTATCACGAGTGCAATGTTACCCACTTCAGTATGACCTGAGATCTTGCGCGGTTTGAAGCTGTGGTCACCATCAGGTAAAAAGCTCACCGTTACTTGTGACGAAAGGACGAAATCATCGAATTCCTCACGCTTACCAAAGGTGTCTCGTTCCCCTTGCAGAATCAGCGTAGGTTTCTCAATGGTTGCTAAGTGCTCGCCTTTGTATTTCTCTGGCTTTCCCGGCGGGTGAAATGGAAACCCTAAACAGGCAATGCCCGCCACCAGCTCATTTTCAGCCAACAAGCTCGACATACGACCGCCCATTGACTTACCACCAATAACCACGGGAGAAGAAGTAAAGTGAGCGATCACTTCGCTGTATGCTTCGAGCAACTTTGGCGCTCGATCGGGCGGACGCTTTTTGCCATCTTCCGAACGTTTCACCATGTAAGGGAAATTAAAACGCACTACACGAATACCTTGCTCCACTAATCCTTTGGCGACCGCTGTCATGAAGTCATGCTCCATCCCCGCACCTGCGCCGTGAGCAAAAATAAACAGCGGTCCGTTTTCAGGTCCCTCAGCTATCCAGTGATTCATCCAATACTTCCTCTTGTTCTTTTCTCGCGGTTGCTAACATCCAATCTCTAAACGTTGCGATTCGGCCCATATCTGCCTGCTGTTCATGACACACCACATAGAATGCATTCTTAGATATCAACACCTCGTCGAATGGTGCAATGAGTCGCCCGGCTTCCATTTCAGGTTTGGCGAGTACGTTGTTACCGAGCGCGACCCCCTGACCGTGCGCAGCAGCCTGTAGCACCATCGTTGAGTGACTAAAAATAGGACCGTGGTTTACGTTGATGCCTTCAATGTTGTAATGACGAGCAAACTGCTTCCAGTCTTTACGCGAAGTATCGTGTAACAAAGTATGTAATTTGAGGTCACTTAAAGATTCTAATGGTTTGTTACCCAAAAGTAATGAAGGTGAACAAAGTGGGATCAAAAACTCTTGGTACAATTTATCTGCTCGCAAACCTGGCCAGTTCCCACGGCCATAGTAGATCGCCACATCAACATCATCAGTCAGTGAGCCTTCATCCATATCTACGGCTTTAATACGTACATCGATATCGGGCTCTTGAGCATTAAAATCGGCCAAACGAGGTACAAGCCATTGGATAGCAAAACTCGGCGGTAGGCTAATCGTCAATGCCCCTTTTTCGCTACGTTCCAACACCTTATCTGTCGCTTCCGCAATCGAGGTGAAAATATCTTTGATATCGAGAAAGTAACTTTGGCCTTCTTCTGTTAACAACAAAGAACGATTACGTCGACGGAAGAGCTTCAATGATAAGAACTCTTCAAGCGCTTTAATCTGGTGACTGACCGCGGCTTGAGTAACAAATAACTCTTCTGCTGCTCGTGTAAAACTGAGATGACGAGCAGCCGCTTCGAAGACTCGAAGCGAATTTAATGGAGGCAATCTGCGAGACATATGGGACCTCTAATAGGATTAGTTTTTTTAATCTGAAACATTATAAAATGTCCGTTGTCGAACAGCCAGATAAATTCTATATTTCACCCCGCAACACGGGCCTGAACGGCTTGATTTCTTTGGAAATCAATTGGCTTCGTTGTTGCGATGTTGTGTTTGCAAACTCGTATTTCGAGTTAGGTAGATTTCTACCATAATGTTTTGTCCACACTCCCTGTGACAAAACATATACTTCCTGTATTTATTTTTGACCTGTCTGTCAAATTTGTTACACCGCCTAAATTAGGCGGTGTTTTTTTATCTATCAAAAATCTCATCCGCATATCTGGCAGCAATATCACTTTATTACTCTTCTTTCGGATTAATTATCGTTATATCAACACAAAGTGTATGGCTTTGCGATAAGCCTCAACATTATGCTAAGTAATGGTTGTCTGTAACGCGATCAAAAACAAAAAAGGCGCAAATTGATGTCTCAATTTGCGCCTTTTAACGTATTTTATCAGTCAGCTATGGACGGTAAACTTTTACGTTGCTGAAGCCTTGCTCTTGCAAGTAAAGCGCTTGCAGACGGCTCATCACACCGCGGTCACAGTAAAGTAAGTATGTCTTAGACTGGTCTAAGTCACCAAACTGTGTACCCAGCTTGTAGAAAGGGATATGTTTCACATCCACACCTTCGATTTCAAGTGGGTTATCGTCTTCCTCTTCAGGACTACGAATATCTAGCACAACCGCGTGCTCTTCTACCGCTTGAACTTGCTCTACTTCTGGTGCGGCTTGCTCAGACTCTTTCGCGATATCACGAATGTCCATCATGCGAGCTTCTTGAACCACTTGCTCAAGGATACTAAAGTCGAATTTCTCTTCTTCAGCTTCTAGCTTGCCTTTCACCGCTTTCACGGTTGGCTTCTTAGAGATAACACCACAGTATTCTGGCATTGTCTTTGCGAAATCTTCTGTGCCGATTTCACGTGCTAGATTGATGATGTCTTCTTTATCCCAGTTGATAAGTGGACGCAGAATCAGCGTGTCAGTTACGTTGTCGATATGGCGTAGATTGGTTAGCGTTTGGCTCGATACTTGACCTAGCGCTTCACCTGTTACCAATGCTTCGATCTTCATCTTCTGAGCGATCATGCCTGCTGCACGCATAAACATACGCTTCAAGATCACGCCCATTTGGCCGTCATCGACTTTCTCTAGGATTTCCGCAACCACAGGTTCGAAATCAACTGAGATAAAACGTACTTTTGCTGAAGAACCGTATTTGTTCCATAGGTAGTGAGAAACCTGCTTAACGCCGATTTCGTGTGCTGGACCACCTAAGTTAAAGAAGCAGTAATGTACTTTTGAACCACGCTTGATATGAAGATAGCTTGAAACACCAGAGTCGAAACCACCCGAGATCAGGCTTAACACGTCCTCTTGCGTACCCAGTGGGAAACCACCTAGGCCTTTATGACGAGACAATACTTGGTTTAGCTTGTCGTTCGAGACTTCCACCTTGATCGTCACGTCTGGGTTTCGTAGCTTAACACTAGCGCTTTCAATCGCTTGATTTAAACCACCGCCTACATAACGCTCTAGTTCAATGGAGGTAAAGTCATGCTTGCCACGACGCTTCGCACGTACAACAAAGGTTTTATTTTCGAGTGCAGCACGGTTGAGTTCTAGCACTTGCTCGAAGATATCGTGCAAGTCTTTAAATTCAGTTTGCTTCACTTCCAGTACGTGGTGAATGCCTGGTGTATGAGTCAAAACCTCAAGAACTTCAGCGTGGAATTCGTTACTCTCAGAGGTCACTTCAATGTGATCACGACGGTTAAATACCGCGACAGACTCCGTGCGGCTCTTAATGATGTTACGAATGTTGCACTCTAAAATCTTTGTGAAGCGCTTACGCACAGATTCACTTTTTACAAAAATTTCTGGATGGGGCTTTACAATAAATTTCATAGTCTAATTCGCAGGTTAGTTTCGCAATCAACAAAGAGTGACACTCAACTTCAATACTTCATACGCAGTAAAACCGCGTTTCAGTCACAAAAAGTAGTCTGAGCTCACTTTTAAGGCGCAAGATTATACACCCAAGCGGATTGGAAAAACAAAAAAAGCGAGCAATCTGCTCGCTTTCTTATCTCTTTACTGACTTAAAACTAAAGCCTAGTTATTGAATTACTGGCACTTCTTCACTGTAGAGAGGCTCGCCTTGCATAATGCTGATTTCAACCCGTCGGTTAAGCGCACGATTTTCATCAGAATCATTCGGTAGCAAGGGCTCCGTATCCGCCATACCCCGCACTCTCAAACGTTGATGAGAGAAGCCTCTCACTTTCTCCATCTCTTGCGCGACTGATACTGCACGCTGAGAAGAGAGATCCCAGTTAGAACGATAAAGTTCCGAGTCTAGCGGTCGATTGTCTGTATGGCCAGATACTCGAACAATGCCTGGCACGTCTTTTACTAGCTCTGCAATCTGACGAACTAAAGGACGAAACTTAGGCTGCAAGAAGGCCGAACCTTCTGGGAATGCACCTTTTTCACGCATACGTATAACAATCTGCTGACCGAGGTTTTCAACTTCAATGGCGCCTTGTTCAATCTCTCGCTCTAAGGCTTTCTTGATGCTTTCCATCAAGGTTTCCATCTCTTGCGACATCTCTTTAGATTGCTGTTGCTGCATGTCCGCTTCAGCAGATTCATTGTTTTGAGTTGACGTTTCTGGCGATTGCCCACCCGTTAACTTGCCTTCATCACGTTTTGTGCCACCAGCTCGATCAGACTCCCCTTCATGAAATTCGAGCGTCTGCTGAGTGATGTCCATGGTTTGCTGCATGATGACATCAATCGGAGTTGGTTCCGGCCGACCCGGTCGAAACTCTTGGGCAATAATGCTAGTGCCTTTGGGAATGTCTTTCACTTCAAGCTGATTTTGCACACCGAAGGCAAATTTCATTGATCCTGCAATTTGTTTGAACTTCAGTACATCCATCTCAGAAAACGAGAGCAGAAGAACAAAGAAACACATCAGTAGCGACATCAAGTCTGCGAATGTCCCCATCCATAACGGGAGGCCAGGTGGCGGACAATCGCATTTGTTATCTTCATCATCCATCACGACTCTCCAAGTTACTCGTCAATCTCAAGGGCACGTTTACCTTCATTGAGGTAGTTCTTCAAGTAACTATCGATCACTCGTGGGTTTTGGCCATCTTGAATCGCTAATACGCCATCCATGATCAAACGGCGATTTAGCGTTTCTTGGTCACGGCGAAGAGAAAGCTTATCCGCAATAGGGAAAAACACCATATTGGACAGGATCGCGCCATACAATGTGGTCAAGAGTGCAACGGCCATTGCTGGTCCAATCGCTTTAGGGTCATCCATGTTTGAAAGCATCGCAACAAGACCAACCAAGGTGCCAATCATTCCCATCGCAGGAGCAACGTCGCCAAAGGCGCGAAATACGCCAGTCCCTTGCGTATGTCGTTCATCCGTAAGCGCGATGTCTTTTTTGAGTGCCGCTCTCACAACGTCGGCATCATGGCCATCAACCAGTAGATCAATGCCTTTCTGCATGAATGTGTTGTTTATTTCCATCTCTTCAAGAGCAAGAAAACCACCTTTACGCGCCGCGTCGGCCATTTCCACAATTTTTGCGATCAGGTCTTCGGGTTCATCCGCTTTAAACATGAAGGCTTTGCCAGCAATCTTTGTCGCACCAAAAAACTGTCCCATTGTGAACTTCATCAACACGACGAATATTGAGCCACCAACGACAATAAGGATCGACGTGACATCGACAAACATGCCGATGCTGCCACCAAGCACCATCGCCATAATGACGAATGCAAAACCACCAATCAAACCTAATAGGGTTGCTAAATCCACAAAGCACTCCTCACGCTATACTCAAATACTGCCATTGGGCGGATTATTACCTGTATCGACAACTCGCGCAGAATTTTTAGAAAAATCTTAGCTAATGGATCACAAATTACACCTAACAACCTCAACCAAAATATGGGGTTTCACCGCTTAGACTCGTTGAACGCTAATTTTGTGACAATTATATAAGGTTAAATTTGACCAAGTTACTAGGCTAAGGTAACTTTCGTGCATCTTACCCGAGGCTTGATTAAGGCAGAAAAAAGATGGCGGTCAAGAAACCAGAAAACATGACCTTTGAAGCAACCATTGAAGAGCTTGATAGCTTGGTTGATCAATTAGAAAATGGCGATCTTGCTCTAGATGATGCCCTGCGTAAGTTTGAACGAGGCATTGCCTTAGCTCGTGCAGGCCAAACTAAATTAAGCGACGCCGAACAGCGCGTGAGTATTCTTCTTAGTGAAGATGATGAAGCACCACTGAGTGACTTCAAACCAGATTCAGAATAACAATCAGTAGTGAGCAATGTGATGCAACAGACATTGACGTCTTTTCAACAAAGAAACAATCAGCAATTGAATTTGTGGCTCGATCAGCTTCCATATCAAGAGCAGCCATTGATTCAAGCAATGAAATACGGCCTTTTGCTAGGTGGAAAACGCGTTCGCCCTTTTCTTGTTTACATCACAGGTCAAATGCTCGGCTGTAAACCTGAAGACTTAGACACCCCCGCCGCTGCTATCGAATGTATACATGCCTACTCACTCATTCATGATGATCTGCCAGCCATGGACGATGATGAACTGCGTCGAGGTCAACCAACTTGTCATATTAAGTTTGATGAAGCAACCGCAATACTGACAGGTGATGCACTACAAACCCTTGCCTTCACTATTATTGCTGATGGTCAATTAAGCCCGGCGGCAGAAGCTCAACGCATCAATATGATCAAAGCCTTAGCGCATTCCTCTGGTGCCAGCGGCATGTGTGTAGGGCAAGCCTTAGATTTAGGCGCGGAAAATCGCCAAGTTTCTCTTGAAGAAATGGAAGAGATACACCGTAAAAAAACCGGAGCTCTGATTGATTGTGCGGTAAAATTAGGTGCATTAGCTGCTGGTGAGAAAGGTATCGAGGTTCTACCTCACTTGGAGCGCTACTCAAAAGCAATTGGTTTGGCGTTTCAGGTTCAAGACGATATTCTTGATATCATCAGTGACACAGAAACACTGGGTAAGCCTCAAGGTTCCGACCAAGGTCTGAATAAGAGCACTTATCCTTCCCTGCTGGGTTTAGAGGGAGCCATAGAGAAAGCTCACACTCTGTTACAGGAAGCACTTCAAGCATTGGAAGCTATCCCATACAATACTCAGTTACTCGAAGAGTTCGCCCGATATGTCATCGAGCGCAAAAATTAACACTATAAGCGCGCATTTATATGACTCTTGATATTTCAAAGTACCCAACACTGGCGTTAGCAAATACACCGGAAGAATTACGTCTTCTTCCGAAAGAAACATTACCAAATCTGTGTGATGAACTGCGAACGTATCTGCTAAATTCAGTGAGCCAATCTAGCGGACACTTAGCGTCTGGCTTAGGCACCGTGGAGCTAACTGTCGCTCTGCATTATGTTTACAACACCCCTATCGACAAATTGATCTGGGATGTTGGTCATCAGGCTTACCCGCATAAAATCCTCACCGGACGTCGCGATAAAATGCCAACAATTCGCCAAAAGGATGGTCTACACCCTTTCCCTTGGCGTGAAGAAAGTGAATATGACACCTTATCTGTCGGCCACTCTTCGACATCGATTAGTGCAGGTCTTGGCATGGCCATCAGCGCACAAAAAGAAGGTAAAGGTCGCAAAATCGTCAGTGTGATTGGTGATGGCGCAATTACAGCAGGCATGGCATTCGAAGCCATGAACCACGCTGGCGACGTTCATCCTGATATGTTGGTGATTTTGAACGACAACGAAATGTCGATTTCAGAAAACGTCGGCGCCCTGAATAACCACCTTGCGAAAGTACTTTCTGGCAGCTTGTACACTTCTATCCGTGAAGGCGGCAAGAAAGTGCTGTCTGGTGTCCCACCTATTAAAGAGTTGGTTCGCCGTACGGAAGAGCACCTAAAAGGCATGGTAGTGCCTGGTACTCTGTTCGAAGAGTTCGGCTTTAATTACATTGGCCCGATTGATGGACACGACGTCAATGAACTCGTCAAAACGCTGAAAAATATGCGTGAGCTCAAAGGTCCTCAGTTCCTACACATCATGACCAAGAAAGGCAAAGGTTATGAGCCTGCCGAGAAAGATCCTATCGGCTACCATGGTGTTCCTAAATTCGATCCAACGCATAATTGTCTGCCGAAGAGCAGTGGCGGTAAGCCAACTTACTCAAAGATCTTCGGTGACTTTTTATGTGACATGGCGGCCCAAGATCCTAAGCTAATGGCAATTACGCCAGCAATGCGCGAAGGCTCGGGTATGGTGCGTTTCTCAAAAGAGTACCCAGACCAATACTTTGATGTGGCGATTGCTGAGCAGCACGCTGTGACACTGGCAACAGGCATGGCAATTGCGGGCGATCATCCAATCGTTGCTATCTATTCGACTTTCTTGCAACGTGGTTATGACCAGCTGATCCACGATATCGCGATCATGGATTTACCAGTAATGTTTGCGATCGACCGCGCAGGTCTCGTTGGCGCAGATGGTCAAACTCACCAAGGTGCGTTCGATTTGAGCTTTATGCGCTGTATTCCGAACATGGTGATCATGGCGCCAAGTGACGAAAACGAGTGCCGACAAATGCTTTACACTGGCCATAAGCATTCTGGCCCGAGTGCGGTTCGATACCCTCGTGGTAGCGGCATGGGCGTAGAAATCGAAACTGAGTTTACGGCGTTAGAAATCGGTAAAGGGCGCATGGTTCGCCAAGGTGAAAAAGTTGCTATTCTGAACTTTGGTACTTTCTTGGGTAACGCACTAGAAGCTGCAGAATACCTTAACGCCACTGTTGCTGATATGCGCTTTGTGAAGCCGCTCGATGAGGCATTGATTCGTCAACTAGCCGCAGATCATGACGTGCTCGTGACGTTAGAAGAAAATGTTATCGCGGGTGGTGCTGGTGCTGGTGTCGTTGAGTTCATGATGAAAGATAAAATCATTAAACCTGTGTTGAACCTAGGTTTACCAGATGAGTTTATTCATCAGGGAACACAAGATGAACTGCATGAAGAGCTTGGTCTCGATGCAAAAGGAATTGAAAAATCCATCTTGGATTATTTAGCAAAATAGAATGTAAAAAGGGATGCTCATAGCATCCCTTTTTTTACGGTCAACGTTTAATTCATCCAGCCCGCATATTTTGCGACTAGAAACAGGGCAACACCGGCCATAACTCCCGCCACGATATCATCAACCATAATACCCAGCCCACCGTGAACTCGCTTATCTAGCCACCCAATTGGCCAAGGTTTTACCATATCGAAAAAACGGAATAAGATGAAGCCAGTGATCAACCACTTCCATTCAGTGAGTGGAATATTCAGTGCAGGTACAATGCTCATCGTAATCCAAAAGCCTGCAAACTCATCCCATACGATTGAACCATGATCATGAACTTTCATGTCTGCAGACGTCACTTGGCATATTTGAATGCCGATCACACACGAAATCAGAACAACAATGACATACGCCGTAAATGGTAATTGTGCCAACAACAAAAAGAAAGGCACGGCCGCCAGTGTGCCCATTGTTCCAGGGATAAACGGGGATAATCCACTGCCAAAACCCGTCGCCAATAGATGCCACGGGTTCTTTAATGAAATCAGAGAAAGAGGGTTGGTCATATCCTTAAACCTATACTGCTAGTTTGGTTTCAATCGTCATGCCTGCGAGTTACTCAATAGTAACAGGCTCTTGGCTAGAGCTTAGCTCAGATCATTTAAAGTGGTCGAAGCCACTTAAGTCCCAATCAAGTGGTTGATTGTTATCATGCAGCTCGAAGGTTCCATTTGGTCGGATTTGACCAATACATGTGACCTTACAGCCAGTATGAGACAAAGCGCTTTGTAACGAGCCTCGATTTTGCTCCGGCACGGTAAAACACAACTCGTATTCTTCGCCACTTGCTAAAGCATACTGCTGCGCGCTGATCTTATCATCTAAAAACTGGACTAATTCTGAAGAGATCGGTAGCTGAGAGACATCAATACTCACCCCAACCTGAGATCGCTGTAAAATGTGCTTAATATCAGAGATTAAACCATCTGAAATATCTATCGCAGAAGAGGCTAAGCCAACAAGAGCTTGTCCAGCAAGCACACGCGGAGAACTAAGGTAATGAGCTCGCTCTAGTGCTTCCGCGCCGGCTCTGCTGCGCAGAGAGTCATCTAGAATCACATCCAAGCCAGCTTTTGCATCGCCAAGGTTTCCCGTCACATACACCCAATCCCCAGGCTTTGCGCCGGATCGCGTGAGCGCTTTGTCTTCAGGTACAAAACCTTGCACCGTGAGTGTCAGACACAATGGCCCTTTGGTGGTATCACCGCCTATTAACTGAATACCATAGTAATCAGCCAGTTCGAAAAATGCATCACAGAAAGGAGCAAGCCATTCTTCATCTGGCTCAGGCATCGTTAATGCAAAGCTCACCCACGCAGGCGTTGCGCCCATCGCCGCCAAATCACTGATGTTAGAAGCCAATGCTTTGTGTGCGACCCATGCTGGGTTCGCGTCGGCTAAGAAATGCGTTCCAGCTACCAATGTATCCGTGCTAATCGCAATCTGAACATTAGCTGGCGCTTTGACCAAAGCACAATCATCACCAGCGGCTAGATGGACATCTTTACGTTGGCTCTGACGACCGACGAAGTACTTGTCTATCAGATTAAATTCACCAGACATAATTCACTTACTTTTTGATGTAAAAGCTTTTGATACAAAAAAGGTCAGCATGTGCTGACCTTTTCATTGAAGAAATCGTTATTTCTTACGAATGTGAGGTGCTGCTTTATCAAGTACACCATTCACAAACTTGTGGCTATCTTCTGCTGCGAAAACTTTTGCAAGTTCAATCGCTTCATTGATAACAACTTTGTAAGGAACATCTTCGCGACGAGTCATCTCGTACATAGCAAGGCGAAGAAGAGCAAGTTCCATCATATCTAAATCCTGCATAGGACGAGAGATGTATGGACGAATTTTGCTATCTAGCTCAGCGTGGCTAAGTACAACACCGCTTAATAGTTCACGGAAGTAAGCTACGTCTGTCTCTGGAGCAGCAAGCGCTGGCTCAGATGCATGAAGTTCTTCTTCATCGTATTTGTCGCCAGACAAAAACTGTTCTTCAATCTTGGCAACATTCTCTTTAGTAATTTGCCATGAGTAGATCGCCTGTAGAGCGAATTGACGTGCGTTACGACGTGCGGCTGGTTTCACACTGGCCCCCATTAGGAATCAATTTCAGATAGTACATTAATCATTTCAAGTGCGCTTAGTGCAGCCTCTGCACCTTTATTACCAGCCTTGGTTCCTGCGCGTTCAATCGCTTGATCGATCGTATCAACAGTCAAAACACCAAATGCTACTGGAATGCTGAATTCCATAGACACTTGTGCTAGACCTTTGTTCATTTCACTACAAACATAGTCAAAGTGAGGCGTTCCACCGCGAATAACAGACCCTAGAGAAACAATAGCGTCGAATTTGCCAGTTTTAGCAACACGCTGAGCTACTAGAGGTAGTTCTACGGCACCTGGACAACGCACAACCGTGATGTTGTCTTCGCTTACTTGTCCGTGACGCTTTAGTGTATCGATCGCACCAGAAAGTAGGCTTTCGTTAATAAAACTGTTGAAACGAGAAATAACGATAGCAATTTTTGCATTTGGCGCTGGGAAGCCACCCTCGATCACTTTCATAAGCTTTCCTTTAACTCTATTTATAAGTGAAATATGTTCATCAAGTGAGAATCGCCGGATTCTAGCACAAATTTGTGAGCAATATCTAATGGAAATTGGAGGCAAATCACCGGTTCCTAGCCATTGACGAGTTAAGCACGTCAAAGACTAGGAACTTATTGTTCGGTTGTTACTCGCAGACGTACTCAACAACGTTCAGACCAAAACCACCTAACGCGTGGTACTTTTTGTTGG
Source organism: Vibrio sp. D417a (assembly GCF_030248595.1). NCBI lineage: Bacteria > Pseudomonadati > Pseudomonadota > Gammaproteobacteria > Vibrionales > Vibrionaceae > Vibrio > Vibrio sp. D417a. Next base: position 121,614 of record NZ_JAHGAM010000017.1, on the reverse strand, counting down.
TCGATGACAGAAGGCGCATATCATGTACACCGAGATCCGCAAGAATCTGTGAACCAACGCCAACACGGCGAGACGTGCCTTGTTTTTTAGCAAGCGTTGGGGCTTCACCTTTGTCTTGCGCTTCGAACATCTTCACGCGATGAATAAGTAGATCGGTCGATTCTTCATGGCCAAGAACAACCAGCACACCGCCTTCTTCACCAATGCGTTTCATTGCCTTATCTAGTGTCCAGCTGCGCTCTGCATTACGATCGCTACGTAGTAAGTCGGTAAAAACGTCTTGAAGATGAACGCGAACCAGTGGCGCTTTTTCTTTCAAATCGCCCTTGCACATTGCGTAGTGCACTTGGTTATCAATGGTGTCTTTGTACGTGACTAACGTGAACTCGCCAAACTCTGTCGGTAACTTGCACTCTGCCACACGTTCAATCGTTGTCTCAGTGTTATTGCGGTACTCTATTAGGTCGGCAATAGTGCCCAATTTAATACCGTGCTTCTCTGCAAAGATCTCTAGATCTGGGCGACGAGCCATCGTGCCGTCGTCATTTAAGATCTCAACAATCACCGATGCTGGCTCTAAACCAGCAAGACGAGCCAAATCACAGCCAGCTTCAGTGTGACCTGCACGAGTCAGTACACCGCCGTCTTGAGCTGCGAGAGGGAAGATGTGACCAGGCTGCACCAAATCCGCAGCTTTAGCGTTTGGCGCGACTGCTGCTTGAACGGTACGTGCGCGATCTGCGGCTGAAATACCCGTCGTTACCCCTTCTGCTGCCTCAATCGAAACAGTAAAGTTGGTGGTGTATTGCGCATTATTGTCTTGCACCATTGGTGGCAGACCTAGACTTTCGCAACGATCTTTGGTCATGGTTAAACAAATCAGGCCACGGCCATAGGTTGCCATAAAGTTGATGGCTTCCGGCGTAATATGCTCGGCAGCCATGATCAAGTCACCTTCATTCTCGCGGTCTTCATCATCCATTAGAATGACCATTTTGCCTGCGCGAATATCATCAATAATTTCTTGTGGCGTACTGATTGGCATAGTCTGTTATCCCGTTATTCTAAATTTGTTATTGCGACAGCAATGAAAAATTACGTTGCAGTGAATGCTAGTTAGGTCAATAGTTTGAGCTTTGCATCAAGCAAGTCAATGAATCTCGCGGTGTTCTGTGAGTCTGCTCTTTATCGCATGCCTCACGCAGCCACTCCCAAGACTTATGCAAAACCGTTTTGCTGTAAAAAGTCCATCGTGATACGAGACTCGGCCTTATCTTCTTGTTGTCCTTGCAGTAAACGCTCCATATAACGCGCAAGTACATCAACTTCTAAGTTGACTTTGCGCCCCACTTGAAACTGGTCAATCGTAGTTTCTTCACTCGTATGAGGAACGATCGTCAGCTTAAAAGCATTTTTACGTAAGTCGTTGACGGTTAGGCTAATACCATCAACAGTAATCGAGCCTTTCTCTGCAACGTACTTGCTAATTTCCGCAGGCATTGCAACCCAAAACTCTATCGCACGGCCAACTGAATTGCGTTCGACAATTTCACCAACCCCATCGACATGGCCAGAAACGATATGTCCACCCAATCGCGTTGTTGGCAACATGGCTTTTTCTAGATTCACCTTATCGCCTACTTGGTAATCAGCAAACCCAGTTTTCTTCAAGGTTTCTAATGACAGATCAGCACTGTAATAGTGGCTTCCGAAGTCAACTACCGTTAAGCAAACACCATTGGTCGCAATGCTATCGCCTAACTTAACGTCTGACATATCAAGCGTACCCGTTTCAACCGTGACGGTGATGTCTTCGCCCTTCGGCGTAATCGCAGCTAACTTGCCAACTGCTTCTACTATTCCTGTAAACATACTATTTCTTATCTAATTTCATTGCGTTTTATGGTGGCGGTGATGCGAATGTCTACCCCAACCATACGAACGTCTGTAATGTTTAAATCTATGACGTCAGCCATAGCGCTTAACCCTAAAGCACCGATAAGCCCCCGACCATCGCTGCCCATGAGTTTTGGCGCAAGGTAAACAATGAGCTCATCTACAAGGTTAGCCTTTATCATCGCACTCGCTAGCGTAGCTCCAGCTTCAACCCATAAGTGATTGATATGGTGCTCATCAGAGATACGTTTTAATGTCGTTGATAAGTCAATTTGGTCAGCGCTGTCCAATAGAGGGATACAGTCTCCATCAGAGCGAACAATAACTCGCTCTCCATCGGTATGGAACAGCTTGAGCGCATCAGTTAAATGGTTCTGACGATCTAAGATTACACGTACTGGTTGACGAAGCTCTTCTTGTAAATACTGCGCTTGAACACTATTAGGTAAGTCATCCCAGCGCACGTTGAGTGATGCATTGTCATCAATCACCGTTTTGCTAGTAGAAAGAATGCCACCACTCATTGCTCGATAACGCTGCACATCTTGGCGGGCCGCTGGGGAGGTGATCCATTGGCTCTGACCATTATTGAGTGCGCTTTGCCCATCCAAACTGGCTGCCATTTTTAATTGAACAAACGGCATGCCTGTGCGCATGTACTTTATAAAACCAGGGTTAAGGGCAAGGGCATCTTGCTCTAACAAGCCGATTTGTACTTCAATTCCGGCATCACGTAACATCTGGATGCCGCGACCTGCAACTTTCGGGTTTGGGTCTACCATGGCGCAAACCACACGTGCCACTTTGGCTTTAATCAGCCCTTCGGCACATGGCGGTGTACGGCCGTAATGAGAGCAAGGTTCTAGCGTCACATAAGCGGTTGCACCAGCTGCTTTTTCACCCGCCATGCGCATCGCGTGCACTTCGGCATGCGGCTCACCAGCACGATGGTGATAGCCTTCACCGACAATTTCTTCATCACGAACGATGACACACCCTACATTTGGATTAGGGGCGGTGGTGTAAATGCCACGTTTCGCTAACTTAATAGCTCGTGACATCATGGCGAAATCTAAATCAGAAAACGCTCTTTCAGGAGTGTGTTGAGTCATGAGCTACTCAGTCTTCTAGGCGGGCAATCTCTTCGCCAAATTCGCGAATATCTTCAAAGCTGCGGTAAACGGAAGCGAAACGAATGTAAGCCACCTTATCGAGCTCTTTGAGCTGGTCCATGACTAAATTACCAATCATTTCACTCGGAACCTCTCGCTCACCCGTCGCACGCAGTTGTGATTTGATCATACTGATCGCTAACTCTATAGAATCGGCACTCACTGGGCGTTTCTCTAAAGCGCGTTGAATACCGCCAACCATTTTATCTTCATCAAATGGTTCACGGTTGCCATTCGATTTGATCACTTTAGGCATCACTAACTCTGCGCTTTCAAACGTAGTGAAACGCTCGCTACACGCCAAGCACTGACGGCGACGTCGAACTTGATGGCCATCAGCCACTAAGCGGGAATCAATAACTTTGGTATCGTTCTCGGAACAAAAAGGACAATGCATATCACCTCCATATCTATACCAAAATAACCTCATGAGCAATCACGGATAACCACGCGTTCATGGTTATACGGACTCTATTAAAGCTATTTGGGTATAACGCTTTCAAACCGAAATAAAAGCTCATGTAGTGTAGCGGAATTGGTATGTTAGACAAAACAAAAAGGGGCGCAAAGGCCCCTTTTTCACTCAAGATCTCGTCGAATGTGTTAACTGCGTGCTAAGTAGTTCGCTTTACCAACCCACTTGTAGCTAGTTAGCTCTTCTAAGCCCATCGGACCGCGTGCATGTAGCTTTTGCGTAGATACTGCGACTTCTGCACCAAGGCCAAATTGCGCACCGTCTGTAAAGCGCGTTGAAGCATTCACATAAACCGCCGCCGAACCGACAGAATTGATGAACAGTTCTGAGTTTTCCAAACTATTGGTCATGATCGCATCTGAGTGGCTCGCGTTATGGACACGCATATGATCAATGGCATCTTTCACATCAGACACAACTTTTACACCAAGAGTGTAGCTCAACCATTCAGTATCAAAGTCACCTTCAACAGCATCGCGAATTTGTGTTGCTTGAGCCATCAGTGCTTTTGCCTTAGGCTCTGTCACGAAGGTCACTTTATCGTTCATGCGCTCTACGATCATTGGTAGGAATTGCGCTGCAATTTTTTCATGCACGAGCAGCGTATCTAATGAGTTACACGCAGATGGACGTTGAACTTTAGAGTTTTCAACCACATTCAGGGATTTCTCTAGATCAGCGGATTCGTCGACAAAGATATGGCTGATACCAAAGCCACCAATAATCACCGGAATCGTGCTGTTTTCTTTACACATTTTGTGTAGGCCAGCACCACCGCGTGGAATGATCATGTCGACGTAATCGTCCAACTTAAGCAATTGAGAAACAAGCTCACGATCTGGTTTTTCAATGTACTGCACAGAAGCGGCTGGAAGGTTCGCCTTTGCGAGCGCAGACTGAATAACCTTCACTAATTCCATATTCGAGAAAAAGGTCTCTTTGCCACCACGTAAAATGCTTGCGTTGCCGGTTTTCAAGCACAACGCTGCGATATCAATGGTTACGTTTGGACGCGCTTCATAAATTACGCCTACGACACCAAGCGGCACGCGACGACGAGACAGTGACATCCCATTTTCCAGTACCTTACTGTCTATTTCGCTGCCTACAGGATCGTTCAAGCTAATGACGTTGCGAACATCATTCGCAATTGCAGTCAATCGTTCTTCATTAAGCAAAAGGCGATCGAGCAGCGCATCGGTTAAACCCGCTTCACGGCCAAGTTCGATGTCTTTAGCGTTTGCCGCCAAAATAGCAGCGGAGTTTGCTTCTAGCTCATCAGCGATGATGGCTAATGCTTGGTTCTTTTGCGCAGTTGACGCTGTCGCTAATTCGAAAGCTGCATCTTTAGCAGCTTTACCCATATTCGTTAAATCCACTTTGCTTCCCTCTAATTCTATTCCTGAATGACGACCAAATCATCGCGGTGAATCACCTCAGAGCCATAATCATGACCCAAAATAGAGATGATATCTTTACTGTGCTTACCAGTAATTTTAGTTAGGTCATCACTTGAGTAGGCGCTGATGCCACGAGCCACCAACTTACCGTGAGTGTTTGTTACACGCGCCACTTCGCCTCGTGCGAAGTCACCACTAACTTTGATGACCCCTTTAGCAAGTAGGCTACTGCCCTTGCCGACCACAGCATTGACTGCACCATCATCAATAACGATGTCGCCCGATGCCGCAGGTCCCGCTAGAATCCAGCGTTTACGATTCTCTAAGGCTTCAGCGCAAGGTAGGAAGCGCGTGCCCTGAGGTTCAGCACTTAAAGAGTCAAAGATAACATTCGGCGCACTACCAGCAGCAATAATAACCTCTATACCTGCGCGGCGAGCGATGTCTGCGGCTTGCAGCTTCGTTGCCATACCACCAGTACCCAATGTTGTACCGCTTCCACCTGCGATTTTACGCAGCGTATCGTCGATGGTTTTTACTTCCTTGATAAGCTCTGCGTTCGGATCTTTACGAGGGTCAGCAGTAAACAGACCTTTTTGGTCAGTTAAAAGCAAGAGCTTATCTGCACCACATAAAATGCCTACCAAAGCGGAAAGGTTGTCGTTATCGCCAACTTTAATCTCGCTAGTCGCAACGGCATCATTTTCGTTTACGATAGGAACAATATCGTTCGCAACGAGCGCATTAATAGTGTCGCGCGCGTTAAGGAATCGCTCACGATCTTCTAAATCGGCACGGGTTAGTAGCATTTGGCCGATCTTGATACCATAAATACCAAACAAAGACTCCCATGTTTGAATCAAGCGACTCTGCCCCACCGCGGCAAGTAACTGCTTACTCGCCATCTCGTTGGGCAATGCGGGGTAACCAAGATGCTCACGGCCTGCTGCAATCGCACCAGACGAAACCATTACGATTGAATGGCCTTGTTTTTTAAGCTCAGCACACTGGCGTGCTAACTCAACCATGTGTGCACGGTCGAGTGCCAGAGTGCCGCCTGTCAGCACACTTGTACCCAGTTTCACAACGACAGTTTGTGGTTGTGAAACAACTGCATTTTGTTGATTCGTTGTCATGATGTCTTCTGAAGTGAAAAACAAATAAAGAGAGGATGTTTTAACAATCAAATAGGGAATTAACAAGAGAAAAGGTGCGTTTTCGCACCTTTTTGTTTGGTATTAAATGAAAACAACCAAATTAAGCGAAATCGAAAGACTCCGTGTGATATTCGACTTCTAATTTGAAGTGTTCTTCTAAAGTATCAACCAGCTTTTGATGGAATGTGCTCTGCGTGAGATACACTTCCTCTACTACTTTTTTGGGAAGGGCTTCAGATACCCATTGCCCTTCTTTGTTGTACTTGCCAATATGATATTTAGCAGTAAAGCCTCCCTCGATGGATTCCAAATCCATCCACCAGCCCCAAAATTCACGCTTCTCAGGCGATTTTTTGTCGTCTACACATACAGATAAACAATCAAAATAATAGCGCCCTTCTTGCGATTGTGGTTCGCGCAGGTAAGGCCCTATCGCCTTCAACTTTGACATCAAGCGAAAGTGAGTCGGGCCCTGAGTCGTCTCTGACATATGAATCTCCGTTTTCATAGTTAAAAGTAAACACCCAAGAATGATTATTATTTTTAATTATCATGAGCTTATTTTTTGCTCAGATATATCACTCTTAACTAATTTAGGAGAATTGTCACCCTAATAATTCATCTTCTAGCCACTTTATGGCTAAATCGAGGGATTGCTCATATCCTTTTGTAATTGTTTTGGAACTGATTTTTTTTGCTCTACCATACTGGCTAAATAGAGCAACAAGTTGATTATCACTGTGTGGCGACACTGGATCGCCTTCAAGACTCAAAGCCAAAATAGGCACTTTGGTTTTTCGACTGCTCAGGAAGCCCTGAACCTTCAATGACCACGCCATCATCTGACCAGCCATGCTATTAATATCAACCGCATTTTTCCCCAAACGGGAAGCCAAAAGATCTAAATACATCTTCGGCATTTTTTGTAACTTCTGAGGGGAAGTAAAAATATCATGTACGGGTGCGCCTAGAGCGACACAAGCTTTGATCTTTTCCTGCTCGACAAAAGAGAGTCTGATCATTGCATTACCACCAAAACGAAACCCAACTAACCCCACTTTGTGATGATCAACCCAAGGTAGCGAGTAAAGCTCATTCAATACCGCTTGATGTAGGCAACTTGAATTCTCGGTCAAGGGCCAATGAGAGCTATGCCCTACCGAAGGCATGTCCACGGTTAACATCGCAATATCTCGCGGTGCAAGACGATTACGGAACAAACGCCACATGTCGGTTTGTAGGGTATCCAAACCAGCGCTCACCATTACCACAGGCAACTGTTTATCCGTTCTTGGTAAATGGAGGTTCGCGATGATTTTGCGATTTTGGTAAGGCACTTCAATTTGCTTGATGGTGTACTTAGTTTTTTCTGCGCCGTCAGAATACGCTTTGTTTGCCAGAACTTGAGCTTGCGATGCCAAGTTGTCATTTTTTAAATGTGGGTAGCCTGCAATACTAAAACACAAAGAAGCAGTGAAGAGTTCATCCGCTGCCTCTTCTCCTTGCATTTCATTTGCTCGCTTCTGATGATCCATACCAAGCTTGATCCACTCAAATGTCCAGTTACCACTGTGATAACCCATTACAGTGTCTAACCAATCATCATTGGTTCGCGAGTGAGAAGATGAAGCAATTTTGGACAGTACGCCTTCCATTTCGATCGGAGACAATCCTTGCCAAGCCCATTGCAAGCGACGCAAATGACGATACCAAGCACGATCACCTTGCGCTTCTCGTTCATCAAGTATTTTTTTACTGGTCGGCATGTACTGGGTAAGCGCGGAGGTTTCTTTTGCTTGCTTATGTTTCACGAACAAAGTTTCGGAAAGATTTTTACTGACGTCTTCAGACATAGGAAGAACCCTAGGCTATTAGCATGATTTAATATCATAATAAAAAAAATGCCCCTATAAAGGGGCATTTCTCAATATTCTTTAACCGCGTTTATTTTTGCTTGCGGTTTACTGGCTCAGCATACTGGATTGACATATCCCAAGGCTGCTCGATCCAAGTGTCTTGAGCAATATCTACAACGTAATCATCCAGCAGCTCTTTGCCTGATGGTTTCGCACACACAGCGATCATTTTCGCTTTTGGATACATCTCACGTAGTTTGCGCGCTGTATCACCACTGTCTACTAGGTCTTCAACGATTAGGTAACCTTCGCCATCACCTTCAGGTGCTTTTAGTACCGTCATATCGCGCTGATGATCATGGTCGTAGCTTGAAATACAGATTGTATCAACGTAACGAATACCCAGTTCACGAGCCAAAATAGCGCCAGGAACCAAACCGCCGCGGCTTACCGCCCAAATTCCTTTCCATTGCTCAGCTGGCATTTGTTTTTCAGCCAGTTCACGGCAGTAAGTCTGCATTGCATCCCAAGTGATAATGAATTTTTTACTCATTGTAATAACCTAATAATTTGAAAATATGCATCCTCAAAATCTAGCGAAGTCACTCAAAAGCGGAATGCTCACTAACTTCTCCAAAATGTTTGGAGACGAGGATTTCAAGCTGCGCAAACGATTATTCTACCGAAACACACCGCTAATACCAACGGTGATATCAAAATTCTCTGCCTATTCCGCAGAAAAACCGTCTTCTGTGAACAACGTAAAAAAGAAAAAGCCAGCGTGAATAAATCCACACTGGCTTTTTGCTCGAGAAATTAACCGACGAGGTATTTAACGATGAAGATGGCTGACATCACCCATACACTCATCGACACTTCACGGCCCTTGCCGCTAAATAATTTGATCGCCGCGTATGCGATAAAGCCTAACGTGATACCTTCTGCAATCGAGAATGTTAGCGGCATCACCAAACAAGTCACAACAACTGGCGACGCTTCAGTTAAGTCACGCCAATCAATGCTTACTAGCCCAGACAGCATCAAGATCGCCACATAGAATAGCGCACCTGACGTTGCATAAGCAGGGATCATACCCGCAAGTGGTGAGAACAATAGAGCAAGTAGGAACAGTACACCAACAACCACGGCTGTTAGACCAGTACGCCCACCCGCAGCCACACCAGAAACGCTTTCAATATAAGATGTCGTGTTAGAGGTACCAAGTAATGCACCTACTGACGTTGCTGTTGAGTCTGCAAGTAACGCTTTGTTTAAACGAGGGATGTTGCCATTCTCATCAGTTAGACCTGCTTTTTGAGAAACGCCAACGAGCGTACCTGCGGTGTCAAATAAATCGACAAATAGGAAAGCAAATACGACGGAAATCATGCCTACTTCAAACAAACCAGAGAAATCCAGTTGCATGAAAGTTGGCGCAATGCTTGGTGGCGTTGACATAATACCGCCCCACTGCACATCACCAAATAGAAGACCAAGCGCTGTAACGCCAAGAATGGCGATCATCACCGCACCTTTCACACCACGGTGAACCAGTGCAATCGTAAGAAAGAAGCCAATCGCGGCCAATACAGATGGCAATGATGTGATCTCTCCCATAGAAACTAATGTCGCTGGGTTATCAACGACGATACCTGCATTTTTTAATGCGATAAACGCTAAGAAAAGACCAATACCAGCTGAAATACCTGTTCGTAGAGAATGCGGTATCGAGTTAATAATCCACTCACGGATCTTAAATACGCTTAAAAGAATGAACAGAAGGCCAGAAACAAATACAGCCGCCAACGCAACTTGCCACGTATAACCCATTCCCAATACAACAGAGTAAGTAAAAAATGCGTTCAGGCCCATTCCTGGTGCCTGTGCGATTGGGTAATTGGCAACAAATCCCATGATAAAACAGCCGATTGCGGCAGCAAGACAAGTCGCGACAAAAATGGCACCACGGTCCATACCGGTATCCGACAGGATCGCTGGGTTTACAAAAATAATGTAAGCCATAGTTAGGAAGGTCGTAACACCTGCAATGATCTCAGTACGCACATTTGTGCCATTTTCACTGAGTTTAAAAAGCCTCTCGAGCATGATCGAATCCTGTAAAGGTAAAAAAGTAAACGGTTGCGTAATCGATTGGCGGGAATTATAAAGTTATCAAATAGCAAATTCTAGATAGAATCTTCACTCTAATGCGTTTTTTTTCTTTGGATATGAAACACATTCTCTAACCTATCAAAGTAGGCAAAGGAATATATTCTTACAAAACAATAGGTAACCTAGATAACACAGTTCCCTAAAAGAGAATAAAAACTGAGCAATGTACTAAACTTTCAGATGAAAAAGGCCCATTTTTAACATGGTATCTAACAGATTTGATGGAAAAGTCGATAAAACCGAAGAATGGGGAATAGAAGAAGGCTTTGATGGCAATAAGTGAGTCAGGAAGAGAAAATAGAGATAAAAAAACGCCACCCAATTTGGGTGGCGGTGAATCATGTCAGCACTATCACTGAAAAAAAATTCCAATTTATAGGGGTGAACAAACTGTTCGAGTCACATGCGTTGACTTCACTTAGTAGCCAAAGCTTGTTGGGTATACAAAGTTACCGGTGTAAACAGACTTGCTATTCCAGAACATTGTACTTGGTAAACCTTTCATAACTATCACCTTTTAAATCAATTAAACATTCGTTGATTTCTCGGTTCCTTGGAGGCGATAAAACGGACTCATCCTTTGAGCATTTCATTCTTCTCTCAGAAGCTGGTTACAAATATACCACCAAGAAATTTAATTACAAGCATTTTAGTGATTGGAATCACAAAAAATACATAAATTGACCTTTATCAAAGTTTATATGTAATTAAATTACAATTTTATGAATTAAAAAATAAAGCCACTTTCAGAATGTATGATAGAGAACACATAGTGCTTGTTATTGTATTCACAAACTGTGACAGTTCTGAGAGAAATCCTTGTGATCGCGACTACTCGTACTCCTTATCTGGTGGTATGCTAACGGCAATTTGAAGGCCAAATCGTCTAGCATTTAATGCTACCTTGACAATATTTTTACGGTATATATTTGGCAAAGCACATCAAAAGGAGTCCTCCGTGTCTGAGTTCCATTCTGAGATCAGTACCTTATCACCTGCTCCACTTTGGCAGTTTTTCGATAAGATTTGTTCTATCCCTCATCCATCGAAACATGAAGAAGCATTAGCACAGTACATTATCAACTGGGCAACAGAGCAAGGCTTTGACGTTCGCCGTGATCCAACCGGTAACGTGTTCATCAAAAAGCCCGCGACACCAGGAATGGAAAATAAGAAGGCTGTTGTACTTCAAGCACACATCGACATGGTGCCGCAGAAAAACGAAGACACTGAACACGACTTCACCAAAGATCCAATCCAACCTTACATCGATGGCGAATGGGTAACTGCGAAAGGCACGACGCTTGGTGCAGATAACGGTATTGGTATGGCTTCTTGCCTTGCTGTATTGGCATCTAAAGATATTAAGCACGGTCCACTCGAAGTTCTGCTGACGATTGATGAAGAAGCAGGCATGACTGGCGCATTTGGCCTTGAAGCTGGTTGGTTAGAGGGTGAGATTCTTCTAAATACAGACTCTGAGCAAGAAGGCGAAGTCTACATGGGTTGTGCAGGTGGCGTTGATGGCACCATGACTTTCGATATTTCTCGAGAATCAACGCCTGCAGGTTTTGTAACACGCCAACTGACGCTGAAAGGCCTAAAAGGTGGTCACTCAGGTTGTGACATTCACACAGGTCGCGGTAATGCCAACAAATTACTTGGTCGTTTCCTTGCCGGTCATGCTCAAGAGCTTGATTTACGTTTAGTCGAATTCCGTGGTGGTAGCTTACGTAATGCAATCCCTCGCGAAGCGTTTGTTACTGTCGCGCTTCCTGTCGAAAACCAAGACAAACTTGCTGAGCTGTTCAACCACTACACTGAGCTGCTTAAAACTGAATTGGGTAAAATCGAAACAGGTATCGTAACCTTTAATGAAGCGATCACGACTGACGCGCAAGTATTTTCAATCGCCGATCAGCAACGATTCATTGCGGCACTTAACGCTTGTCCAAACGGCGTAATCCGTATGAGTGATGAGGTGGAAGGCGTTGTTGAAACTTCTCTAAACGTTGGTGTGATCAGCACAGAAGAAAATAAAGTCACCGTGCTTTGCTTGATTCGTTCTCTCATTGACTCTGGCCGTAGCCAAGTGGAAAGCATGCTGCGCTCGATTACTGAGCTAGCAGGCGCACAAATTCAGTTCTCAGGCGCTTACCCTGGCTGGAAGCCAGATGCAGATTCCGAGATCATGGCAATTTTCCGTGATATGTATGAAGGCATTTACGGTCATAAGCCGAACATCATGGTCATCCATGCTGGTCTTGAGTGTGGCCTATTTAAAGAACCATACCCACACATGGATATGGTTTCTTTCGGTCCAACAATAAAATTCCCTCACTCTCCAGATGAGAAAGTGAAGATTGATACTGTTCAGTTGTACTGGGATCAGATGGTCGCGCTTTTAGAAGCGATTCCAGAGAAAGCATAATTCAATCACGAAAAACGACAAAGGGTGCCATACGGCACCCTTTTTTTGGTTTAGTTGAACCCAACTACACACGGTTTTGCGCGTAAGCGGCTAATTCATCCATTGAGGTTTGTGCAACAACTTCACCATCAATGTAGTAAGTAACAAACTCACCATCGCGTACACCCAAGAGTGTCGCCTTTTCACCGTTACTGTAAGTAATATCCATTTGAACAGTGTTCTCATCGATTTGCTGCATTCGCCCCTGCTCAATGACACGGTTATCCGCTAATGGTGCAATTGGTGCCGTCGTTAACGATTTATCTAACTGGTGATTGACATCAATGTAAGTATCTACCTTTGTATCGAAGATATGTGGCTTACCATTTAACGGGTTCTTACCCGTCCAAAATTCTAGAGAGTTAAACACGATATAATCCGCTGCGATCGCGACACCATAAACAGGCGCTAAAAGCATATTTAGGCCACCTCGAGCGTAACGGTTGTCAACAGCTTTCAAGTTAAACCCCATGACATAACCTGTCACGGCATTACTACCTACGCAACCTGAAAGTGAAACTGCTACCGCAGTCAATGCACCAATTTTAGCAATTGCCTTTTTCATCAAAACCTCTAGTTAGAAAGTGTGAAACCTCAAATTCGGCGCGGATATTATCGGATAAAAAGTAGGGTTAAAAGTCCGTTTTTTTGTCCTCCATGAACAGTATTATTTTTAATACAGTCACATTTTTTAAGGCTATTATTGCGCTCTCTTCTCTATGGCTTGTTATGTATTAAACTGATAGAAAAGATCATATTGAAAACAAAAACTTCACACATACCAAAATTTCACGCATGACGATTAAAGTAATTTGTCGTGTCCTTAATGAGAATGATTAGTGCGATTTTGCAGCAATTGTTACATTGCTGATGACGCATTTGACAGAGATGGTTTATGGCCAGAAGTAAAAAAAGCAAAGTGTTTGAGCTCTTAGGACATCAAATACAACCAGGACAACGATTAGAGATCGAATTTGAAGCAGCGAAGCTATATACACATTCGCCTTTATCTATTCCTGTGGAAATCATCCATGGGAAACAAGAAGGACCAGTGTTAATGGTGAATGCCGCTATCCATGGTGATGAGCTTAATGGCGTAGAAATCGTTCGTCAGATCATTAACCAACTGGAACCACAAAAACTGAAAGGCACTGTCATTGCAGTACCTATCGTTAACGTTTTTGGTTTCATCCATAAATCTCGTTACTTGCCCGACCGACGAGATCTCAACCGTTGCTTTCCTGGCAGTGAAAAAGGCGCACTTGCATCTCGTATGGCACACGGGTTCTTTAACAACATTGCCAAGCGTTGTGACTACATTTTGGATCTACACACAGGGGCAATTCATCGCACGAACTTGCCACAGATTCGCGCAAACTTAAGCAACCCAGAAACTCTACGTATTGCTCAAGCATTTTCGACGCCAGTGATTGTTGATTCAGCATTGCGTGATGGCTCTTTACGCAGTGAAGCAGAAAAATGCGATATTCCAGTGCTCACCTACGAAGCTGGCGAAGCATTGCGTTTTGATCCACTTTCGATAAGCGCTGGTGTACTCGGGGTTCGGCGCGTAATGCAAGCCATTGGTATGTTGCGTGCGAGCAGGAAAAAGCTGCCTGAGCCTATCATAGCGAAGTCCACCAGCTGGGTTCGCGCGTCAGGTAACGGCATTTTGCGTACTGTCGTTAATCTGGGAGACAAAGTAGAACAGGGGGAAACGCTCGCTTATATTAGCTCTCCTCTTGGTCATGATGAGATAGAACTAAAAGCCCCGAAGCGTGGTTTGGTTATCGGTCAACAAACATTACCATTGGTGAACGAAGGCGATGCAATTTTCCACCTTGCCTATTTTAACCAAGGTGATAATGCTTTAGAGCAAGCAGTCGAAAGCTATATTGAAGGCCTCACTGAATTCGATGCCGAGCCGCTGACCACCGGACAGATACCGTTAGAAACTCAGTAATTCCTACCAAGTAGGCGCCTGATTAGCTCAAAAGGGGCAACAGTGCTCGCACTATCTTGTTTAAAACCAATAAGCTCAGCGTCCATGATGCTGGGCTTTTTGTTTTATGTACGCTAACGATACTTATCGTAGTTTCCACGAATGGATAAAAAACTTTACAATCCGTCGCAAAAACACATTTGATAATTAATCTCATTATCATTTATTAATCGTAATAATGTTCTTATAATCCCAGCTTCATAAAAACACTATAAATCATCAATATGAAACGATTAAAAAGTCATCCATTCAAAGTAAATCTCATTTCACTGGCTTTGCTCTTCCCTCTTTATTCATATGCCGAGACAGCGCCAAATGAAGAGCTTGAAGTCATAGGCGTTCGTTATGCCAAACCTATTACCATTGCTGAGCCTGCGCAAACCACCATTAATTGGTCAGAGATTGAAGAGCAACAGTACTCTAATTTTGCCTCAATGATCGATGCCGTTCCCGGTGCATCAATAGATGGTGGCGGTCGTTCTGGTGGCGAACGTATTAACATTCGTGGTTTTGATGATCCAAGCGATATCGCCGTCTTTGTCGATGGCGCTCCAATTGGCTTTCAACAATACCGCTACGGTACCTTCTTTTTTGATCCGTTCTTAATTGGCGAAGCAGAAATTATCAAGGGCGCGCACGACTATCGAGCACTCAACGGGAAGTTTGGTGGCTCCATTCGCATTAAAACCAAAAGTGTCGATGATCTCCTGTACGGCGAAAGAAACTTTGGTGCCCGCATCTCAAGTGCATACAACACCAACGGCGATGAGAACGCCTACACGCTAACACTCTATGGTAAAAACGATACTGGTTTTTATTTTCTAGCGAATGGCTCGGTAAAAGATTCTGATGACATTAAAGTCGGAGGTGGTGAAACGCTGGATTACTCAGGTTATGAGCAAGAAAACATGCTCGTAAAGGTCGGTTATGAAAATAACGATCACGAGTTTGAAATTAGCCACACTCGCTACAAAGATGAAGGTCGTAAACCTTGGGCTAACCGCCGCGGAAAAATGCCTAACATCACCGAATACAATATCAAGAAATACGGCTCATTAGAAAAAGCCCAATACGCTTACACCGTCGATAACAAATACACGGACAACACCACGACCATCTCTTACCACTACATGCCGACTAACCCGTATATTGATTTCAATATCAAAATGGCACGTTCCGAAAACGATCGTCATTGGGTTCGCCCTGACGTAGCATTCGAGAAAATGTTCGTTTCTGTTGGCAGTTACGGTCATGAGTCATGGCTGAGTTACGAGCGTGATTACGTTGATGTGTTTAACCAAGCGCAATTCGGAGACCACACTCTAGTCACTGGGCTTCAATATCAAAAAACCGATAGAGACTCGTTAGTATTCAACGCATCATACGACAGTAATGAAGCGAAAAACTACGGTTGGTACACCCCTTACTACGAACCATCTGGCACGCAGTCAATTTATGCCGCTTACATTGCTGATCACTATCAAGCAACAGACCGCCTAACAATCACACCTTCTCTGCGTTACGAATACATCAAGAGTGAAGGAAAAGGGAACGCAGCGCCGGATTATAATGATCCAGCTGCCGGACATAACTACGGTGAAACGACGCATAAAGGCTTTAGCCCACGTTTGGATATCGACTTTGATGCGAGCAATAATACGCGTTTAAACGCCTCCTACGCCTACGCTTTAAAAGCACCAACCGTTGATAACATCTACTCAGTGCAATATGCGCGAGCTACCGCTACGGCTACTGCTTTGAATCTGGACGTGTCTCGTATCCATGCTTATCAAGCAAGCGTTATCAACTTAACGGAAGGGCTGGTGAACTCTCGCGATAACCTCGCAACAGAGTTAACTATGTTCTATAACGATGTTAGCGACACAGTTGATATACGAACGGGCGAAAACCTCGACAAAAATACTACTGAGTTACAAAGCTGGAATACAAACCTAGATGGCTTTAAAAACTATGGCTTTGAGCTAATTTCACAATACCGGATTGAAGATTTCTACAGTAATTTCTCAGCAAGTTACATTCGCGGCAAAAACAAAGGTAGCCTATCTGACTCTACAGGTTCAGATGATGATCATCCTGATGTACCGCCATTAAACATTAATCTGGGTTTAGGTTACGAATGGATTCCTGGTTTACGTGCGGGCTGGGAAGTCCGTTGGTATGATGCGCAAACCAAAACCAAGGCAAGCGGTAACAATTTAAAAGTGAAATCGCCAAGTGAGCAATACACGCTACAAAACGCTTACGTGGTTTGGGAAATACAACAAGTCGAAGGCTTGAGCGTTGGCGCGGTTGTGAAAAACTTAACCGATCGTTACTACGAAGCATACCTATCTAATGGCGTGCCTTCGCCTGGTCGCGAAGTCAAACTGCACCTCACTTATCAATACTAACCATACCTAAAAGATGCAGGGCAGACATTAACTGCCCTGTTATATCGTATCCAATGGCCATAATTGCACGCCGTTTTATTTATCAGTATTATCATTTCCTTTTGCTTGCATACACATTATGAACAATCTAAAAACACGGCTTCTTCTGATTTGCTTCTTCCCTGTAGGTAGCCTAGCGCAAGCTTCTGAGAACATTGCAGGTTACTTACAAGAACAAAGCAAGCACCAAGTTTCAGAAGATTTTTACGCACAGCCAACAGCAAATAACCTGAATCTAGATGCAAAAACTAACTCTTTAACTTGGCACGAAGATGGTAAGCCGGATCACTGTCGTTACGCCAAGCAGCCCAAAGACGTCGCAACACATTTCGACTACGGTGAAGCAAACGATCTATCTGACGGCTTACAACACTTTGATTTACCGGAAAGACATTCTGCAAAGGTCAAATCGATACATCGCACTTATGCTAATAACCCTCACCTTCTTCCTGGCAATAAACAATTTGCAGCCCCTGAAGACGGCACGTTTAGCCTGTCCGTATCATCGGATTGTTTTTAGCCGATATAAATAAAAAATGCCCTGAGACAAAACTCAGGGCATTTTCACTATTTGTTTGATGGGTAACGTCACCATCTCACCGATTTAAACTTATTCTTCGTCAGTGTCTACTTCGGTTTCACGTGCTTTGCGGGCTTCTTCTTTACGAACTTTTGCCGCTAGTTGTTCTGCTTCACGCTCTTGACGTTGCGCTGCTTTACGCTCGTTACGAACCACTTGGTTTTGGATAAATCCAGCCAGTTCTTGTTCAGCCCAAGCTTGTGCTTTCTCTTCGCTGTCAAAGCCTGTTTCACGCTTTGATACTACAGTCTTACGAGATGTCACTTGGCGAGTGATTTCTGCGCTCCAGCCGTTACGTTTTTCAGTGACGCGGATAGCAAATTTTGGATTCTTAGACATTTCTTTCATTTCCTAAGGGATTTAGGGATCAATCAGGGATTCGGTCAACTTGATAACTCCATCTAAGCTGAGCTGTTTAACACCATCCCTTGGTAAGCGCGGTATTAGAGCATAAAAGTAATCTAAACGCTGCAAGTTTTTTACGCTAGATAATAGATGACAAAGAAGAGGCAGAACAAAGCAACGTTTCGCCAAGTCACTAGAAAGAGCGACGAAGAAAAAAGAAAGCGCTGGTCTCTCAACCAACGCTTTACTTAAGCTAGATTAACCTTTGGTTAATTAACCGATATTCTTACGGGCATTTTGGAACATACGCATCCAAGCGCCATTTTCACCCCAACCTTCCGGAGCCCAAGAGTTCGCAACTGTGCGGAATACGCGCTCTGGGTGAGGCATCATGATAGTTACGCGACCGTCTGCTGTTGTTAAACCGGTAATCGCATTTGGCGAACCATTCGGGTTGTTCGGGTATTGTTGTGTTGGGTTACCGAGGTTATCCACGTAACGAACCGCAACCGTACCTGATGCTTCAATCGCTGCTAGGTGCTCTGCATCACGTACTTCTACACGCCCTTCACCGTGGGAAACCGCGATTGGCATGCGCGAACCAGCCATTCCGTCGAAGAATACAGAATCAGATTTCTGAACTTCAACTAGACTAAAGCGCGCTTCAAAACGCTCAGATTCGTTGCGCACAAAACGTGGCCACAAGTCTGCACCTGGGATCAGCTCTTTCAGGTTTGATAGCATCTGACAACCGTTACATACACCTAAAGAGAACGTCTCTTCACGGTTGAAGAAGGCTTGGAACTGTTCACGAGCTTGTGCGTTAAACAGGATAGACTTAGCCCAACCTTCACCCGCACCTAGTACGTCGCCGTAAGAGAAGCCACCACAAGCTACTAGGCCATGGTATTCATCCAGTACCGCTTGGCCTGTTAGGATATCGCTCATATGGATGTCGGTTGCTTCAAAACCAGCTCTGTCAAACGCTGCTGCCATTTCGACGTGGGAGTTAACGCCCTGCTCACGTAGAATTGCCATCTTAGGTTTAGCACCTTTCGCAATGTACGGTGCTGCAACGTCTTCATTTACGTCGAAGCTGAGCTTAACGTTTAGACCCGGGTCAGAGTTATCTTTCTTAGCTTCGTGCTCTTGGTCTGCACACGCTGGGTTATCACGTAGACCTTGCATCTTATGCGTTGTTTCAGCCCAGATAACGCGTAGTTCGGTACGTGAACGTTCAAGCATAACAGCATCACCAGAAGTGATAACAAAGTCGTCTGAAGCTTCAACAGAACCAATCACATGTGAGCATGCCTGTAAGCCGTTTGCCGCCAGAGTAGATAGAACTGAATCTAGATCATCATTCTTAACTTGAACAACCGCACCTAGCTCTTCGTTAAATAGAACGGCTAGCGCATCATCACCCAGCTCTGCGATGTTCGCTTTTACGCCACAGTGACCCGCAAACGCCATCTCAGCCAGTGTAACAAACAGACCGCCGTCGCCTTTATCGTGGTAAGCCACTAGCTTGTTATCACGTACTAACGCTTGCATTGCATCAAAGAAGCCTTTTAGCTGCTCTGCATTATCTACGTCAGCAGGTTTGTCACCCAGCTGTTTGTATACTTGTGCCAATGCTGTCGCACCTAAGCGGTTTTTTCCGTTACCCAAGTCAACAAGAACTAGAGAGGTATCTCCTTTGTCAGTGCATAGTTGTGGAGTCACGGTCTTACGTACGTCTTCCACACGACCAAATGCCGTGATAACTAGCGACAGTGGAGAAGTGACTTCTTTGCTCTCGCCGTTTTCTTCCCACTTGGTTTTCATCGACATGGAGTCTTTACCAACTGGGATAGTCAAACCTAACGCAGGACACAATTCTTCACCAACCGCTTTCACTGCTTCGTAAAGACCCGCATCTTCACCTGGGTGACCCGCTGGAGACATCCAGTTCGCAGACAGTTTAATATGTTTAATATCACCGATGTCTGTTGCCGCAATGTTCGTTAGTGACTCACCAACGGCTAGGCGAGCCGATGCACCAAAGTCTAGTAATGCAACTGGCGTGCGCTCACCCATCGACATTGCTTCGCCATGGTAAGTGTCGTAGCTTGCCGCTGTTACTGCGCAGTTTGCTACTGGTACCTGCCAAGGACCAACCATTTGATCACGAGCAACCAGACCCGTTACTGTTCGGTCACCGATAGTAATTAGGAATGTTTTTTCTGCAACAGCAGGAAGACGAAGTACGCGATCCACCGCTTCATTAAGCTCAATACCATCACGAACAATGGCAGGGCTTTCCACTTTTAGTGTGGTTGCGTCGCGGTGCATCTTCGGTGGCTTACCAAGCAGGATATCCATTGGCATATCGATCGGCGTATTGTCGAAGTGAGAATCTTCTAGCGTTAGATGACGCTCTTCTGTCGCCACACCCACCACTGCATACGGTGCGCGTTCACGCTTACAGATGGCGTCGAATGCTTCCATGTTTTCTGGCGCTACCGCTAGAACGTAACGTTCCTGTGATTCGTTACACCAGATTTCCAGTGGGCTCATGCCCGGCTCATCGTTTGGTACATCGCGTAATTGGAACTTACCGCCACGCTCACCGTCGTCGACAAGTTCAGGCAATGCGTTAGAGATACCGCCTGCACCCACATCGTGGATAAATGCGATTGGGTTGTCGTCGCCTAACTGCCAACAACGGTCGATCACTTCCTGACAGCGACGTTCCATCTCTGGGTTTTCACGCTGTACTGAAGCGAAGTCCAGATCTTCTGCTGACTGACCAGATGCCATGGAAGATGCCGCACCACCACCAAGACCGATGTTCATTGCCGGACCACCAAGTACGATTAGGCTCGCACCTACAGGGATCTCTTTCTTCTGCACGTGTTCATCGCGGATGTTACCCATACCACCAGCAATCATGATTGGTTTGTGGTAACCACGAATTTCTTCACCCGCATGAGAAGTGACTTTTTCTTCGTAAGTACGGAAGTAACCCAATAGATTTGGACGACCAAATTCGTTGTTGAATGCCGCGCCTCCTAGAGGGCCTTCAAGCATGATGTCTAACGCATTTACAATACGACCCGGCTTGCCGAAGTCGGTTTCCCATGGCTGTTCAAAACCAGGAATACGTAAGTTAGAGGTTGTAAAACCAACCAGACCCGCTTTTGGCTTACCGCCGATACCCGTCGCGCCTTCGTCACGGATTTCACCGCCTGAGCCAGTCGATGCGCCCGGCCATGGAGAGATTGCCGTTGGGTGGTTGTGCGTTTCTACCTTCATCAAGATGTGCGTATCTTCATGGTGGTACGTGTATTGACGAGATTTAGGGTCAGGGAAGAAACGCCCCGCTTTAGAACCTGTCATAACGGCTGCGTTGTCTTTGTATGCAGACAGTACATAGTCAGGTGTCGTTTCAAAAGTGTTTTTGATCATGTTGAACAAAGACTTAGGTTGATCTACCCCGTCGATAGTCCAATCTGCGTTAAAAATTTTGTGGCGACAATGCTCTGAGTTCGCCTGAGCAAACATCATCAATTCAATGTCGTTTGGGTTACGCCCAAGCTTAGTAAAGTTCTCTACCAAGTAATCAATTTCATCTTCTGCGAGTGCCAAGCCAAGGGAAACGTTTGCCTCTTCAAGCGCAAGACGACCGCCAGCTAAGATATCAACATGTGCGACAGGCTTAGGCTCTGCAACAGTAAATAATGCTGATGCGGCTTCAAATTCTGTGAATACTGTTTCCATCATGCGGTCGTGAATTAACGCTTTAACAGCGTCAGCTTGAGCTTCTGATAGAACAACTGAAGACTCGACATAATAAGCCGTACCACGCTCTAGACGTTTCACTTTATCCAGACCACAGTTAACAGCGATATCGGTAGATTTAGAAGACCAAGGCGAGATAGTGCCAGGACGAGGCGTGACAAGAAGTAGAAGACCTTCAGGCTCATGCTCTTCGATGGTTGGGCCGTAAGTTAGTAACTTTTCAAGTTTTTCTAACTCTTGGTCATCAAGGTCTGACTTTAGATCGGCAAAGTGCATAAACTCGGCATAAATGCCAGTTACAGGCAGATCTTGTTCACGACAAAGTTCCAGTAGTTTATTAACACGAAACTCAGAAAGAGCTGGGGAGCCACGCAAAATTCTCATGTGCTTAGGTCTCTTATGCAATTGATTAAGGTGATATTGGAATAAATTCAGACACTTAAAATAAGCCCTGTCGAACCTATGCCGATTCCACCTCGTCATTGCGAGCGCATTATATAGTAATTGTTTTTGTGATGTAACACCAAAAGCAACCGTTTGCGTCATTTTTTTTGTCAAATTTGAATTACAACTAAAATGTCGATAAAACACACAATGTCACGTTATAAGTGTGTGATTCACTTTGCCCCATGAGCTCGCTTTGATATAAAGGCAAATAGAAATTTTCCAAGATGTACCTATTAATGCAAATAAGTCACTTCAACCGGCTCAAGCGCAGTGCTCTAATTTTAGTTTCTGTTCTTTTGCTCTCAGCTTGCCAGATTGAGTCGGAGCCCAAAAGTGAATTTGAAAAAATTCAAGAACGTGGTGTGCTTCGTGTTGGCACGCTAAACAATCAGCTTTCCTACTACATAGGTCCCGATGGTCCCGCAGGGTTGGATTACGAATTGGCGCGTCAGTTTGCGGAACAGCTCGGCGTCAAACTCGAGATTAAACCAGCCTTTCGCCAGGCTGAGCTTTTTCCTGCTCTTAAGAAAGGAGATATCGATATCATCGCTACGGGTTTAAATCAAACGTCACAAGCAGTCAAACGATTTAGACCAGGCCCTGCCTATTATTATGTAAGCCAACAAGTGGTATATAAAAAAGGGCAACTTCGACCACGTGATATCGAACAACTCATTGAATACCAAGCCTCGAAAGACGACGAGTCCGACGAAGATACAAATGCAGGCGCTCAAACATTAAAGATCGTTGAACAATCGCAATATGTTCCGACCCTAACAGCGTTAAAGAAGCAGTATCCAGAACTTCAGTTTGAAATTGTTGGTGATGCTGACACGAGAGACTTACTCAAATACGTATCGACGGGTGAGTTACGTTTTACTGTGACTGATTCGGTGGAACTTTCCCTTGCTCAACGCCTTTACCCCGATCTTGCGCTCGCGTTTGAACTTACAGAAGATCAACCAGTATCTTGGTTTACTCGACGTTCTGAAGACGAAAGTTTGTATGCGATGCTGATAGAGTTTTTCGGTAACATCAAACAATCAGGAGAACTGTCCACCCTCGAAGAAAAGTACATTGGTCATATTGAAGCATTTGACTACGTTGATACTCGCGCATTCATTCGAGCTCTGGATGACAAATTGCCTAAATGGGCACCTTTATTCCAAAAATACAGCGAAGAGTTCGACTGGCGCTTAATTGCAGCATTGGCTTATCAAGAGTCACACTGGAAACCAACAGCAAAATCGCCAACAGGTGTTAGGGGGATGATGATGCTGACTCTGCCAACAGCGAAAAGCGTCGGGGTAACAAACCGTTTAGACCCTGAGCAATCTGTTCGTGGTGGTGTCGAGTACTTACGTCGTATTGTAAGTCGCGTGCCTGATAGCATTAACGAGCATGAAAAAATATGGTTTGCGTTAGCTTCATACAATATTGGTTACGGCCACATGATGGACGCACGACGACTCACCAAAGCACAAGGTGGCGATCCGAACGCTTGGGCCGATGTAAAAGATAGGCTGCCTTTACTGCGTCAGAAGCGCTATTACAGCCAAACTCGCTATGGGTACGCCAGAGGCGATGAAGCGCGTAATTACGTAGAAAATATTCGACGTTACTACCAATCCATCATTGGTCATGTCAGCCAACAGCCAGCGATTGATGAGAATAGCGATGACTTGCAAGTGATTCCGCCGCTCAACCCCGACATTTTGATATCGGGCGCAGTAGAGACCGTCGTAGAACAAGTCTCTGGCGCTTCTGACGTCACGGTTGAAGAAGACACCGAACAAGAAAGCATTGAAGAATAAACCCGCGGTAAACTAAAAAATGACGAGCCTATGAAGCTCGTCATTTTTGTTGAGTCCTAACGAAAACTTATCTAGACTCCAATATTCTGAGTGACACCAACCACACTCAACCATTCCTTTGGTTGGTCGCCTTTTCTTCATCGTTAGTAAAACTGATTGCTTTGTAACAGATTACTTTACAACCACATGGTTTAGCTCACTTGATGAAGCGGCGCTTTCGGCTACACTCTGCCGAAATAACGTCACTCCTATTATTAAGCATCGTATTGAAATTGTTTGCTGGCTCTGTGCAATGCAGAAGTCAAATGAAGAACGTTTAAACCATACAATGTTTAGTGCGATTATCGAGCCTATTGCCAAGCATCGATGAGCCGCACTTTACTGGTAAAAGTCTTGTCTGCAGGAGGTTTTGAATATGAGAAGACGTAGAGTGCAGTCAAAGCGTTTAAATAACACAGTAGCTGCTATCCGACGTAAACGTAAACTGACATGTATGAAAAAGAAAGTAAGTTCACGTAATCGTGTTTTTGTACATTTAGTCAATCACTAGTGCGTCCAAGCAAACATCTACCACGTTGTAGGTGTTTGCTAGCCCTCACTACTCCTACTACCTTGTTCGCTCTCTCCATTTTCTAATGCTTTTTGTGCTTGCTTCTTCGCTTTAATTTCCTTTCGGCGGCGCTTAAAAAACGCTTGTAGCTGAGTACGGCACTCATCTTCTAGCAGCCCCTTTTCAACTAAGGCGTAATGGTAAGCGGCTTGACTTTCAAACAAATTAAGCACTGTTCCTGCTGCTCCAGCTTTTAAATCTGGCGCTCCAAAAACAACCCGCTTAACGCGGCTATGCAATAAGGCTCCGGAACACATTGGGCATGGCTCAAGTGTTACATATAACGTCGTATCCAGAAGGCGGTAATTTTCTAGCTTTTGGCCTGCTTTACGCAGTGTTTGGATCTCAGCATGTGCGGTAGCGTCATTAGTACCAATAGAGCGGTTCCAGCCCTCAGCGATAATTTCACCATCTTTGACAAGCACTGCGCCAACAGGTACTTCCCCCTCAGCTTCTGCTTGCTCAGCAAGCTCCATCGCTCTGCGCATAAACAATTCATCTTGAGGGGAAAACGGATGGTTAGACAAAGGAGGCTCCAAAGAAACAAAAAACGATTGAAGTCAGGAATTTTATCACCAACTTCGGTTTCACTACAGCAACACATCACGGGACAAAGTCTGCAACTCCAAAAAACTAGTTACAAGACCTATCGATGTTCGTTTTACGAGAACAAAAAAACGCAGATCGAAGACCTGCGCTTTTTGGCTGCCAATTAGCGGCTTTCACACCCTACACGTTTTTACATTGTGTAAGTGTAAGGAGCTTGAATGCCTAGCGGGATACCTACCATCCAATAAGCAACTAGGAAGATAGACCAACCGATCAGCATTGCGATCGAGAATGGCATCATTAGTGACGCAAGCGTACCGATACCAGCAGACTTTACATAACGCTGACAGTAAACCACAACAAGAGGGAAAAATACCATTAGAGGCGAAATGATGTTCGATACAGAGTCACCCACACGGTAAGCCGCCTGAGACAGCTCAGGCGAGATACCAACCGCCATTAGCATTGGCACTAGGATTGGACCAATTAAAGCCCATTTTGCCGATGCCGAACCAATAAGTAGGTTTACAGACGCGGTTAGAAGGATCATACCGATGATGGTCACTTCACCTGGTAGGTTCATCGCTTTTAAGCCTTCTGCGCCATACAACGCTAGCATCGTACCGATGTTTGACTGAGCAAATGCAGATAGGAACTGAGCACAGAAGAACGACATAACAATGTATGCGCCCATGGTTGACATAGTATCAGCCATCGCTTTGATAATGTCGTTGCTGGTCTTGAACGTTCCAGACACTTTACCGTAAACGTAACCAGGAATGATAAACAGAATAAAGATCAACGGCACGATAGACTTCATTATCGGTGCTGAGAAGGCAGTAATTTCACCTTCAGGCGAGCGAAGTGCTGATGTTTCTGGAATTAACGCTGCAACAAGTAAAGCAATACCCGCCATCATTGCCCAACCTGCATAACGGAATGCTTTTGATTCCAGTTCAGTAAATGAACCTAGGTTTGGCGCGGTTTCCGCATCATCATCAATTGGCATTTTTGATAAACGAGGCTCGATAATTTTCTCTGTCACGTACCAACCAATCCCCACAATAATGATAGAGGATAGGCCAGTGAAGAAGATGTTCGCTAATGGGTTAACCACGTATTCAGGATCAAGAACCTGCGCCGCAGTTTGCGTAAAGCCTGCTAGTAGTGGATCTATACCTGAAGGGATAAAGTTTGCAGAGAAGCCACCAGATACACCTGCAAATGCTGCCGCAATACCTGCTAAAGGGTGACGACCTGCCGCATGGAAGATAATACCGCCAAGAGGAATAACCAGAACATAGCCTGCATCTGCCGCAGTATGCGATACAATGGCAACCAAAATAAGCATTGGAGTAAGAAGCTTAGCTGGCGTGAAGTTCAGCATCTTCTTAAGACCCGTCGTAATAAAGCCCGAAGAATCTGCAACACCCACACCTAGCATTGCGACAAGTACGATACCCAGTGGCGCAAAGCCAGTAAACGTCGTCACCATGTTAGCAAGGAAACTTGCTAGCGCTTCGCCCGTAAGTAAGTTGGTGATAGTAAGAGCTTCGCCCGTTCGAGGGTTTGGAAGATCGAATGATACATTCGACAAAAGTGCTGACGCCGCCCAAGTAATGATCAATGCCCAGAAGAACAAAATCGCAGGGTCAGGAATTTTGTTACCTGTCCTCTCGATAAAGTTTAAAAAGCGCTCCATCCCGCTCGGCTTCGATGATGGTGCCTTATTTACAGCTTGGTTACTCATGGTAACTCCATAGTGAATGATGTTGGTGCCAAGGCCTATTTGAATAATTATAACGGCCTACTATCCAACGAGTATTCTAGTAAACACTAATGGGGAAAGCACAAGGTTCTAGATTTTTTTTCATAATTGGAGACATATTTTGCAAAAACACCACTTCAATTAAACATAATAAAAACAGTAGCACATCAACTCAATTAACAGTTCAAAAACCATTTATTAACCGTGACAAATCCGGTATTAAACAGGAATTACACCCGCATTTGTCCCAGCCCATGTATGCAATTGAACTTAGTTTTCGAATTCACTGTATTGTGAGATCATCGTTTTAAGCTGAACTGATCGCGTCTCGCCGATTCTATCCTTCCAGCTAGAGGTAATGGTGATAGTTTTCAGTGTTCCTGAAACCGTGGCAGCTGGAACTTCCCACTCGACGACATAAGATCCAGTAACAGAAGAGCCTGTTGCAATAGAAGCAAAATTTGCAGGTGTGATGGTAGACATCGCCGCAGAAGCACCACGCGTCCGGAACCATTCGAGCTGGTTTTCTGCTAGACGAAGTGCTTCAATACTTTTTATGGCATATTCGGATTCGCGTTCTAGATACACGTTTAGCTTAGTTAAACCTAGAGCCCCAACACCGATAAGCAGAAAAGAAATTAGAACTTCAAGAAGGTTAAAACCTTTTTGTTTAGAGATCATTCCAGGAGCCCTTCTTCCAGCGGAAATTAATAATCGGATCAACGACCTCATCGATGTTATCTCGGTTGTAAGCAAAATTTAGAGAGTTAACAAAATAAGCACTGTAACCTGGACTATCTAAGACTTGTCCCCCCGAAAAACTAAATGAGCCACGCTGCAGGTAAACGACTTTATCTAGAGCAAGCGTGGGAAAGTTAGCCGCATCCCCAAAATGATCTTTGGCCTCGAACAAGTTCCAATGTGTATCTAAATCTGTAAGTGAATTAGTCGTAAGTTGATAGAGCATACCAGGGAATGTCATTGAACCATGTACAGCAAAAATACCATCTTGAACCACAAGTAATATTGGAGCTTCTCCAGTAGCGGCAAAAGCTTCATTAAGATAATCAATGCCTCCTTTGATTAGTATCCCATCAGAATCATTCTCATACTCTCCAGAGCTATTCTTTTTAGAGGAAGTAAACTCACAGGACCCCGTAACCCAAATATGAGTTTTCCCTGCTGAAATTTGCTCCCCAACTTTCTTTCCACAATCAGTAACGACTTGGTTAGTTGAGTCGTCGTAATCAATCGTAGTAAACCCCCAGCCTGATTTCACCGAGTTCCAGTCACTGCGTTGCTCTCTAAAAATGTCGTAAAATGGCTCTAGGTCTGCATCTTGAATAAAGTCCTCTCCGTAATCTGAGTCAGAAGAGGTCACACTCATATGTTCCGATTTACAATCTATATTGTTGTGAACAAAATCAGCATAAGGGGCAGAACCATGTATAACCCCTTGGTTTGTCGCTCCAGCACGTGAGTGAAATGCATTCTTATAGCGAATAGCAACACACTCCCACCCACTTCCTACAAATTCGCCAGGATCTGGTGTTGAAAATGCGGAGCTACCATTAACGTATAAATCTGTACTACTTTTTAGTGCTCCGGACGCTCTTCCTCTTGAAAGGACAAGTTGTTTTTCAACGGTCCGGCTGGAGTTTGGAGCTGGTTTGCTTAACAGCTTGTTGTCGGGTTCCAATGCTAATTGATGTAAACCTAAAGGTGTTTCACATCGGCTTGAAATTAGTGAAGTTGCAGAAGAAATATCACCGGTACTTTGAACTAAAGAATAGAAACACTCCAATCCCCCTTCTGCAAGCCAATGTTCTTGTCGTGCTTCAATTTGATTGTTGGCACGCTTGATCTGATAAAAAAGAGACTTGTAGCTACCAAGCGACATCATTAATGCCGCAACTAGCAATACACCCACAACTAATAACGCTGCTGCACCTTGTTGTTTCTTCATTACTGCCAGTTCCTTTGCATCGCAGTAAACGACTGCTGCGTGCGAATATCTGTCACGTCTTTCAATTCGGTTCCCAATGTAATGGTCACCAGCGCACTTTTTGCATCAGTGCTTTCTAGCAAATCACTAGTCAGGTCAAATCGATTAACGTGAATAACTTTTTTATCAAAGAGAGTGTTACATGAGCCTGTGCCTGCAAGGTTGACCACGTCATTAACATCCCATATCGTTATTTGCTTTTTTTCACACACAAATAGCGACTCTGGCGTATTAACTCGTTGCTCATAAGCCACGTTTTTATATAAAGGAGCAGAGCCAGAAACACCTATGTAATAGGCGTAAGCAATTAGCCCTCTATCAACATCATCAAGAGTGTAAATTGTGTTCGCTGAGCCCGATATTTTTATAGAATGACCATTGTTACCGTCAAAACCAGCACGCTGAATGTCGCTCTTGAGCATCTGCACGACACTTTCAGAATTCTGTAACAACATTAACTCTTTCGAACGCTCCATTATCACTCGTTGACCACTCACATAGATTGACCCCACTGTCGCAAGAGAAATAAGCCCAAGCACAGATGCGATCATAAACTCAATAAGGCTAGCCCCTTTTTGTTTAAACATAGCCATCCTTAAGAGCAAGTTGAATAACCGTAATATTCTGTGCCGCTGTTATCACTACATACTCTTACGCGGGCTGATAAAGTATGAGAAATGAGTTTTAAGGCTTTTGATGATTCACCAACAGGATGAAACTTCAAGTTTCCTGATGATGGTCGACCATGGACATCGTCGAAGCTGATTTGATCGGAAGCATAGCTCGGGGTAACGACAATACCGTAATACGGCTTACCTGATAAAGAGAACAACACAGTCCCAGCTCCCTCAGCTCCGTTATCTGTCAAATCAATACGCCAGTTTCCGTCACTGGATGAGCTCCCAGACATGATGATGTGTGCCCAAAGTCTTTCACGCCGTAATACTGCTTCAGACTTGCCTTCAATAACAAAGCCATGCAATTCATTAGCTAAGCGCTGCATTTTGTTGGTTTCAAAGACATTCTTGAAAGATGGTGCAGCTGTAGCCAATAAAGCACTCAGTACAGCAACAGTAATAAGAAGCTCCAACAACGTAAACCCGCGAGGCATTTCCCAAATTCCTATGTAAACGGCAAAAGGGCCGTAATTCATCTTGCACAGATGCTATCACCTGCCAAAAATAGGCGGAAAAGTGAAAAGGAAACTACTCGTGATGATTCGAATTTCTCGTTGTAACGGCTACAAAAAAGGATTGAGAGGGATGACATTGATCGAATTACTGATAGCTGTCGTGATTGTCGGGATCATTGCTGCGATCGCCTACCCTTCTTACACTAATCATGTAATCAAGTCTCATAGGACGGTTGCCTTGAGCGATCTTAGTCGAATTCAGCTAGAGCTAGAGACATCTTATGATGGTGGGTACGACTGGAGTCATATTCTCTCTGGAGGAACATGCACTCTATGTGACTCAGACAAAAATAGATTTTCTTTCGATATTGCTAGCTCTGCAAGTACGGCCTATACCATTACAGCAACAGCAAAATCACCTCTTGGACAAGACGACGACGAGTGCTTGACTGGTTCTAAAACGATTACTTTAACGTCAACAAATGTCGAAGAACCAAGTGATTGCTGGAACTAGCAAGAACACCGAGATACAAAAAGGCCTGCATTTTAGCAGGCCTTTGTATTTGTGCTTTTCACTAACGTTTTAGCTGGTTAAATCATCAAAGAACTTTTTCACACCGTTGAAAAAGCCTTCTGATTTAGGCTTGTGCTTTGTCGCCGCTTCACCACCACAAGACTCTTCAAACTCTTTGAGCAGTTCTTTTTGGCGTGAGCTTAGGTTTACTGGTGTTTCAACAACCAACTTCACAATAAGATCACCAACACCGCCACCGCGAACGCCTTTCACACCTTTACCACGCATGCGGAACATACGACCTGTTTGCGTTTCTGAAGGTACTTTTAGGCTTACGCGACCATCTAGAGTTGGCACTTCAACTTCACCACCTAGAGCCGCCATCGCAAAGCTTACTGGCACTTCACAGTATAGGTTGTTGCCATCACGCTCGAAGATATGGTGCTCTTTCACGTGCACTTGTACATACAAGTCGCCAGCAGGCGCCCCCATTTCTCCCGCTTCACCTTCGCCAGATAGACGAATACGGTCGCCAGTATCAACACCTGCAGGGATCTTAACGTTAAGTGTTTTTGTTTTCTGCTTACGACCTTGACCATGACACTCATTACAAGGGTCTTTAATGATTTTACCTTTACCGTGACAGGTAGGACAGGTTTGTTGCACTGCGAAGAAGCCTTGTCGCATCTGTACTTGACCATGACCATGACAGGTACCACATGTTTCAGCAGATGAACCTTTCTTCGCGCCACTACCATCACAGGTATCACAGTGTACTAGTGTCGGTACTTCGATCTCTTTCGTTACACCACGAACTGCTTCTTCTAGCGTTAATTCCATGTTGTAACGTAGGTCAGCACCTCGCTGGGCACGGTGGCCACCACCGCCACGACGACCACCACCAAAGATGTCACCGAATACATCGCCAAAGATGTCGCCGAAATCAGCACCGCCGCCGCCAAAGCCGCCGCCACCGAAACCACCGCCGCCTTGTTCAAAAGCAGCATGACCGTATTGGTCGTACGCCGCTTTCTTTTGAGGGTCGGTCAGAACTTCGTACGCTTCTTTTACTTCTTTAAACTTGTCCGCCGCAGAATCATCACCCTGGTTTCGGTCTGGGTGGAATTTCATCGCTAGACGCTTATACGCCTTTTTGATATCGCGCTCTGAGGCATCACGGCTTACGCCTAATACTTCGTAAAAATCACGTTTTGACATGTTCTTCGTCACCAGTTAATTACTACAAACGGCATCGATTCACCGCTTGGTGTTTGTATCGTTCTAGGTAAGTGCACTTGTCTGCAACATACTTAACTAGAAAGACAGCGTTTACAAACAGACGGGCGTAAGAGTTGCCCCAAACGCCCGCACACGAAGTCTTATCGACCCCAGATGGCTAAGTAGCCATCTGGTTAAGAAATATTATTTCTTGTCGTCTTTAACTTCTTCGAACTCAGCATCTACAACGTCGTCTTCTTTAGACTGTGCACCTGCGTCAGCACCTTGTGCTTGCTGCGCTTGAGCTTGTTGTTGAGCGATTTCCATCAGCTTTTGAGAAGCAGTCATTAGTGCTTGAACTTTAGCATCGATAGCTTCTTTGTCTTCGCCTTTACGTGCTGTTTCTAGCTCAGAAATTGCTGCTTCAATCTTCTCTTTCTCTTCCGCAGGTAGCGCTTCACCAGCTTCTTCTACTTGCTTACGAGTACCGTGAATCATTTGGTCAGCTTGGTTACGTGCAGTTGCTAGCTCTTCGAACTTCTTGTCCGCTTCTTTGTTAGCTTCTGCTTCTTGAACCATTTTCTCGATGTCTTCATCGCTTAGACCGCCAGAAGCTTGGATAGTGATCTTCTGCTCTTTACCAGTCTGCTTGTCTTTCGCAGATACGTGTAGGATACCATCCGCATCAAGGTCAAAAGTAACCTCGATTTGTGGCATACCACGTGGTGCAGGCTGGATGCCTTCTAGGTTAAATTGGCCTAGAGACTTGTTGTACATCGCTTGCTTACGCTCACCTTGTAGAACGTGGATAGTTACCGCGCTCTGGTTGTCTTCCGCTGTAGAGAAAACTTGGTTCGCTTTAGTTGGGATAGTTGTGTTCTTCTCAACTAACTTAGTCATCACGCCACCCATTGTCTCGATACCTAGAGACAGTGGAGTTACGTCTAGTAGTAGTACGTCTTTAACGTCACCAGCAAGTACACCACCTTGAACTGCAGCACCCATTGCTACTGCTTCGTCAGGGTTTACGTCACGGCGCGCTTCTTTACCAAAGAACTCAGCAACTTTCGCTTGAACCATTGGCATACGAGTCTGACCACCAACTAGGATTACGTCAGTGATGTCGTTTACTGATAGGTCAGCGTCAGCTAGAGCTACTTTTAATGGCTCAAGAGAGCGTTGTACTAGGTCTTCAACTAGAGATTCTAGTTTTGCACGAGTCACTTTAATGTTCATGTGCTTAGGACCAGTTGCATCTGCAGTAACGTAAGGTAGGTTTACGTCTGTTTGAGAAGTAGAAGAAAGCTCGATTTTCGCTTTCTCTGCTGCTTCTTTAACACGCTGCATTGCTAGTGGGTCGTTCTTAAGGTTGATGCCTTGCTCTTTGTTGAACTCATCAACCAAGTAGTTGATTAGACGGTTATCAAAGTCTTCACCACCTAGGTGAGTATCACCGTTAGTTGCTAGAACTTCGAATGTTTTCTCGCCTTCAACTTCATCAATTTCGATGATTGAAATATCGAATGTACCACCACCAAGGTCGTATACCGCGATAGTGCGATCGCCGCCTTTCTTATCTAGACCGTAAGCTAGCGCAGCTGCCGTTGGTTCGTTGATGATACGTTTAACTTCTAGACCTGCGATACGGCCAGCATCTTTTGTCGCTTGACGCTGAGCATCGTTAAAGTAAGCAGGTACTGTGATAACTGCGCCAGTTACTTCCTCACCAAGGAAGTCTTCAGCAGTTTTCTTCATTTTCTTAAGAACTTCAGCAGAAACCTGAGGAGCTGCCATTTTTTGGCCTTTCGCTTCTACCCAAGCATCACCGTTGTCAGCCTTAACGATTTTGTAAGGCATGATTTCGATGTCACGCTGAACTTCTTCGTCTTCAAAACGACGACCGATTAGACGCTTAATTGCAAATAGCGTGTTTTCTGGGTTAGTTACTGCTTGACGTTTCGCTGGTTGACCTACTAGCGTCTCACCGTCAGTGTAAGCAATAACCGATGCAGTAGTACGTTCGCCCTCTGCGTTTTCAATTACACGTGGTTTGTCGCCGTCTAATACAGCAACACATGAGTTAGTAGTACCTAAGTCAATACCAATGATTTTACCCATCTGGCTATCTCCGAATAAATTCTATTTTCGTTTGGTTATAACCCCAATGTGGGGGGAGGAGAATCGGGTTTCAACCCTTGCTCACAAACAAAAATAATCAATGTTTGCTTCTCTATGCCACATAGATAAGGGCGGCAAAATGCTTTTCAAGGGCAGAATTAAAAAAAAGCGTCTTTTTTCGAAATTTATGTGTTTCTTTCTGATTAGTTGGGAACTCGTCACACTGCTGTAGCGCAACAAAACGTCATTTCCCAGATAAATTTATGAATGTCCGACTCTTCCTAAATAAAAAACGAGCTCATAAGAGCTCGCTTCAATATTAGGGTTAAAATAAATTATTCAAGGTATTAGGCGTTCGCTTGAGCAGGCTCAGCATCAACACCTTCTTCTTTACCTATCTCACCTTCTGTTTTTGCAACAATGGTGTTCACTGCCGTATCGCCGACAACGTTAGATGATGTACAGAACATATCATTGATACGGTCGACCGCTGCAATGATTGCTAAACCTTCAGGTGGTAAACCTAGCTGGTGAAGCAAAACGCCTACCATTACCACGCCACCCCCAGGAACGCCGCCCGCACCAATAGATAACAGAAGAATAGTTAAGCCAAGTGTGAAGATGTCTGCGGTGTTAATTGGCTGGCCAAAAGCGTTCGCAACAAACATCGTTGCTAGAGCAATATAGATAGACACACCAGACATATTCATCGTTGCGCCCAGTGGTACACCGAAGCCAGCAACCGATTTAGAGACCTGAAGCTTTTCTGTCAGTGTGCGCATCGTTACCGGGATAGTCGCGTTTGAGCTCGCGGTAGATAGAGAGAAAAGAATCTGCTCACGAGTTGCACGTAGGAAAGTCTTTGGAGAGGTTCCTGTCGCAATACTCACTGCCATTGGGTAGAAGAAGAAGATCCAGAACACCAACATCGCAACCACCAAAGCCACGTAACCGGCAACGGACATTAATGTATTGGCGTTTAGCGTTGCACCTAGTTGAATCATTAGTGCGAACACACCATATGGTGCAAGACTCATCACTAATCCAACCAATTTCATCATGATTTCATTTGCCATTTTGAATGTGCGAATAGCTGGGCCACCACGAGAATCCAAAGCTTGAATTGCAAGCCCCGTCAAAATTGCCATAAAGATGATTTGCAACATGTCGCCGCTAGCAAACGCTTGTACAGGGTTGCTAGGAACAATGTTAACAACTAAAGAGAAAATGTCCGGCGTCTCTGTCGTTGTCAGCTGTACAGCCTCAGATACCGTTCCTGCTAGATTAGCGCCCGCTCCTGGCTGGAAGATCAAGCCGACAGTCAAAGCCGCCGTAATCGCAATGATGGTGTTAAGAATGTAAAGGGTAAAAGTTTTTCCACCAAGACGACCAAATGCACTGATGTCTTTCAAGTCAACAATGCCGCATACGATTGAAACGTAAACTAAAGGAACAACAAGCAATTTGATCAGTGAGACGAACATGCCGCCAACACCTTCTGCTGCTCCAAGTAGGTATGTATCAAAAATCGCAATACCGCTAAATAAGTACTGAATTGCTGTCCCCAGCACAAGGCCGGCAAACAAGCCTATAAAAATCTTACTAGAAAGCGATTTATCCATTATAAATCTCCGATATGTTGTGTTTGCTATTTACATTTTTGTAGTTATATATGCTTACTTTTAAAGCATTAGTCGCAAATCATACACACCGAAGTTACAAAATAAAGTGATAATTTACATTTTTGTTAACGAAATTATTTTAGAAAAAATGACTATATTTACATTCCTATGCAGAATAAACATTCACACAGCGAATGATTACAATCACTTATAGTCCTTTCCGTTAATAAACACGCAGCGAGATGAGAGAAAATCTCCTATAGGAAAATAATTAACCAATAGGAAAAAATATGAAGGGGATCAAATTTTCATTTATCGATATACAACGAAGTTCGATGCAGTCATTTATGTTTAAAACAAAAAAGCGCCCATCAAAAATGATGGGCGCTTTTATATTTAAAAAAAACAGGTAGTTAAAGTTACTTAGCAACCATTACCATTGCCGGACGAATCACACGGCCGTTTAGTTCGTAACCTTTTTGCATAACAAACATAACAGTGTTTGATTCATGATCAGGGCTCTCCTGAATCGACATCGCTTGATGGAACTCTGGATTGAATGCTTCACCTTCAGGGTTGATTGCTTTCAAGCCAAATTTCGCTACAACGTCTACAAACGTTTTATGTGTTAGTTCAACGCCTTCTAGGAACGGCTTCACAGTTTCATTCTCTGTATCTGCCGCTTGAATTGCACGCTCTAGGTTATCAATAACAGGAAGCAGCTCTTCTGCAAACTTGTTCAACGCAAACTTACGTGCTTTATCGATCTCTTGCTCAGTGCGACGACGCATGTTTTCTACTTCAGCTTTAGAACGCAACACCGCATCTTGTTGCTCTTTTACTTTTGCCTCGCTAGACAATAGTGCCGCTTCTAGTTGAGCAATCTTAGCGTCTGTCTCATCACCAAGCTCTTCAAGCTCAGCTTCAACTTCTTGTGCTTCAGCTTCTACTTTTTCAGCCTCTTCGATGATTTGATCAAGCTCTTCTTCTGTAACTTTGTTTTCTTCGTTGCTCATGATATCTCCAGAATTCAACATAATGCCCTTAAAGCCATGCGCGTTTTTGCGGGCTTTAACCACATAAAAATTCGCATATTTAGGTGACTTGCCATTATTATGGGGATGAAGATTCCTGATTCAAGCCTCTTTAATGCGGAAATGCTATGAAAAATCCATGTAACGTGATCGCGATTATCGGAAAACCAAGAGATCAACAAGCAATTCAAACTCATAAAGAGTTGTACCAATGGTTGACCTCTGAGGGCTATAAAGTATTCATTGACGATCGCCTTGCCGCAATACTGGATGATATCCCACAGAGTCAGTTTGCTAGCTTAGTTGAACTAGGAAAAAATGCCGATCTAGCCATTGTGGTTGGTGGCGATGGCAACATGTTAGGTGCGGCAAGAATTTTATCCCGATTTGATGTGCCAGTTATAGGCGTGAACCGTGGAAATTTGGGCTTCTTAACTGACTTGAACCCAGACGACTTCCAAGCGTCTCTGCAAGCGGTACTCGACGGTGAGTATATTGAAGAGGAACGTTTTCTTTTAGAGGCGGAAGTACACCGCCACGGACAAATAAAGAGCCATAACGCTGCGCTAAACGAAGCCGTACTTCACCCAGGGCAAATTGCTCATATGATTGAATTTGAAGTGTACATAGATGAAAGCTTCGCCTTCTCTTTACGGGCCGACGGTTTGATTGTCTCCACTCCGACTGGCTCGACGGCATATTCACTTTCTGGCGGCGGCCCAATTCTTTCTCCTAGCTTGAATGCCATTTCACTCGTGCCAATGTTCCCTCATACATTGTCGAGTCGACCTTTGGTGGTTGATGGAAAACGTCGAATTAAATTGGTGGTATCACCAGAAAACCGTGGAACACAAGAAGTTAGCTGTGATGGACAAGTCTCGCTTCCAGTTACCCCTGGCGACGAAATTCACATCTATCAAAGTCCAAATGTACTAAAGCTCATCCATCCAAAAGACTACAGCTACTATCACGTCTTACGGAATAAGCTTGGCTGGTCTAGTAAATTGTTCTAACACTTGTTACTCAGGGCAATAACTTCAATAAAAAAGCCAGCAGCTCAATTGCTACTGGCTTTTGGCTTTCTTAGACAAGAAATAGACACAAAGTAGTGAGGCGACACGATATTTGTCATCATTAAAGAGAAGCTTATAAATTTTGATCCTGTGGGCAAACTTTACACAAAAGATAGAAAAGCAAATTCAATGATCTATGTCCGGTGATATTCTCACCATGAATAGAGTATTAACTCTATTTCATAAAATCAATAAAGGACATATTATGAAGAAAACCATCATTCTGTCTGTTCTCAGTACATTAGCACTTATTGGCTGCCAATCAGAGGAAACGCAAGTCAACAGTGTATCCAACGCAAAAGCGGAAGATATCACTAAGACGAAGCGTGCCCTCGCTCAACAATTGAGTGAGAACTATGCTGCCATTGAACCCATGTTGAGAAGAGATATTACTCCACAACAGACTAACGTGTCTGTATCAGCATTTGTTAAGCAAAACCCTAACTCAGAGTTCAGCCGCCAGCTTGTACAAGCTGACACTCAAATTCGTAGCTGGAAAGGTATTTCTGAATACTCAGATCAGTTGTTAGAAGTTCGCTTGGCAAATGAAGCCATGATAACAGCATGGCAAAGTGGCGAGGTCGAGCCATTATTTGCATTTGAACCAAGTGGTGATGATGAGAATTGGCAATACATCGAAGCATTTGATGTTTATGGCAACATCCATCAACTCGATGTTTACCAGCTCCCTGAGGTACCTGTACTTGTCGTTGATAACAATAGCTCTGCAGAGCTAAAAGCAGGCTTGCAAGCTATGCAAGCTGAGATGAAAAAACTCGGTCAACCAGCTTTAGTTCAACCATATATTGCTGATGAACAACGCCAAAATACACCGTTATTGTCAAGTAGCGCAGTGGGCGAAGCGGCTCCAATTCAAACCACGCAGTTGAAAAAGATCCGTCTAGCCGATGACAAAGAACCTTGGATCTCTGGCAAGGCAGAAATCTACGCTATCGTAACGGGCGTCAATCCAAGTCGTGATGAACCTACTCTCGATTTGGTGGAGCTTCCATACTTAGACTACGATAACCAAGATTACTATCCAAATCAGATCATTATTCACTGGTCTCGTTACCGCTGGGGTGCGGCAGACATTGTGCTCATGGAGCAAGATGACGGCACAGACTATAAACAATTGGCAAAACTCCTTGTTCAAGTTGCCGAAGAAGTATTGAAAGCGATTCCAGATCCAGAAGTTCAGGCTTACGCGATTATTCCGCAAATCACGAACAAGATCATCGACACTATCCCCGATGGTGTACTCACGAATGATGATGACTTCGTCGACGTTTACTACACTCTAATGCAAGATACTTCATACGTAGATCACCCAGGTGCAGGTGTGAATGCAGTCGTCACACTAGAACCACTAACGATTAACCCAACTCGTCCGTAACCTGTTCAATTTTAATGAGTCGTTGTAATCACATCGGCTCATTTTTCCCACTTCATCACAAAAAAACAGCCTACAAAGAAAATTTTCCTCACCTGACTTTACTGTATAAAGAAACAGTATATACTGTTCTCTTATACAGTATTGTTCGGTTATACAGGTAAATAAAATGCTGGCTCATCTAAGTGTTAATAATTTTGCGATTGTTAAGTCTTTACAACTCGAGCTTTCTAAGGGCATGACCACCATTACAGGTGAAACAGGCGCGGGTAAATCCATTGCTATCGATGCTTTAGGGCTCTGCTTAGGCGGACGA
The DNA here is from genome assembly GCF_030248595.1 of Vibrio sp. D417a. NCBI lineage: Bacteria > Pseudomonadati > Pseudomonadota > Gammaproteobacteria > Vibrionales > Vibrionaceae > Vibrio > Vibrio sp. D417a. The sequence goes on along the minus strand of NZ_JAHGAM010000017.1, from coordinate 82,243 downwards.
GCCGATGCCGGCATGGTGCGACAAGGTGAAGAGAAAACCGAAGTTAGCGCCGCTTTTTTATTGGACAACAACTTACATGCAACACGTTGGTTAGAAGATAACGATCTGCTAGATGGCAGTGAGTGTATTTTGCGTCGTATTATCACAAAAGAAGGCCGCTCAAGAGCCTTCATTAATGGCAGCCCTGTTCCACTATCACAACTCAAATCTCTAGGGCAGCTACTTATCAATATCCATGGGCAGCACGCTCATCATCAATTGATGAAAAGTGAGCACCAAATGGCCATGCTCGACCAATATGCTGGGCATTTAAACCTACTAAAAAGCACACGAAGTGCTTACCAGCATTGGCGTCAGGCAGACAATAACCTCAAGCAACTAAAAGAAAATAGCCAGCAAAACCAGGCGCAAAAACAATTGCTTGAATACCAAATCAAAGAACTAAATGAGTTATCGCTAGGTGAAGAAGAATTTGCAGAGCTCGAGCAAGAGCACAAACGACTATCCAACAGTGGTGAACTCGCCACTACCTGTCAGCAAGCCATCGAACTTATTTACGAAGGTGAAGAAGTCAATGCGCTTGGTATTTTGCAATCGGCCAATCACTCCCTAATTCAATTAGCCGAATTAGATGAAAAGCTATCTGAGCTACCTAACATGCTGTCAGAAGCGATGATTCAACTTGAAGAAACGAAGAATGAATTACGCAGCTACTTAGACGGCATCGATGTTGATCCAGCTCGTATGGCTTATGTAGAAGAACGTTTTTCTAAAGTGATGTCTGTAGCTCGTAAACACCACGTAATGCCAGAAGAACTCTACCAGCATCATCAAGATCTTCTGGCCCAAGTAGAAGCGTTAGATTGCTCCGATGAACGTTTAGATGAACTTGCTCAAGAAGTAGAACACAAGTACCAAAGCTTTCTAACACAAGCAGAAAAACTGCACAAATCACGCAGCCGTTACGCAAAAGAACTGAACAAACTGATCACACAAAGCATGCACGAATTGAGCATGGAGAAAGCAGTATTCAGTATCGAAGTTAGCAATGACAACACGCACCCATCGCCGCTTGGCATGGACAGCGTGTGCTTCTTAGTATCGACCAACCCGGGACAACCATTACAACCTATAGCAAAAGTTGCGTCAGGCGGTGAGCTATCACGCATCTCTCTAGCGATCCAAGTGATCACCGCTCAGAAAGTAGATACACCAAGTTTAATCTTCGATGAAGTGGATGTAGGTATTAGTGGCCCAACAGCTGCCGTAGTGGGCAAAATGCTACGCAAGCTTGGCGAATCTACTCAAGTATTGTGTGTCACTCACCTCCCTCAAGTTGCAGGATGCGGCCATCAACAAATGTTTGTAGCTAAGCAAACCAAAGCAGGCCAAACCGAAACCCAAATGCACGCATTAGATGAACAACAACGTGTGGCAGAATTAGCTCGCTTACTTGGTGGTAGTCAAATAACCGACTCAACGTTGGCAAACGCAAAAGAACTGCTTATCGCCGCTTAATAAATCGACAAGGGATGAGATATGGATATCAGAGCAATACACAAAACCAACTGCTTAGATCTCATCCCTATTTTTATTGAGTTAGAACATTACTACTTCAAAGAAAAAGCTTCATCAAAACACGATCTGGTCCATTATCTAAAGAGCCAAGTCTTCTCTGAACATTCTGGTGTTAATATCATTGCGGTTTACGATAATGATGACGTCGTAGGCTTTGCATCTTATACCGTCATGTTCCCTGCCCCAAAACTCTCAGGGCAGATGTACTTAAAAGATCTGTTCGTATCTTCGAAGGTTCGAGGAAAAGGGGTTGGTCTCAAGTTAATGAAGTATCTGGCATCTTTGGCGATCAAGTGTGGATGCCAAAGGTTGGACTGGACAGCTGAAAGTAGTAACCCTACCGCAGGTCAGTTTTACCGCTCAATTGGTGCAACACTAATTCATGAAAAAGAGTATTATCGTTTTTCAGGTGATGCATTACGCGAATTCGCCAAAACCGACTAACGAGTCACTAGGCTTGGCTCACCGCTGAAAGCGTCCATCACCCTACCTCCGATTGAAATGTGCTCTTCGTCACCTAACTAATACGTCATGTGTTGACATTTACCGCCTAATATCGGTGAATAAATGCAACTCAACTCAAAATTCGTTGTCAGATTGTCTACCATACGACGCATAGCTTTTTACATCTGCGTCGAGCTTGTTTATTATCAGCGCAGTATTTTAAAGGTTACTAAGAAATTATTATGCAATTAAAGAAGTGGTTAGTTGCCGTACCATTAGCAATGACATTGCTGACAGGATGTTCGGTATTGGAAAGACTGGTTTATCGTATTGATATCAACCAAGGCAACTATGTAGAACAAAGTGCGGTTGATAAATTAAAGTTTGGGATGACTAAAGCACAGGTTCGCTTCGTATTAGGGTCGCCAATGCTTATTGAAAACGGCTATCCAAACACTTGGTATTACATCTATCATCATACTCCTGGCCATGGCGAACCAGTACAAAAAGATCTGATTGTAAACTTTAATGACCAAGGCACACTCGCAGACATCAGTGGTGACTTTCCAAAAAGTGACGCATTTTACGAGCAAATTCAGTAAACTGACTTTTGCAAAAAAACCTCCCGTTTGGGAGGTTTTTTATTATATAGAAATCACGTTAGTCAAACTTTGAGTAACTCACATGAGCTATTGGGTTTATATTAATCCTGCTTATTTTTACGTACAGAACTAGGCTTGCCACCGGTGACTGGGTCTGCACTCCCCTCGGTTTTAGCCTGCTCCGCCCGCTTACGGCGAATCTCTTTCGGATCGGCGAGTAACGGACGATAAATCTCTATTCGATCTCGATCTCGAACAGTCGCATCTAACTTCACGTTACGACTAAACACACCCACTTTGTTCTTGGACAAATCAATTTCAGGGTACAACTCCAATACACCGGATTGTCGAATGATCTCTTCTACCGTTGCGTGATTATTTACCACTAAGTTAAATACACGCTGTTCATGAGGAAGAGCATAGACAACCTCAACGTGAATCATATCTGACTCAATACTCATAACACTCGTAGACCTGTTTTGCGCGTTTAGTAAATGCATTTACCATATTACTAGTAAGCTCGTTAAAAATCTTACCGAAGGCCATCTCAATCATTTTACTTGAGAATTCAAACTCAAGCTTTAGTTCAACCTTGCAAGCTTGTTCATCTAGCGCGGTAAAAATCCAACCACCACGCAACGTCTTAAACGGGCCATCCACCAAGTTCATCATAATTGCCTGACCGGGGATCAACTCATTTGAAGTCGTAAACGTTTTGCTGATTCCAGCCTTCGCCACATCGACAGAAGCCACCATACCATTCCCCGAAGACTCAATGATTCTAGAGCCCGAGCAACCAGGCAGAAATTCAGGGTATTTAGCAACATCATTAACCAGATTGAACATCTGTTCGGCGCTAAAAGACACAAGCGCAGAACGGCTGACTTGCTTCATACATACTCCTATCGATACATGTACAGATTTAAAGCTACTCGCCAATTTTACTTTTATTCCACGATTGCGCAAATAAAAGGATTTCCTATCCGATATCCAACCCGTATAATGACGCTATTATGGCAAAGAAAAAAACGAAACAAAAAGCGGGTAGCAATACTATCGCGCTGAATAAAAAAGCTCGCCACGAGTATTTCATCGATGATGAAATCGAAGCTGGCTTGGAGCTCCAAGGTTGGGAAGTGAAAGCCCTTCGCCAAGGTAAAGCCAATATTTCTGAAAGTTACGTATTTATGCGTGACGGTGAAGCCTTTGTGAGTGGCATGACAATCACTCCTTTAAATCAGGCATCGACACACGTTGTGGCGAACCCTACACGTGTGCGTAAACTACTAATGAGTCGTCGTGAGCTGGATAACCTATTCGGACGTGTAAACCGTGAAGGTATGACATTAACGGCCCTCTCACTGTACTGGTCTCGCTCTTGGGTGAAACTAAAAATTGGCGTAGCAAAAGGTAAAAAGCTGCACGATAAACGTACGGATCTAAAAGAAAAAGACTGGGCAAGAGAAAAAGCACGCGTAATGAAGAGCGCGCTGCGTTAATCTTGACCACTTAAACGCATAGTACTGGACAGCCAATGCTTTTCTGTTACTATGCGAATATTACCTGGGGCTGATTTAGGATTCGACGGGAATTCAGAAGTCTGAGGTGCATGCCGAGGTGCGGTAGGCCTCGTTAACAAACCGCAAAAAAATAGTCGCAAACGACGAAAACTACGCACTAGCAGCTTAATAACCTGCTAAGAGCTCTCTCGCCCTAGCTTCCGCACGTAAGACGGGGAACAACGAGGGATCAAACCCAAACGCGCTAGCCCGGATTCTCCCGCCTGAGAGATGAACGGCGAATTTTAATTCAGGCTAGTCATTCATTAGCGTGTCGGTTCGCAGGTGGGTGGCGAAATTAAAGATCGACTAAGCATGTAGTACCAATGATGAACGGTTTTCGGACGCGGGTTCAACTCCCGCCAGCTCCACCAAACGTTTGGAAAAGGCCACCTTCGGGTGGCCTTTTTTGTATCAACTAAAATAGTCTCTTTTTTCAAACATTCATGCTTTCTGAAATCTTACTACATGGATTACCGCATACCTTTGGCCCATGTAGGTTTACAAACTCGTTGAGTATTAATCAGTAAACAAGAAGTTCATAAGTACTAATCAAAAAGGCAGAGAGCATGGTACTAAAAGCCCTGTAACTTAAAAGTCTTCTGCTTACCTATCCTTTCTAAGAGATAACTAGATCTAAGTCTAAAGTCTATACTCATCTCCCTCGATGAATTGATTGATGTATTCATTGTTAGTCCCTACTCGCTTGTTTCATTACAACTCTATAGATGTAATGACTACAAACAGTAGTTACAAAAAATAATGTAACTCTAATCACAAAGTAACCTTAGATATTGAACAGAAACACAACATATATAGATTTTTAAATTTCAAAATGAAAATATTGTTGTGAAAAATTAAGTTGCTGGAATTATTACAGTCATATTAGTGAGCATTGTAATGAATTTTGAAGAAAGTAAATTGAATGACGAACACGTTAATCAATACACACCGCAAATCAATGGTGTGTTAACAAAGAAAGGAAAACCCCTTAGTAGCCTGAAGGTTAGCCTTAGTATTGGTTTAAGCACGTCAGGGAAATCAATAGACTTATCAACATTCACAGACAGTACTGGTCGCTTTGAGTTTTCTCCAGTCTATGAAAATAAAGACGTCATAAGCACTCCTCTTATTGAGCACTATGTAACTATTGTTTTAGTCGCAGAACTCAGCAATGATGAAAGTACTATTATTTGGGAAGGAAGCTTTGATGGTTATAAAATAGAGGATTACGTAAAAAATAACATGGCTAACCTTGCTTGTGACACTGAGAACCCTCTTAAGTACTTTGCTTTTTCAATTGATGATGAAGAAAACGATGACTACTACGTAAACAGCCAATGTAATTTATTTGGTTATATAGACTCTGACTTATATGGAAATTAAACAATGCACTCATGATACAACTCCAGTTCCTATGTCTCCTCTTTGGCCATTTACTCACGGTGGTATTGAGTATCGGCTAGATGGAAGTTCTGGCATCTACTTCTGCGCTCATGGACTAGGAAAAAAATCTGTTCCGGGTTATGTCAATACCGCTACAAGTAATGAGTGGTCGGCACTACAACCCAAATCTCAAGCTTACCTAGAACGCAACGTATTTCTTGACTTCAACAATAGATATAATGCTCGGATGACTGATGGTTGGGTAAGTAAAATAGTCTCTTCAATTTTGACCTTATTAAGAATTTCAGGTCTGGGTCATATAATACAACAAATAGCAACTGTAGGCCTTACTGCTTGGGATCAACTAGCTAAAGCTATGGCGTACATCTCAAAACTAAAAAACGAGTATACAGAACACGTTCGCGGTATTTTAGGTCACATGAATGTAATGTCAGGTAGCGCAGCGATCGACCTATCGAGTATTACTTATAGAGTGATAAAACTTTGTTTTTCGAGACTAGTAAGAAGGTTAGACAGTCATGTTAGAAATGCTCTAAATATAGTAGCGTGACAGTAAAAGACACTAACAATTATTCTAAAAACCGCTCTATTATCCTCAACTAGATTGAGTTCAGAAAAAGCGAAGCTATTTAGGCTTCGCTTTTTATTAGGGCTTAGAGTTGTTAACAATATTAAAATCTATATTCCACACCTAGTGATGCTTGGTTAAAGTCTGTTTCCGTGTTTGCACCGTTCGCGACATTCTCCGCATTGAGTTCTACGTCGTACCACATATATTCTGCGTTAACTAAGAAGTTATCAGTAACTTTAAAACCAACACCGGCACCAGCGAATACACCTTCATCATCTTTGTTGCCTTGGAAGCCCGCAACGTTGTAATCCGTCGAGTACCACATTTGACCGCCTTTTGCGTAAAGGTCGACACGATCAGCAATGGGAGCGGTAACTTTTAGAGCCGCTGTATAGCCGTCCGTTTCGGCATTTGCTAGGTTATTACCATAGCTACCGAAATCAATGTAACCACCTTCCAACGCTAAGTAAGGATTAAAACGGTAACCAACTAAACCTTGAATAACATCGCTGTCATCATCAAAGTCATCTTGTCCATCAACTTTTAAGTAACCGTAGTTGGCGCCAACATATACACCATGATCGTTGGAGTCCGCAGCATGTGATAAAGTACTAAACGTTGCTAAAGAAAAAAGGCTAATCAAAGTAACAACATTGCTTTTCATTTCGTTCTCCTAATATAAGTTCCATTGAAGGTTCGAATAGTAAAGAGCAAATGCAATGCCAACTTTAAATTAATGAAAAATATGTTTAATTTTATAGAATACTGACAATCCTCTAAAGAACGCCGAACAAAAACAGAAAAAACGATCTGTCTGTTTACTTTATATAAACAACACTAAATTGAGGTTAATCGATGATGTGAAAAAGATTCTTGTTAATTTGTAGATTTTTCAAAGAAATTAAATAAACATCTAAAATACTCTTGTAGATTAATCCGTCAAAAAACGCTTAGCTAGTTTTTATAAGAAAGGAAGCTAATCACACATACGTTGCATCTTACTTTGCTTCAAGCCGTGAATATTCTACTCTTTGCCTAAGCAGAGTTTAATGGAACAGAAGTATGTTAAAAGGCAGTGAATACCCTTCTATTCGAGCATTAAGGACGTTTGTCGCGGTCTCTAATTACCTCAGTTTCTCTAAAGCAGCGGATGCCCTATGTATTACGCAAAGCGCAGTAAGCAAACAAATCGCATCGCTGGAGCAATTGGTGGGTTTACCTTTAATACAAAGAGGGGCGAGTGGTATTGAGTTAACCGAAGAGGGCAAGCGTTATCTGCCGCAAGTCACAGAAGCTTTGGAGCTTATTCAGCATGCAACTGCCAACTTAATCCAGTCAGATTCAAAGCAAGAATTACTCACCGTGGACGTAACCCCTTCTTTTGCCAGCCTTTGGTTGATACCTAATATTGATGACTTCCACCAGCAACATCCTAACATTCGAGTAAGAGTCTGTACCGGGGATGGGAACGTCAAAGATTCGAGCAACGAAAGTGACTTACATATTCGCTGCCTTCCATTATCCACACATTATGAATACAGCCACTTACTGTGCGAAGAAACATTGTTATTAGTCGGTTGCACAAATGCTCCTGCAATTGAGAGTGTGCACGCTGTTAGTAATTATCCGTTTATACCTCAAATCACTCGCCCTCAGCTATGGGAGCAATTTAAAGCTGTCTACACTGTAGAATCTCCCGTTACCTATCAACCTGTAGGCGTCGAACATTTTTACCTAGCTTGCGAAGCTGTCAGAATGGGAAAAGGGCTCGCCTTGCTTCCCGATTTTATGGCGCAGTATTCGATTTTAAGAGGGGACATTCAGCATGTTCTCAACCTTTCTTTACAGAGCGGTTATGGTTATTACGTGATGATTCCAAATTATCGACTTTCGGCTAAAAAAGTAGCGGTGTTTCACGAATGGCTGAAGAGCAAGCTAAGTTAATGTTATTTCTTTAAGCTCGTTTAGGTAAACCAAAACAACTCAAAGACTTCGGTATCTGTCTGCTCAAATTTATGGCATTCTCATCCATACTATTTAAAAAGGATAAATGGATAGTAGGATATGGACAGCAACACGCCAAGACTCTCTTTACGCACCATTGAGCCGACCGATTACCCAGAGCTCGCGGAATTAATGGACCTTGTTTTTCCTGATGTTGGTGGCTCATGGCCACGCCTGACCATCATGGATCTCATTCATCAGTTTCCTGATGGACAAATCTGTATTGAGGATAACGGAAAAATTGTCGGCGCAGCGCTAACAATCAAAGTGGACTACAACCGATTTTCACTTCCTCACCTATACACCGACATCATCACCGAGAACAACGTCATCCAAAACCAAGTGACCGGTGACGCCATGTATGGTCTCGATGTATTTGTTCACCCGGACTACCGTGGACTGCGTTTAGGTCGCCGTCTGTATGATGCGCGTAAAGAACTTTGCCGGAGTAAGAACTTCAAAGCAATTTTAGCCGGTGGCCGCATCCCGAATTACCACAAATATGCTGACGAATTGAGCGTGGCTGAATACATCGACAAGATAAAACGCCGTGAGCTTCACGATCCTATTTTGTCTTTTCAGCTTGCAAATGACTTCGATGTAAAGCGTATTATGCGTGGTTACTTGCCAGAGGATAGTGCTTCTAAAGGCTACGCAACTCTACTGGAGTGGGATAACTTCTTCTACGAAGAGGATATTCAATCCGTACACGATGTAGAAAAAACGCTGATTCGGATTGGTGTTGTGCAATGGCAAATGCGTGCTATGAATGACTTAGAGGACTTGCTCGATCAGGCTGAGTTCTTCATCTCTTCTCTTGCGAACTACAAAGCCGATTTCGCCCTATTCCCTGAATTCTTTAACGCGCCGCTGATGGGATTGCAAAACGACCAAAATTCCGTCGAAGCAATTCGCTTTTTGGCTAGCTTTACAGAAGAGATCAAAAACCGCTTCTCGCAGATGGCCGTCACCTACAACATCAACATTATTGCAGGCAGTATGCCCGTCATCGAAGATGGCAAGTTGTATAATGTGGCCTACTTGCTGCAACGAGATGGTGAAATAAACGCTCAATATAAGATCCACATCACGCCCCATGAGCAAAAAGACTGGGTGATCGACGGTGGTGACAATGTTCAAGTGTTCGAAACCGATGCAGGCAAAGTCGGCATACTGATTTGTTATGACAGCGAGTTCCCAGAGTTGGGAAGAATGCTCGCCGAGCAAGGCGCACAAATTGTGTTCGTTCCTTTCTGGACAGACACAAAAAATGGCTACCAACGAGTACGAATCTGTTCCCAATCACGAGCCATCGAAAACGAATGCTACGTTGCAATTGGGGGCAGTGTCGGCAACTTACCTCGTGTTGATAATGTCGATATCCAGTACGCACAATCTGCCGTATTTTCACCGTCGGATATCTATTTTCCACACGATGCGACCTTGACAGAAGCAAGCGCCAACACCGAAATGATAATCTTCGCTGATGTTGATTTGACTAAGTTGAAACAGCTTAATACCGAAGGCTCTGTCACCAACTTACGTCATCGCCGCCTTGATTTGTATGGTGCATTCACCAAAGCCAAAGAGTCATAAGGATCTCCCTAATTCGCCGCTACCAAAGAGCGTGGCGGCGAATAAAGCCTGCTGCAGGTTGATTCTGCGCAATTATCAGAGGCATGTCAGTTTTTCTCAATGGTGAGAAACAAGAATTGACCCAATAGGACATTCGGAGTATCACTCCAACTTCGTTCCGCTTTTATTAGGGGAAAGCTTTTGGAACATATTAACGAACTTCTCGTGTCAATGAAGCCTTTGCTTGAGCAATACGGCTACGTTGCGCTGATTGTCAGTATATTTCTAGAAGGGATAGGTATCCCGATGCCTGGTCAATCACTGATGATCGCGGCATCTTTGCTCTCGTCAGAACAAGTCATGAACCTAAGTATGGTAATTATGGTATCGTGGCTGAGCTGCTTTTTGGGTAATACCTGTGGTTACCTAATCGGCTATTACTTTGAAGGCTGGTTGGATAAAAAAGGCTACATTTCCGGCCCGAAGATGCAAACGCTTCAATTGACTATCCAGAAATACGGCCCTACGTGCTTGGTCGTCAGCCGCTTTATTGAAGGAATGAAGCAATTTATGCCTCTTGCATGCGGTATCGCGAAAATGCCACGTAGAGAGTTTTTGCTCGGTAACGCCCTCGCGGCGACGGTTTGGGTATTGGTATTCAGCTTGTTAACTCACTTTGCATTTGAGCATTTAAGCGTGTTGAGCAACCTGTACACCGAATACAAATATCTGGTATGGGCATTTGCTGCTGTCTTATTTACGTGGATGGTTTTAGGTATTGTTAAACGCAAAAAAGCCAAATCAATGCAATAACAACAGTCTCTTCATTAGCGCATAACTAAAGCTCGTGGTATCAGTGAGATACGCAACACGAGCTTTTATCTTTTTCTTTACGTGTAAAATTTAAACAGCCATTTAGACGTCTAGACGTTGACAATGTAGAAGTGTGATATTAGTCTGCTCTTCTCTCTTATCATTAACATTGTCGTTTACATGTCCGGTTCCCAACAAACTACTAAAACAGTTGCACCGTCTGCGGTCGCACTGATCCCATTAATTGTATTCCTTGCGCTATTTATTGGCGTAGGCACTTACTTATCTTTGCAAGGCGTGGAATTTGCCTTCTACCAGCTGCCTGCACCCATCGCGGTGTTACCAGCCATCATCATTGCGTTTCTTTTAAGTAAAGAGAAACTTAACCGCTCAATCGAACACTTCATGCGTGGTGTTGGCCACCCAGACATCATCGCAATGTGTATGATCTATCTGCTTGCAGGTGCCTTTGCTGCGGTAGCAAAAGCCTCTGGCGGTGTTGATGCAACAGTGAACCTTGGTTTATCCGCTATTCCAACCAGCATGATTTTACCGGGCATTTTTCTGATTTCTGCTTTTATCGCAACAGCAATGGGGACTTCGATGGGTACCATCGCAGCCGTTGCCCCCGTAGCGTTGGGTATTGCTGAATCAGCAGGAATGAGCTTACCGTTAACCGCAGGCGTTGTACTGAGCGGCGCTATGTTTGGTGATAACCTTTCTATCATCTCTGACACCACCATCGCGGCGACACGCTCTCAAGGTTGTGAGATGAAAGACAAGTTTAAAGAGAACATTCGTATTGCTTTACCTGCGGCGTTGATCGCGATTGCAGTGTTCGCTTTCAACAGTACTGCGACTCAAGTGCCTGCAACTGGCGATATTGAGTGGCTAAAAGTCTTGCCGTACATCACTATTTTGATCCTAGCGGTATCTGGTGTGAATGTGTTTGTGGTTCTGTCGATTGGCATTCTTTTGGCTGGCGGCGTGAGCTTGGCATCGATTGACAATTACGGACTAACTAATCTAGCCCAAGACGTATACAAAGGCTTTGGTAACATGCAAGAGATCTTCTTGTTATCCATGCTGATTGGTGGCTTGAGTGAACTGATGCGTCGCCAAGGTGGTCTTGCTTTTCTAACAAATTTCGTTAGTAGCCTTATCCACGCGTTTGGCTCTAGTCACTCTAAGCATGCGAACAGTCGTGCAAGCGAGCTAGGTATTGCAGGTTTGGTATCAATGGTCAATGGCTGTACGGCAAACAACACCGTAGCCATCATTGTATCGGGCAGCGTTGCTCGCCAACTGGCGGAAGAGAATAATGTCTCTCCTCGCCGCTCAGCAAGCTTGTTAGACATTTTCTCATGCGTGGTGCAAGGCGTGTTGCCTTACGGTGCTCAAGTACTACTGCTAGGTTCCGTGTTCAACCTCTCGCCACTTGAAGTAGTTGCCAATTCTTACTACTGTTTTGCATTAGCGATAGCGGCTGTTGTCGCGGTGTTTATCAAACATCCCGCTCGTCAACCTGTAGCGCAAACTGAGAACTAACGACAAATACCGAAAAGGCTCCGATGGAGCCTTTTTACTTTCCTTTCTTCTTTTTTTCTTTTCCGCGAGCAGATTTACTTCAAAGCTGAACGCAAACTTTGCGCACTGCGTAAAGGAATCGCAAAGCGATGCGCCACATCACGTAGAGCTTCCACCTGAGCCGCGTTACTGATTGCTAATTCGCCTGCCACATCGACGTGGTTATTCTCAAACCCCACTCTCACATCGAATCCAAGTAACATCGCACTCGCTAAACAGTCTTGCTCTCGCGCACCAAAAGCACAAATGGCACATCGAATTTCTTCCTCGTCAAAACGCGCCAAATTCAAACCTCGTAAATCCCATGGCGAAGACTGTTGAGCTTGGTGATAACGCCCTAACACCACTAATGCATGCTGATGCGTTTTAGGTAACACGCCCGCATCACGCAGTTGGAAATAACGTTCAATGTCGGTTGCATCGTAGAGAATAATTTGGCTCACGATGTTGTGTTCTGCCACCCAATGGAAAAAGGCATGCCCTTCTTTCTCACTTGCGCGATCAGGGATTAACTCCCTCAATGCAAAAGAAGCCGCTTCTGGTTTCACAGCTTTAACTAACGCCATCTGTTGTGGCGGAGAATACAAGCCCACCGCCTCTGTGGTGAGCTGTACCATCATGTTTTGTCCCACCGCTTCTTTCACGGCATGGTAAATTGCCATGTTGTCGTCGATGTCTAATGAATGACGTCCGTTGGCGTCTCTAGCATGCAAATGGATCATGGCAGCCCCTGCCGTTTGACAAGCGATAGCCTCTGCAACCAGTTCGTCTGTTGTCATGGGTAAGCTGGCGTGATCGTGCTTAGTTTTTCTTGCACCGTTTGGGGCCACGATAATAGCGATAGGCTCTCGTATACATCGATTTTCTAATTCCATTCCTTCGCTACCTCTTTTAGCGTTAATGAGAGTTTGCCAACTAGCTCATCAATATGGTGAGGCTGAATAATGAATGGCGGCGCAAGCAAGATATGGTGCCCATTAACGCCATCAATCGTTCCGCCCATTGGATAGCACATTAAGCCATTTTCCATTGCTCGCTGTTTGATGCGTTTGTCTGCCAATGTGGCTTTACTCAGAGGCGCCTTGCTTTCTTTATCCGCCACCAGCTCAATGCCAACAAACAAGCCTTTACCACGAATGTCGCCAATGTACGGTAAATGGGCCAATGCAGAAGTAAGCTCATTACGCAGCAAAACACTTTGCCGATTCACCGCCGTTAATAAGTCATCTTGGAAGATGGTTTCAATTGTTGCCACGGCGGCAGCGCACGCCATAGGGTGCGCCATAAAGGTATGACCGTGTTGGAAAAAACCGCTTCCATCAGCAATAGCTTGATAGACTCGATCATTCGCAACCACCGCGCCAATAGGTTGATAACCCGCACCAAGCCCTTTAGCCATACAAACCAGATCGGGCTCTGCCTCTTCTTGCTCAAACGCAAAAAAACTGCCACTTCGCCCAACGCCACACATGACTTCATCCAAGATCAATAACACATCGTATTGGTCGCATATTTCGCGAATACGTTTGAAGTAACCTTGAGTCGCAGGCACAGCTCCAGCTGTGGCTCCCACAATAGGCTCGGCGACAAAAGCCATTACATTATCAGCGCCCAACTCAAGAATTTTTGCCTCTAGTTCATTCGCCGCTCGCAATGAGTAATCCAATTCCGACTCATGACTATGCTGATAACGATAAGCATAGCAAGGGGCGATATGATGGCTCGGGTGTAAGATGGGTTTGAACGGTTCACGTCGCCATTCATTACCTCCGACAGCCAAAGCCCCCAACGTATTGCCGTGATAACTTTGCTGACGCGCGATGAATTGCTTTTTCTCTGGCTTACCTGATTCTACAAAATACTGCCGCGCCATTTTTAGTGCCGACTCCACCGCCTCTGATCCGCCACTGACTAAATACACATGGTTGAACTGCTCAGGCATATGCTGACAAATCAATTCCGCTAGTCGCTCACTGCTGTCACTAGTAAAAAATCCAGTATGAGCAAATGGCACTCTCTCGAGCTGTTCCAACATGGCTTTTTTAACGGCTTGATGACTATGGCCAAGGTTTGATACCGCAGCGCCACCACAAGCATCGAGATACTGTTTTCCTTGTTTATCGAATAGATAAACACCTTCACCTTTATCGATGATTGGCAGCGTGGCATGGCAATGACGGTGAAATACGTAAGACATTTGAGTCCCTTCCAATGTATAAGATTTGCACATATCATCAGGAACAAACCCAAACGCGACAAGGGAATAAATTTCACCCACCATGAGCTTTTGGAATACCACAACCCAAAAACAATAAAACCTTTGATATTTAAACAATAAAAAAAATAAAGGCCAGCTTTTTTAAAGGCTGGCCTATGGGTAACCAAAAGCTAAAAAAAGAATCGTTTTACGCGTTTAGTGCCTGTTCTAAATCGGCTAGGATATCGTCAATATGCTCAATACCCACAGATAAACGAATCATCTCTGGTGACACACCAGCTTGTTTTTGTTCTGCTTCGCTCAACTGACGATGAGTCGTCGATGCTGGATGACAAGCCAATGATTTTGCATCGCCAATGTTCACCAAACGCTTAAAGATTTTCAGAGCGTCATAAAAGCGCACTCCGGCTTCATAACCATCTTTTAAACCAAACGACAAAATCGCAGAAGGCTTACCTTTCATGTATTTTTCGGCGAGATGGAAGTGTTCAGAACTTGGCAATCCGGCATAACTTACCCAACTGACGTTGTCATTCTGTTCCAAGAATTCAGCCACTTTGAGTGTGTTCTCGGTATGGCGCTCCATACGCAGCGGTAACGTTTCTAGCCCTTGCATAAGCATAAATGCATTCATCGGTGATAATGCGGCTCCGGTATTACGCAGTGGTACGGTACGCGCACGCCCGATAAATGCCGCCTCACCAAACGCTTCGGTATACACCACGCCGTGGTAAGAAGGTTCTGGTTGGTTGAAAACAGGAAAGCGGTCTTTGTGCTGCGCCCAAGGGAATTTACCTGAATCCACAATCACGCCACCTAATGTGGTGCCATGCCCACCAACGTATTTAGTGAGAGAGTGAACTACGATATCCGCACCAAATTCGATGGGTTTGCAAAGCACTGGCGTCGCAACGGTGTTATCCACAATCACAGGTACGCCTTGTGCATGAGCAAGCTCCGCCACACGTTCTAAATCGATGATATTGCCCGCAGGGTTACCAATGCTCTCGCAGTACACCGCTTTGGTATTTTCATCAATTAATTCGGCCAAACTTTCTGGCTTGTCATCTTTAGCAAACTTCACCTGAATACCTTGATTTGGGAGCATGTGCGCAAACAAGGTATAAGTACCGCCATAAAGTTGCGGCGTAGAAACGATGTTATCGCCCGCTTGCGCTAAGGTCAGAATTGCATAGTTAATCGCTGCGCTCCCCGCACTCACGACCAATCCAGCAATGCCGCCTTCTAACGCCGCCATGCGTTTTTCCAGAACATCGTTAGTCGGATTCATGATGCGAGTGTAGATATTCCCCTGCACTTCCAAGTTAAACAGATCAGCGCCGTGCTGCGCGTTGTCAAACTCGTACGCGACTGTTTGATAAATCGGCGTCGCGACAGATTTAGTGGTAGGGTCAGTTTCGTAACCAAAATGGATGGATAGCGTTTCGTCTTTCATGTTCTTCCCTGTCTTTCATCACTCAAATAGCGGCAAGCAAAGCACTTACCTTGCTTAAAACTTATATTGCACAATTTTTCAACAAATAACGTAGGGATGAATCACAGAGATAAAACGCTAATTCAACTGTCCAAGTAACCAGTGACGAAACGTTTCTGTCGCATTCGTACGTGTGTTCATGATCAAGTAATACCCTGCATTGGCAGGAATCGGTTTGAATGGAGAAACCAAACGCTCTGTCGTCAATTCATCCTCAATCAGTGCCATTCGTGCCATCGCAATCCCAACGCCTGCTTCGGCTGCAGACATCGCCATATCCGTTCGATTAAAAAAGTGTCCGATATCGGTTTTAAAATCCAACCCCATCGCTGACGCCCAATATAGCCACTCATAGTCACGCGTCGCTTTTTCCCATGGCATCGCATCGTGTAGTAGCGTCGCCTCTTGCCATTGCTTCACTGGCATTGAGTTTTTTTGCTCACCAAACAACGTTTTTAGCCAGCCATGATCCTCAAGGTATTTTGGACTCATCACCGGTAGCAGATGCTCATCCAAAATCAGCTCCGCGTTAGCATTTCTATAAGGATGAAGACCATAGTCAATTGCGACGTCATAGTCTTTTATCTCACTATTTACCAGCGCACCTTCCGCAAAGATTTGTACTTGGATATCCGGATTATCATGATGGAAGCTTTCGAGCTTTGGGACTAACCATTTGAAAGCAAAAGAAGGCGTCAACTTCAAACGAATTTCATTGGTTTGCTTTTCTACTTTGAGCTCATCAAGCAATTTGCTCAGTTCCGAAAAGTGAAACTGCGTCGCTTGGTGTAACTGAGTGCCTTTTACGGTTAAACGAATACCGCGAGAGTGGCGTTCAAATAAAGTAAAACCTAATAACGCCTCCAAATGAATAATTTGTTGGCTTATGGCACCAGTGGTGAGGTGTAAATGTCTTGCAGCACCAGTAAAGCTGTTGTACTCCGCGACTTGGCTAAATAAACACAAACCACTTATCAGATTACTTTTCATCCTTGAGCCTATAATTTTTCTAAACGCTGTGTGTAATTTATATCGATTGTTAACAAAAGGTAAAGAAAAGAAACTGAGCACTCTGATAAATGTGTGGAGTGCATCAATGGAAGTCATCGTATTAGGCAGCGGCGTTATCGGCTTAACCTCTGCTTGGTATTTATCTCAAGCAGGCTATCAAGTTACCGTCATTGACCGCCAAGCAAGCAGTGCCATGGAAACGAGCTTCGCCAATGCCGGGCAGATCTCATATGGCTATTCTTCGCCTTGGGCTGCGCCTGGTGTTCCTGTTAAAGCCATTAAGTGGTTAATGGAGGAGCATGCTCCACTTAAAATCAAACCCACTCTGAATGCCGACATGATCCGCTGGGCAAGTAAAATGGTCGCGAACTGCACCCTACCTCGCTATCAAGTTAACAAGGCTCGCATGCTTTCGATCGCCAACCACAGCCGTATTTGCTTAGAACAGTTACGCCAAGAACACGCCATTGAGTATCAAGGACGTCAGTTTGGGACCTTGCAAGTATTCCGAACACATCAACAGCTGCAAGCCATTGAAAAGGACATGCAGCTCCTTGAACAAAGCGGAACCCGATTTAAGCTAATGGACGTCGAACAATGTATTGAACAAGAGCCAGGGCTTGCACTTGTGAAAGACAAACTGGTTGGTGGCTTGCATCTACCTGATGACGAAACGGGCGATTGCCATCAATTTTGCCAACAACTAACGGAGCTTGCTAAGGCACACGGTGTCCGATTTGAGTTCGATACTGAAGTAAGCAATTGGGTTACAGTAGGCAAAAAGATCATAGGTGTCCAAACGAACCGAGGACAATTTAAAGCAGACCAATATGTGGTGGCCTCTGGCAGCTACTCTACAGCGCTACTCAAGCAACTCGATATTGATATTCCGGTCTACCCTGTCAAAGGCTATTCACTCACCATACCGATGGAAGATGAACACTTCTCACCTCGATCTACTGTAATGGATGAAACCTATAAAGTCGCTATGACTCGATTTGATGACAGAATTCGCGTAGCTGGCACCGCAGAATTAGCAGGGTTTGATGCTTCCCTTCCACAAAAGCGCAAAAACACCATCGAAATGGTCATCCGTGATCTTTTTCCTCGTTGTGGTGACTTCAGCCAAGCTGAGTTTTGGAGCGGCTTTAGGCCAATGACGCCTGATGGCACACCAATTATCGGTGCGACTAAATACGATAACCTTTTTACTAACACCGGACACGGAACTCTGGGCTGGACGATGGCTTGTGGTTCAGGTCAATTGCTAGCAAGCGTAATGAAAGGTGAAAAAGCAAAAGTGATGGATAATGCGGAGCTTAACCTTTGTCGTTACGCCTGAGGACATGACTGAACAAAAAACAGGCAGACACTTACTCCACAAAATGCATAACCACTGGCATTTTTAACTCATCAAAATCGCAGCACATTTAAATGACAATGTGCTGCATAATTAATCATCAGGCAAATCTTCTACCTAAAAGGAGCAAATAAGCAACAAGAACCAAATTTTAACAACTACTCTCCATTCTGTGTTCATCATCACGCTACAAAGGATTTGTAGCTAAAAAAGTTAACAATTGCATTACATAAAGGGTAATGTATTGTGTGAAAAACAACCACAAACACAACTAACAGGGAAAATACTCATGCAGTCATTAGTTGATTTTCTGAATGGAATTATTTGGAGCCCGGTACTGATCTATTTGTGCCTTGGCGCAGGTTTGTTCTATTCAATCATGACGCGTTTTGTACAAATTCGTCACTTCTTTGAGATGTGGCGCTTATTACTTTCAGGGAAGAGTTCAGCAAAAGGGATATCATCATTTCAGGCACTTGCCGTTTCACTATCTGGCCGTGTAGGTACAGGTAACATTGCTGGTGTTGCCGCTGCTATCGGTTTCGGTGGCCCAGGCGCCGTATTCTGGATGTGGGTCGTTGCCTTCTTTGGCGCTGCAACCGCATACGCAGAATCAACACTTGCACAAATTTATAAAGAAGAAGACGAAGGCGAGTTCCGTGGTGGCCCTGCTTACTATATTGAGAAAGCAATGGGACAAAAATGGTACGCTTGGATCTTTGCTATCGCGACCATCTTTGCTTGTGGTGTTCTACTTCCTGGCGTTCAATCGAACAGTATCGGTAACGCAGTAGAAGCCGCATTTGGCTCAGGTGACATGATTGAAACCGCTATTGGTACCTTCAGTTTTGCTAAAATTTTCACTGGTACGGTTGTTTGTGTCATTTTGGCTTTCATCATTTTTGGTGGCGTAAAGCGTATCGCGAACTTTACCCAAGTCGTTGTACCATTTATGGCGTTAGCTTACATCATTACTGCGTTTGTCATCATCCTTCTAAACATTGGTGAGGTTCCGCGCATTTTCGGCATGATCATTGGTGACGCGTTCACACCAATGGCAGGCGTTGGTGCAGCAATCGGCTGGGGTGTAAAACGTGGTGTCTACTCCAACGAAGCAGGTCAAGGTACTGGTCCTCACGCAGCAGCAGCAGCGAGTGTTGATCACCCTGCTCAGCAAGGTCTTGTTCAATCTTTCTCTATTTACATCGATACACTACTTGTGTGTTCAGCAACCGCGTTCATGATTCTTATCACTGGCGCGTACAACGTAAATGGTGCGATTGAAGGTACATTCCTGGTTCAAAACCTACCAGCGGATATTGGTGCAAATGGTCCTGTGTTTACACAGATGGCGATCGAAAGCGCACTACCTGGCGTGGGTAAACCATTCATCGCAATCGCTCTATTCTTCTTCGCGTTTACGACCATTCTGGCTTACTACTACATTGCAGAAACGAACATTGCTTACATTCGTCGTACGTTCAAAGTAAATGGACTGATGTTTATTCTGAAAGTCATCATTATTTCATCCGTGTTCTACGGAACCGTGAAAACCGCCAACTTAGCATGGGCGATGGGTGATGTAGGCGTAGGACTGATGGCGTGGCTAAACATCATCGGTATTTTGATCATCTTCTTTATGTCGAAGCCTGCACTCAAAGCACTGAACGACTACGAAGAGCAACAAAAACGTGGTGTGACCGATTTTACATTTAACCCTGTTGCACTGGGCATTAAAGGCGCAGATTACTGGGAAGATAAGTACCGACGTAAAACGGGTAAAGCACCAACGGCAGACAGCAATAGCGCAGAAACTGTTGAGCAACCATCAACATAGCGTTATCACATAAATAAGAAAAAGCAGTGGTCCGATTGAGGACATAAAAAAGGGGGATTAACCAATGGTTAATCCCCCTTTCTTCATTATGAGTAACAGCTTAGGCGATAACCGCTTCAACTTTACGAGCGATTTTTGCTTTACCTACAGGTAACACTTCACGACCAAATTCGTTGTTCAGTACTTGTGCCATTGCGAAGTAAATTGCACTTGCGCCACAGAAGATACCCTCGAAGCCAGCGATAGCACCGATCACTTCGCTACCAGTGAAATCACGAGCAGCAAGCAAGAAGAATAGGATAGTTAGAGAGCCAAATACCACTTGCTTCGCTGTTGGGTAACATAGAGAACCAATGAACATGAAACCAGTGAAGATGCCCCAAAGCGCTAGGTACCAACCCATAAAGCTTGCAGGGCTTGCAGGAAGACCCATGTGAGGCATTACGATTAGACCAACCAATGTTAGCCAAAATAGACCGTAAGAAGTAAACGCAGTTGTGCCGAACGTATCACCGCGTTTAAAGCACATGATGCCAACGATTACTTGGCTAAGGCCACCGTAAAAGATGCCCATCGCTAGGATCATAGAGTCAATTGGGAAAAATCCTGCATTATGAATATTGAGCAGAATAGTGGTCATACCGAAACCCATTAGACCTAGCGGTGCTGGGTTAGCCAGTTTTGTCGACATGTACAAATACCTTTTTTCAAAAATGTTGATAAAAAATGCGCGCGAATTTTAATGGGCTGCAGAACAAAAGAGAAAAGCTGTTATTGAAAACTTAGATTCCATAAATAAACCACTACATATATAAAAAAAGACCCTGCAAAAAAGCAGAGTCTTTATAGATGGTTAGGTTGTTTTTTACTCGATCACTGACAAGAAATCTCGTCCCAGAACCAGTTGCTTTGCGTTGGGCTTTCCCACACTCCTGGGCCATTTTTCGCAACAAAACATTTGTTTTGGTACGTCACTTTATCGCCGTTAGCGACTTGCGTTACACCCGGCTCCCACTGAATAAAATTGCCTGTCACTGGTGGTTCTGGCTCGGTTACTGGCGGCTCTGGCTCAGTCACCGGTGGTTCAGGTTCCGTTGTAGGCGGCTCCGTAGGAGTGCCTGAAACCAGCTTCCAAGGGTCTCCTTTCGTTGGCTCATTACCTTGTGACCACCATTTCGCTTCGTAAACAGCACCTTGGTAAGAAACTTGATCACCCGTGTTATATACTTTGCCAGAATCCCAAGCTGCCACACCACCTACAGGCGGATCGACCGGATCCACTGGGTCTAACTTGTCAACTACACGAACTTCTGGCCAACCCGCATGAGATTGGTAGAAGTTAGTTACACATTTCTCATAGTCACCCGCAACTAGCGCAGAGTAAGCCGTTTGGAAACCAACAAGTTCACATTCAAAAGAGTGGCCTCCCGGACGATCTGAGTAGTATTTCCAGTTCCCATCCCAGTTGGTGTACAACACGTCTGTCGCACCATTCAGATTTAAGCTGCCGTAAGGCGTCTGCTGCCAACAGGTATTGGTCTCATCGGCTTCAATTGGAATTTGATAATGAGCGGCAAGTCCTTCCCAATAGCGAATACGGTTAACAGGTTGACCTTTATCTTTGTTTTGCTCTCCACACTCAATACCACCATTGATCACGTTGATGGTGGTACCAAAGCCGTAACCAATGCCAGCATCAAGCTCACGCTGTGAAGGCACCCAAGTACGGTCAATCACATGTAGCATTGCAGGTTTCGGTGCTTGTGGGGTTAGGAAGAACCAGATAGCCGATGCTAAGTTCAGCCACGAATCCGCAACCAAGCCTGGATTTTTCAGCAATACAGATGCATCGCCATCAAACATCACTTCAGAGAACGCGCCATAGTTAAAATGGTAAGAAAGCTGCTTTGCACCACGTCCAAAGTAACCTTGTCCAGACTCACATGGCCAGCGTTTGTTTTGCCAGTCATTTTGACCACAACCTGTTGTGTAACCTTCTTGCCCTTCAGACCATCCCATTTCTCGCACATGAACCAAAGCTTGCTGCCACTCTTCCAACCCTAGCGGATTATCCGATACGTTATCAATCGAAATATGGCCACCGGTTTCTTGTGCAAAGTGAGCAAACGCTGTCACGATCGATTTTTTACAAATTGCATCCGAATCACGACCGTCTGTGTACTCACCACAGAATGCAGGGAACTTACCAATTGCACGTAGGAAACGCGTGTAAGTGTATTCAGGTGCCGCCATTTGAGTCAGGAAGTCCCACTCACTTTCGGGGAATACACGCTCTACACGCTTCACGTTTTCTGGGTTGGTTGTCGCCCCTGGAACAATCGCTTCAACCACTGAGTTCGGGCGTGTCTCTAATGCTTGTGACCAAATGGCATACATAGGATCAGAAGTTTTGCTTTGCTCTACGGCTTGAACGTCACCACGAGCAATAACATAACCATTCGGATTTTGCGGATCGGGCTGAATATTCATACTCGCATTCACTTGTGCTGCTAAGACACAACTCAATGCAAGAGGAAGATGTTTGAGTGCAAACATGTCTAGTCTCCGGATTTCAACAATACAATATACGAGGAATAACTAGACATATAGTGGATCATATATACGAAACACCGAGCCAAGTACGTTGATTCTGCGAGACAAAATGAATAAATAGGTCCTCACACACATTTTGTCACAAGAAAAATGTTACCTTGACTCAAAAGAAAAGCGGAGACCCTGTGAGCCTCCGCTTTGTGATGTTTCTCTCTTTATTGTTCTGCCGAAACCACCTCTAGCTTCGCGGTTGACTTTTGTTTAGACAGCACAAAATAAACCACACACTGAGAAATAATTGCGGCAAGCACAATCACTGGTGAGGCGTTGATTCCAGCTAAAAGAAAACACCCCAATGCGATCATTCCATTGAGTAATGCGTAAGGCAATTGTGTACGGAAGTGCTCATACTGTTCACACCCCGCTCCTGTCGACGACAAAATCGTAGTTTCAGAGATGGGAGAACAGTGATCGCCAAACAAGCCACCAGATAATACCGCACCAATACAAACCAACAGTGGTGCATCAATCGCGACGGCAGTTGGGATCACTAATGGCATCATGATGGCAAACGTCCCCCAAGATGATCCCGTAGCGAACGAGATAATACCGGCCAGTAAAAACGCAACCGCTGGCAATAACCAGTAAGGGAAACCGGCTTGAGCTTGTTCAGCAATGTATGCAGCTGCACCTAATTCTTTCCCAACCGAGCTAAGCGCCCAAGCCAATACCAGAATCACCGCCACTGACATCATGTTTGACATCCCTTTCAGATAAACCTGAATACCATCCGAAAGCTTTCTTACGCCATAAAACGCCATCAGCGCAATTAAAGTGAAGGCCGCGAAGAAATATGCAGAAGAAAGTGCAGCCCTAAACGTTGATCCTGCCACTTTTTGAAATGGAAAACCGTGTGGCACGAGGATGGTACATAGAACCGCCAGCATAACGAGCAAAGGTGCCCATACAAAACTAGATTTTGCATCTTTATGCGTAAACACATTCATGGACTCCTGCACTTTCCCAAAGTCAGAGCCCTGCTCTGCTAGTTGTTCAGCCTTCGCCATCGGTCCGAAATCTAATTTGAAGAAAGAGACAATCGGCACAATCGCGATCGCAAGAAAGGCGTAAAACTGATACGGGATCGCACCAATGAAAGCATCCCAATCACTCATACTGACATTCAGGGCAGTAAACTCTTTTTGAATCAATCCCATGATGTAAACGCCCCATCCGATAAAAGGGATCAAGATTGCCACCGGAGAGGAAGTCGAATCGATAATAAAAGCTAATTTTTGGCGTGATACTTTTAACTTATCAAATAAAGGGCGAAAAACAGGGCCAACAATCAGTGGTGTACCAAGGTCTGAGAAGAAAATAACCACACCACCGAACCATGCGGACAGTTGAGCTTGGCATTTACTCGCAACCCATTGAGTAACCTTTTTAGCAAACGCCACACCACCGCCAGATTTCTCCATCAAGGCAACAAAGCCACCAATAAAGACCAAGAGCAAAATGACGCCCGCATTGTAGCTGTCAGTTAATTGCGGCAGTAGATAGCTTTTCATCAATGCACTAAACGAGTCTAGTGGCCCTTTTTCGACAAATGTCCCTTCGAGCATAGCGACACCACTCACCACACCGGCGAATAAACCAACAACGACATTTCTTGTGGTCAGCGCGAGGAAAAGAGTAATAAGGATGGGAATGAGAGAGGTAACGTCAGCCTGTTCCATAGCAATACCATTTATGATAATCAAACAATTAAAATGAATATATATTTAATTTAACCGCATGTATATATCTCTCACAAAAAAGTTGAGCCACCTCTTCACAAACTTGAAGTACAAAAAAACCAGCCCGAAGGCTGGTTCTTATAAACTCAACTGTCTAGAGGAAAATTATTCCCACTCGATAGTCGCTGGTGGCTTACCTGAAATGTCGTAAACAACACGAGAAATGCCATCAACTTCGTTGATAATACGGTTAGATACCTTACCTAGGAAGTCGTATGGTAGGTGCGCCCAGTGTGCCGTCATAAAGTCGATGGTTTCTACCGCACGTAGAGACACAACCCAATCGTACTTACGGCCATCGCCCATTACACCAACAGAACGTACTGGTAGGAATACCGTGAACGCTTGAGATACTTTGTTGTATAAATCAGCTGCGTGAAGCTCTTCAATAAAGATAGCATCAGCACGGCGTAGCAAGTCACAGTACTCTTTCTTGATTTCACCAAGAACACGAACACCTAGACCAGGACCCGGGAATGGGTGGCGGTAAAGCATGTTGTAAGGCAGGCCTAATTCTAGACCAATCTTACGAACTTCATCTTTGAACAACTCACGTAGTGGCTCAACAAGACCCATTTCCATGTCATCTGGAAGACCGCCCACGTTGTGGTGCGATTTGATCACGTGCGCTTTACCAGTCTTAGATGCAGCTGACTCGATTACATCAGGATAAATCGTACCTTGAGCTAGCCATTTCGCGTTTTTCAGCTTCTTAGACTCTTCATCGAATACATCTACGAATACGTGACCGATAGTCTTACGCTTCTCTTCTGGGTCAGACTTGCCTTCAAGTGCTTTTAGGAAGCGTTCTTCAGCGTCAACTTTGATGATGTTCAAACCAAATTGGTCGCCGAACATATCCATTACTTGTTGACCTTCGTTTAGACGAAGTAGACCGTTATCAACAAATACACACGTTAGCTTGTCGCCGATTGCGCGATGAACCAGCATCGCAACTACCGATGAATCAACACCACCAGATAGACCTAGGATAACTTCGTCGTCACCCACTTGCTCTTTAATGCGAGCAACCGCGTCTTCGATGATAGATTCCGATGTCCATAGACGCTCACAGCCACATACGCCAAGAACAAAGTTCTCAAGCATTTGTAGGCCACCTTTTGTGTGTGTCACTTCTGGGTGGAACTGAACGCCGTAGTATTTCTTCTCTTCATTCGCCATCGCAGCGTAAGGACAAGTGTCTGTCTCACCAACTTTTACGAAATCGGCTGGGATCTCTACTACTTTGTCGCCATGGCTCATCCAAACGTCTTGAGTTGCTTCAAGGTCTTTAAATAGAGCACATTCACCAGAAACTTTAACCTGAGCGTAGCCAAACTCACGTTCGTTAGAGCCCGCCACTTTGCCTCCTAGCTGTTCCGCCATGGTTTGCATGCCGTAACATACGCCAAGCAAAGGAACACCAGAATCAAACACATATTGAGGCGCGCGTGGAGAGTTCTCTTCCGTTACGCTTTCTGGACCGCCAGATAGGATAATGCCATCTGGGTTGAATTCGCGAATATCCGCTTCTTCTACATCCCAGCTCCATAGTTCACAGTAAACGCCGATTTCACGTACGCGGCGTGCTACTAATTGAGTGTACTGAGAACCGAAGTCCAAGATCAGAATACGTTGGTCATGGATATTTTTAGTCATTTTGAGCAGTCTTTTTAAGGCTAAGTGATTAAAACCGAGGCGAGTGTACTCGCCTCTTCTTAATGCTTCAAGGAAAAAGCAAACGTTTCCGTTGGGTAATTAGTTCCCTAGACGGTAGTTCGGCGCTTCCTTAGTAATTTGAACATCGTGTACATGAGACTCTTGCATACCTGCACCAGAGATACGTACAAATTCAGCTTTCGTACGCATATCTTCGATAGTTGCAGAACCAGTTAGACCCATGCTTGAACGTAGACCACCCATTTGTTGGTGTACGATCTCTTTTAGACGGCCTTTGTATGCGATACGACCTTCGATACCTTCTGGTACTAGCTTGTCCGCTGCGTTGTCAGACTGGAAGTAACGGTCAGAAGAACCTTGAGACATAGCACCAAGAGAACCCATGCCGCGGTAAGACTTGTAAGAACGGCCATTGTATAGAATCACTTCACCCGGCGCTTCTTCAGTACCAGCAAACATAGAACCAACCATCACACATGATGCGCCAGCTACGATTGCTTTACAGATATCACCTGAGAAACGGATACCACCGTCAGCAATAACCGGAATACCATAATCATTAGCCACTTCTGCCGCATCTGCGATTGCAGTGATTTGTGGAACTCCTACACCCGTTACAATACGAGTTGTACAGATAGAACCAGGGCCGATACCAACTTTCACTGCGCTTACGCCAGCTTCGATTAGTGCTTTAGCACCAGCACCTGTTGCTACGTTACCACCGATGATGTCTAGATCTGGGTAAGCTGCACGTGTTTCGCGAATGCGGTTTAGAACACCTTCAGAATGTCCGTGTGAAGAGTCGATAAGTAGAACGTCAACGCCTGCTTCAACTAGAGCAGCAACACGCTCTTCGTTACCAGCGCCAGCACCAACGGCTGCGCCAACACGTAGGCGACCACGCTCATCTTTACATGCGTTTGGTTTACGTTCTGCTTTGTGGAAGTCTTTCGCAGTAATCATACCGGTTAGTTGGAACTCATCATTCACAACCAATACTTTCTCTACACGAGCTTCGTGCATTTTCTCTTGCACTTCTTCTCGTGTTGCACCTTCTTTAACTGCTGCCAACTTCTCTTTTGGCGTCATTACTGAAGATACTTTCTTAGAAAGGTCCGTCACAAAACGAACGTCACGACCAGTGATAATACCAACAAGCTCATTGCTCTCAGTGACAACAGGGAAACCTGCAAAACCATGTTTTTCAGTGAGTGCAACAACATCAGCGATGGTCGCGTCAGGGTTTACAGTAACCGCGTCAGTCACCATACCAGCTTCGAACTTCTTAACTTTACGAACTTCGGCTGCCTGCTGCTCAATAGACATGTTCTTGTGGATAAAGCCAATGCCACCCTCTTGCGCTAGCGCAATCGCTAGACGAGCTTCAGTAACAGTGTCCATAGACGCTGAAATCATTGGGATGTTTAGGGTGATGTTCTTAGTTAGCTGAGTGCGAAGATCAGCTGTGTTTGGGAGAACGGTGGAGTGTGCTGGCACAAGTAGTACGTCATCGAATGTCAGCGCTTCTTTGGCAATTCTTAGCATTTGCAATATCTCACAATTAGAGGAGTAAAAAGAACAATCCAATCTCATCGTTTCGCATAATGAGGGTAACCTGTGTTAGCAACAAGCTACATTTGGATTAGATATTGCGGAGGGATTATACGGTTAACGCAATCGCTTGACCACAAATTTTTTAATTTTTTTCTTGCAATTACCCCCTTGCTATGTATTATATTGCCGCTAATTTCCATACTCACGTCTAAGAGATTAGCTGTGCTCTCCAAGACCAATCAAAACATCTTTACTGTTTCTCGTCTCAACGCAGAAGTTCGTTTACTCCTTGAAAACGA
Source organism: Vibrio sp. D417a (assembly GCF_030248595.1). Taxonomy (NCBI): domain Bacteria; kingdom Pseudomonadati; phylum Pseudomonadota; class Gammaproteobacteria; order Vibrionales; family Vibrionaceae; genus Vibrio; species Vibrio sp. D417a. The sequence continues at coordinate 54,297 of NZ_JAHGAM010000017.1, read as the reverse complement.
AATGGGGATCGTTTGGCTCGTCGGAGAGATATCCAACTTTTCAGCTCCTGTCTCTGGTCACTGGTACCTCACTCTTAAAGACTCTCGCGCTCAAGTTAAATGTGCCATGTTTCGTGGTAACAATCGCCGCGTTACTTTCAAGCCCGCTAACGGTAATCAAGTCCTAGTAAAAGCTCGTCTTTCTCTTTATGAGCCTCGCGGTGACTACCAATTGATCATCGAAAGCATGCAACCGGAAGGTGATGGCCGTCTTCAACAAGAGTTTGAAGAGCTGAAAATGAAGCTTGCAGCAGAAGGGTTGTTCGCGCAAATCAATAAGCAATCTTTGCCTGAGCACCCTAAACGTGTTGGCGTCATCACATCGAAAACTGGTGCCGCGCTTTACGATATCTTAGACGTATTGAAACGTCGTGATCCTTCCCTACCTGTTGTGATTTATCCGACAGTGGTACAAGGTGAGGACGCAGCCATTCAAATTGCACAAGCCATTGGTCGCGCTAACAGCCGTGATGAATGTGATGTGCTAATTGTGGGCCGAGGTGGTGGTTCATTAGAAGACTTATGGTGCTTTAACAACGAGATATTAGCTCGCACGATTGCAGCAAGCCAAATTCCTATTATTAGCGCCGTTGGACATGAAGTTGACGTGACAATAGCTGATTTTGTCGCCGACGTACGCGCGCCTACTCCATCAGCAGCCGCTGAGCTAGTAAGCCGTGATAACAGCCACAAAGATCAAGCTTTAGTTACCCGCCAGCATAAGTTAGCGAGCGCGATGCGTTACTACCTAGCACAACAAAAGCAGCAATCTGCTCAATTAGTGCACCGTCTAGAGAGACAGCACCCAAGCTATCGCTTGCAACGTCAGACGCAACAGTTAGATGAGTTGGACATGCGCTTACAGCGAGCGATGAGTCGTTTTATTGCCTTGCGTCAACAGCGAATCGAGCGTCAACATTATCGGCTGCAATTAAATTCTCCTGTAACACGCCTTGCCGAGCAGAAGTCGAAGCTAGAACGTGTTGAGCAAAAGCTCATGGATGCAATGGATCGCAAATTACTGACTATGCGCCATCAACTCGCGATTGCCGCAGAAAAGTTGGACACCGTCAGCCCACTAGCGACATTGAAACGAGGTTACTCAATTACTCAAACTGAGCAAGGTAAAGTAATTACGCAATCTTCAGATGTAAAGTCAGGAGATGTATTGATTACCTGGTTAGCCGAAGGCGACGTTCGTTCTACCGTTAACTGAATACAAACTCTGGTTAACTGACTTTCTGGAACTCAAATCGGACACGTGATTTTGATTTGAGTTCATTACACACATTACAAAAGTAACTCGCAGCACCGCATGCTTGCAGCTTCTCCAGCTCCGCCTCACAATCAGGGCAAAAACCTACTTTTTTAAAATCCGATTCACACTGTGCACAATGGTATTGTCCTGTCCATTCCAGTTCGACATTGCAAGTCGGGCAAATGTTCTGCTGCATATCCCGTTCCTCTCTCTAAACTAAGCAATTTCGAGTAACGCATGCTACTCAAAATAACGAACAAGTATGTTGATCTTCATCACCGCCCCAACAAGTTTCACGAGGCGTTAACCATACTTGATACGTAGGATCTTATACTGATCGTCTGATATTTACTCCTTGATCAGCGATCACCCCTTAAAAGAATATTTATATAACCACACACCGAAAGCATAAGTTACATATTCTGCATTCCAATTTAAGATAGAATAAAAAACCTTATGTGGATTTAATTAAACGAAAAATCAGAATTTAATAAAAAGATCTTATTCAAAAAGCAGTGTTTACATTGGTGTGCATTTCGATAGTTTGAGCGTCGAGCTCAACGAGTTTAACTTGGATAAAAGCAAACTCATTTAAATGGCTCGCATGCGTTCCACCACAAGGGATTACCGCTAATTGACCTTCCCCTAAATCGCACTTCCAATAGCGAGAATCCGTTAATCTTTCGCCGTGGCATTCCATGGTGATCATCGCATCTCTTTGAAGCCATTCAACCAGTTGGCCATTCACTTTTTCTGCAATCGCCTGGAGGTCATTCAGCATATCTGCACTGTTTAATCCTCTTTTACGAAGTGTTTTACCCAAACGGTACGTATCGAGGCACTTGTCTGGAGTGACATAACTCGTGACTTGCGCATAGCTATTAAAGTCATAATAACCATGTGGGTCTTTGCGGTCTGCGTCTTTTCGCCAATAGTCTTCCGATAGTACTTTATTCAACGCCAAATACGCTAAGTGTCCTGCAGTGTGGCCTCGACTCAAAGCATTTTGATAGTCTTTATCTACCGCTAATGTTACCAAGTCATTAATTGCAAATGATTCCGTACGTGATAAAACATGCACGACGACAAACACCCAACCTTCAGCATCACGCTTTACAGGGATGTCACTACCCACATACAAAGCACCACTCTCCTGCTCCACTGCTCCAACTTGGCAATCTACTACGTCATGCTCAGCCCCATTCACCTTCAACGTTCCTTTGTCTGCAGGGTGATCCGGCCATATGTGACTAACGGGATGGAACGGCGTGACATCTGTAATAACGTAAGTCACTTTTTCCGTAGGTTGAACGAGCTGTATTTGTGCTTCTAATTGCCATGTTTGATGACAAAAACGAGTCTTTGTTGCTGTGATAGTCATTTTTACGATTACTTTTGATAAAAAAATACCCAAGTAGAAACTTGGGTATTCGAATTTCATTATTTATTGCGGTTTTTCACCATCGACATCATACGCTTACGTTTACGCTCTTGTGATAGCGTAAGCTTATTCGTACGGTTCTCGTATGGGTTATCACTGTTGTGGAAGTTAATGCGAATCGGTGTTCCCATAATTTCCAGAGACTTACGGAAGTAGTTCATCAGATAACGTTTATACGAATCTGGCAATTCACGAACCATGTTACCGTGGATAACAACGATCGGTGGGTTGTAACCACCTGCGTGTGCGTATTTGAGTTTGATACGACGACCACGAACCATTGGCGGCTGGTGATCATCCACTGCCATCTTCATGATACGCGTCAGTACTGAGGTACCTACACGTGTTGTCGCAGAGTTGTATGCTTCTTGGATAGATTCAAACAAATGACCAACGCCAGTACCGTGTAGCGCGGAGATAAAGTGGATACGCGCGAAATCGACGAATCCTAGACGACGGTCCAGTTCTTTCTTCACGCTTTCTTTCACGTCACTGTCTAGACCATCCCACTTGTTAACGGCGATGACAATTGAGCGGCCAGCATTCAGTGCAAAACCAAGCAAGCTTAGGTCTTGGTCTGAAATATTTTCACGAGCATCAATCACCAGTAGAACGACGTTTGCATCTTCTACCGCTTTCAGCGTCTTAACAACAGAGAACTTTTCAACCGTTTCATTGATACGACCACGACGACGAACACCTGCGGTATCAATTAGTACGTATTCGCGTCCATCACGCTCCATCGGGATGTAGATAGAATCGCGCGTTGTACCTGGCATATCGTATACAACTACACGTTCTTCACCCAGAATACGGTTAGTCAGTGTCGATTTGCCTACGTTAGGACGACCGATGATCGCCAACTTAATCGGCTGCTCTTGAAGGCGTTTGAACTCTGCTTCTGCGTCTTCTTCAGTGTAATCTTCAACAAGAGGCTCTTCGTCTTCGAATCCAGTCAGGTCTTCAATCTCACCGTCTTCAGACTCACTTGTTAGTAGATCATCAAAGAATGGAGATAAAGCACGCTCAAGCAAAGCGGTCACACCACGGCCATGAGCGGCCGCAATCTGGTACATATCATCCACGCCGAGCTGCCAAAAGTCAGCACACGCCGCATCGGCATCAATACCATCGATTTTGTTTACTACCAGCATCGCTGGCTTTTCAATTTTACGCAGATGCGCAGCAATTGCTTCATCTGAAGGTGTCAGACCAGCACGACCGTCAACAAGGAACAATACAACATCAGCCTCATCAATCGCGGCTAATGACTGTTCTGCCATCTTTGTTTCCACGCCTTCTTCTGTGCCATCGATACCACCAGTATCAATCACAATGAATTCGTGCTCTTCACCAAGTCTCGCCTGGCCATATTTACGGTCTCGCGTTAGGCCTGGAAAGTCCGCAACCAACGCGTCACGAGTGCGAGTCAATCGGTTAAATAGTGTAGATTTACCTACGTTCGGACGCCCTACTAGAGCTACAACAGGTACCATAACAACCTCTACAATAATCTTTCTTCTGTAGTTATAGGTAACGACTTGCTCGATGCCAAATCAAACCAGCTTTTTACCTATAACCACGTCAGGGTTAATAAATTCAAACAACAAAACGGCTCCTAGCTGTCACCAGCCAGGAGCCGAATGTGAATTATATCACGATATTATTCGTTAATGGTTAGTTTCTTTACATCGCCGTTGCGAGTTGTAATCACATAACCATCCGACAATAACGTCGGGCCAACAGCCAAGCCGCTATCATCGACAAACTGCTGCGCAACAAATTCGCCCGTTGAACGATCCATCCAGTGAAGGTAACCAAGCGTGTCACCGACAACGAGATAATTGCCAACAATAACTGGCGCTGTAAGTTGTCGGTGCTCAAGCAAGCTGTTTTCCCACAACTCAGTCCCGCTTCGTGAATCAACGGCAACAACATGATCTTTTTCCGTTATCACAAAGATGCGACTACCATCTGTAGAAATGTCTGTCGCAGATGAGTAATTACGCTTCCAAATCGGGTTCGCTGAACGCAAGTCAATGGCGATAAGTTGACCATTGTATCCAATGGTGAAAAGAGTACCGCCTAGCACAATTGGCGATGAATCAACGTCAACCAAACGATCAATTTCTGTCGCGCCTTTTGGCGTACCAACAGGCTGTTGCCAAATCAACTGGCCACGCTCAACAATAGCAGCTGCGAGTCGGCCATTTGCCGTTCCCCAAAATACACCGCCACCAATTGCAGTCGGAGTACTATCGCCACGTAAAGTTAAGTTCGGCACTTCTGTACTCAATGCCCAGCGTTGCTCACCTGTACTCTCATTAAGGGCTATCAACATGCCTCGGCTAGTATTGATGATAATAAGGCCTGAATCTGCAACTGGCTTCGCCAGTACCTCACCACCAACTTTTACACGCCAAACAATTTCACCTGTTTCTTGGTCAAGAGAGATGACTTCACCATTCTCAGAGCCAATGTAAAGGTTTCCGTATGCCGCTGTGATACCACCAGAGAGACGAGCAATGACATCTTCTTCTAGGTCCGTTTGCCAACGTTGTTTACCGTTTTCAGGATCCAGCGCTTTTACTAAGCCATCACGACTTGCCACGAACAATGTATCATTCGCAAATACAGGGGATAGTTTTGAAAAGTAATGACCAACACCATCGCCAACCGATGTGCTCCACTCACTACTGGTTGTAAACTGACTGTCTACCTGAGGTAGTGGCGCCATTACAATGGTGTCTTTCTCACCTGCACAACCGGCAAGTACTCCCATTGTTAACGCCCCTAGCAAGGCTTTCTTAAAGACTCTTTTCATCCAATGCGGTCCTTATTTCGCCAGATCGTCCAATTTCATTTGTAGTGTCGGGCTTGCATCTGCCGCTTGCTGAGCTTCAGTATACGCAGCGTACGCAGCATCTTTGTCACCTTGGCGAATCGCAATATCGCCACGAAGTTCAGCAATACGACCTGTCCATGCTGTATCAGTGACGTTACTTAGCTCTGCCGTTGCAGCGTCGAAGTTACCCATTTCCGTCTCAATACGCGCAATGCGGTAACTAATCAATGGTAACAACGCAGCATCTTGAGTGTTGCTTTGCGCCCACTTCAGTTGCTCCAATGCAGCAGAAAGGTCTTGAGCTTCAACTTGTGCTTTAGCAAGTTGTAGCGCAGCCAATACTGAATATTCTTTTACTTCATTTGACTCAATGAAAGCTTTCACGTCAGCTTGAGCATCAGTGCCTTTGTCTTGCAAAGCATTCATTGCTGTCGTGTAGCTTTGAGAAGCTGCTTCACTCGCCTGAATCACAGAATCCTGGTAGTAACGCCAGCCGAATAGACCACCTAAACCAACAACCGCACCGATGATGACGGCTTTGCCGTTTTCCTTCCACCAGTCTTTAATGGCTTCAACTTGTTGTTCTTCAGTATCGTAAAGTTCCACTTCCTGTCCTCTTAAAACATGTAAATGGCAGCTTAGCTGCCATTGTTCCTATTTCGTTTAAAGGCTCCACATTTGGGAGCCTTAGCTTACGAACTAGGATGTAATTTTGTTAGATTACTAAAAGACTTAAATCAGTGCTGCGATCTTTTCTGCAACTTCTGCTTGGTTGTAAGTCTCTTGCTCACCACCAGCTAAGTCTTTCAGTACTACGGTATTATCCGCAACTTCGTTTTCGCCCAGAACCAATGCTACAACAGCACCAACTTTGTCTGCGCGTTTAAACTGTTTCTTGAAGTTACCGCCACCGAAGTGATTCATCACACGAACGCCTGGAACAGACTCGCGAAGCTGTTCTGCTAGCTTCATTCCTGCCATCATGGTGCCTTCACCCGCTGTGACTACGTACACGTCAACACTGCGACGAACGTCGGTCAGTTCCAACGTTTCTAGCATCAGTACTAGACGCTCTAGGCCCATTGCAAAGCCAACCGCTGGTGTTGGTTTACCACCTAATTGCTCTACAAGGCCATCGTAACGACCACCGCCACATACAGTGCCTTGAGCACCTAGGCTCTCAGTGATCCACTCAAATACCGTGCGATTGTAGTAATCCAGACCACGAACTAGACGTTCGTTAACTGTGTATTTGATACCTGCGGCGTCTAAAAGTTCACATAGACCTGCGAAGTGTGCTTTAGATTCTTCACCCAAGTAATCTGAAAGGCGAGGCGCATCACCTAAAATAGCTTGAACGTCTGGGTTCTTCGTATCCAGAACACGCAGTGGGTTCGTGTGCATGCGACGCTTACAATCTTCGTCTAGCACATCGATATGTTGCTCAAGGAATGCAACCAGTGCAGTACGGTAGTCTGCGCGGTCTTCTTGAGAACCGATAGAGTTCAGCTCAAGACGAACATGTTCATTGATACCTAGCTCACGCCATAGACGCGCCGTCATCATGATAAGCTCTGCATCAACATCTGGACCATTTAGACCAAACACCTCAACACCACACTGGTGGAATTGACGGTAACGACCTTTCTGCGGACGTTCATGGCGGAACATAGGCCCCATGTACCACAGACGCTGTTCATCACGGTTGATCAGGCTGTTTTGGATACATGAACGTACACAACCCGCCGTACCTTCAGGGCGAAGTGTTAGGCTGTCGCCGTTACGGTCATCAAAGGTGTACATTTCTTTTGAAACGACGTCTGTTTCTTCACCAACAGCGCGGCTGAATAGGTTTGTTTCTTCAACGATTGGCATGCGCACTTCGTTATAACCGTATGCGCTAATTACATTTTTCACTGTGTTTTCTAATTTTTGCCACAGTGGCGACTGAGTTGGGAGGCAATCGTTCATGCCTCGAATTGCTTGAATTGTTTTTGCCACAATACTTACCGTAATTCTCGTTGAGATTAATCTTGTACTTTAACTTCGATGCGGTTTTCGCCATTCATCATAGCTGCTTTCGCACGGATCTTAGCTTCTAGCTTATTCACAAGGTCATCGTTATCAAAGCGCTCTTTCTGGCGTTTACCATCTTCGTAGAATGCGCTCTTCTTGTTACTACCTGCTAGACCTAAGTGAGAAACTTCTGCTTCACCAGGGCCGTTTACCACACAACCGATGATAGACACATCCATTGGCGTGATGATGTCTTCTAAACGTTGCTCCAGTGCATTCACCGTACCAATCACATCGAATTCTTGGCGTGAGCAGCTTGGGCACGCAATAAAGTTGATGCCTCGAGAGCGAATGCGCAGAGATTTAAGGATGTCAAAACCGACTTTGATTTCTTCAACTGGATCGGCAGCCAAAGAGATACGCAGCGTATCGCCTATCCCTTCAGATAACAGCATACCTAAGCCAACAGATGACTTAACAGCGCCAGCTCGAGCACCACCCGCCTCTGTGATACCTAAATGAAGAGGCTGATCGATTTTCTTCGCCAGCAGACGATATGAATCCACCGCAAGAAAAACGTCTGAAGCTTTCACGCTAACTTTAAATTGGTCAAAGTTAAGACGATCGAGATGGTCTACGTGACGCATCGCCGATTCAACCAAGGCTTCTGGCGTTGGCTCACCGTATTTCATCTGTAGGTCTTTTTCCAAAGATCCACCATTGACACCAATACGGATCGGGATGTTTTTATCGCGAGCGCAATCGACAACAGCGCGAATGCGTTCTTCATTGCCGATGTTACCTGGGTTGATACGTAAACAGTCAACTCCGTACTCCGCAACTTTCAGCGCGATACGATAGTCGAAATGAATATCAGCCACTAATGGTACAGAAACTTGCTGTTTAATCAGTTTGAAAGCTTCTGCTGCGTCCATCGTAGGTACAGAAACTCGAACGATATCTGCGCCGACTTTTTCTAGTGCTCGGATTTGAGCGACTGTCGCTTCTACGTCAGTCGTGCGAGTGTTAGTCATTGACTGTACTGCAATTGGCGCACCATCACCAATTGGCACATCACCCACATAGATACGCGTCGATTTACGACGAATAATTGGAGATTCGTGTTGCATAATTTTTTATAACGGTAGAGTGAATCTAGCTACTTTGCCTGAAGTATACCCAGAAAGGTCGACAGGTTCACTTGCAAATGTCATTGTAACCCCTTCCGGTGCGCCTAATATCACTTTAAATGGCGCTTTTCCGGTAAGTTCTACATCTTGTCCTGGCTTATGAGTACCACTTACCAGCGTTTTACCATTGGTGTCTTTTACTTGAATCCAACAGTCCGCTTTAAACTTCATAGTAAGAAGTGTCATGCCTTCAGGTACTACTGGCGCAGGCTGTTCCTCTTCCGCCGCTTCAATCACGGCAACAGGTTCTTCAGAATCTACGCTTGTTGTATTTTCAGTTTCAGTCAGCAAAGGATCCGCCCCTTGCTCAACGGATGCTTCAGTCGATTCAGCAACGCCTTCATTAGTTGAAGCAACTTCTTCAGGAGTGCTTGCGATTAACTCTTCAGCCGTCATCAAATCGATATCAGCTAATTCTTGAGCAGTGGGCTGCGGCGCTTCAACACTTGAATCCGTTACTTCCTTAGTTAGGCTATTCTCTTGTTGGTTTTGCCACCACCATGCCGCTGAAATGCCAATAATGACCAGCCCGATAACCCAAGTAAGGAGCATAATACGGCTATTGTGCTTCTCGTCTTTTGTTTTACGAGAGAAGCTTTGCATTTCAATTTCTTGCTCTTGAGGCTGAGCATCGGCAGTCTGCTCTAACGCCGTCAAAACCACCTTCTCATCAAGACCCACGAATTTAGCGTAAGAGCGTAAGTAACCACGCGTAAATGTCGCGACTTGTTGAGATTCAAATCGGTTATTTTCAATATCTTCAATCACAGAAATGCGAAGCCTCAGGCGATCGGCAACTTGCTTTTGGCTCATTCCCAAGGATTCACGTTTGTTTTTCAGTAATGTGCCAGCTTCAATAGAGAGTGGCACTTCATTCGTATTTTCGTGTTCTGTCATAATGGCGGTATTTAATCTGTTTTAGTGGCTAACGTGGTCATGTATTTTCGTTATTGTTCTTAAGCCTCTTTAAAAGATAGCTAGCCTAAACGCGTTAACCAAAAATAATAATTTTAAGAAACTCTCAGCGATCTGAGTGCGAATACCCGTTTTGCAAAAATCAGCAAAACGTATGTGAGAAAGTGCTGAGAATTATCGGTGTCATCGTTAGTGTTACATATCATGATAAGCGAATGCGCAACGAAGACAAAAACTCTTTACACTCAAACTAACAGATAGCTCAAGCTTTTGTCCAAACTTTGACAAAGGAATTCGAAATTATACCCAAATAACCTTAGGTTGAAGAGTGATAGTCCCAAATCTTGGCGAAAATGTCCTAAACAATAAACAAAATAGCCAGAGCGAATGGCTCTGGCTATTTTTGAATTCCGGTCGTTTATACAGCTTTCACTTCAATGGTATCGGCACCGCGTGACGCTTTCAGCATTGCCGTACGTTTAGTTCGGTCAATTACATCACCGACCAACTGACCACATGCGGCATCAATGTCATCACCGCGCGTTTTACGAACCGTAACTGTGTGCTCGTATTGCATCAATGTTTTTTGGAAGCGATCAATACGTGAGTTACTTGGTTTCTTGTAAGGTGAACCTGGGTACGGGTTAAACGGAATCAAGTTAATCTTACATGGTGTGTCTTTCATCAATTCAGCCAGTTCACGAGCATGGTCCATGTCATCGTTCACATGATCAAGCAACACGTACTCGACTGTTACCTTGCCACGGTTTGCATTCGATGAAGCAATGTAACGACGAACGGATGCTAGGAAATCTTGAATATCCCAACGATCGTTAATTGGCATGATTTCACTACGCAGCTTATCGTTTGGCGCATGAAGAGAGATCGCTAACGCAACGTCGATTTTGCCCGTCATCTGATCAAGACCAGAAACGACACCTGATGTTGATACGGTTACGCGACGCTTCGACAAACCAAAGCCAAGGTCATCCAGCATTAACTCCAATGCAGGAATCAAGTTCTTCATATTAAGAAGCGGCTCACCCATGCCCATCATCACGACGTTCGTAATTGGGCGACGGCCTGTTTCTTTCTCAAGACCAATTTCACGTGCAGCACGCCACACCTGACCGATGATCTCTGAAACTTTCAAGTTACGGTTAAAGCCCTGCTGTGCTGTTGAGCAGAACTTACATTCCAATGCACAACCTACTTGAGAAGATACACAAAGCGTTGCGCGATCATCTTCTGGAATGTAAACCGTTTCTACATCCTGATCACCAACCTTCATTGCCCACTTGATCGTGCCGTCTGAAGAATGCTGAGCTTCTGCTACAGTTGGTGCTTTAATTTCACACTTGTGTAAAAGCTTTTCGCGCAGCTTCTTGTTGATGTTTGTCATTTTTTCGAAGTCATCTACACCGAAATGGTAGATCCACTTCATAACCTGATCGGCACGAAACGCTTTCTCGCCAAGTTCTTCCGCGAAAAACTGACGCATGCCTTTGCGATCAAAGTCGAGTAGATTGATTTTTTCAGTGGTCATGTTGCCTCTCAATGACTGAAACAAGAATAAGGGCGCGAATTGTACAGCCTTTATGCAGCTACAACAAGGGGTGTAAGACCCTGAGTTTGCTAAGGCATTAAAATAAAAACGATTAAATTTTAATCAGACTTTACGGTGAGAATAATGATTAGACAACCGACAACAAAAGCGTAGAAGTGGTACAGAGAAAACAGTGAGAACAAACACACGTAACTAAGCTTTCACCCCTGTAAGATGCTCAGATTAGCCAACATCTTCGCGAATAATTACGAATGAACTCGCAGGTGAAATGGAGAACGCGGAATAAAAAACCTCGGACAATTCCGAGGTTATTACGAACTAGATCATCACGCAAAAGTGATGCATGAACGAGTTAGCGAGAGAAAACTTCTGATTCAGGGAAGAAAAACTCAATTTCACGAGCGGCAGACTCAGGGCTATCTGAACCATGAACTGAATTGTGACGCATGCTGAGTGCGTAATCAGCACGCAAAGTGCCACATGCCGCGTCCTCTGGGTTGGTTTTACCCATTAGCTCGCGGTAACGTGCAATCGCATTTTCGCCTTCCAATACCTGAACCATAATAGGACCAGATGTCATGAACTCTTTTAGAGGAGGGAAAAACTCTTTACCTTCATGCTCTGCATAAAAGCCGCTTGCCTGATCTTCTGTCAGGTGAACCATTTTGGCAGCGATGATACGTAGGCCAGCCTTTTCAATACGATTGTAGATTTCACCAATTAGGTTTCGCTCTACAGCATCAGGCTTAATGATTGAAAATGTTCTTTCTAGAGCCATAAAATTTCCTTTCTGTACTTGTAATAATAGTTGTGCTTTTAAAGTGACTTACTGGGTAAGAGCAGCACTCAAACAAGAGAGTGCTGCAATCAATCTTATTTTCCAGCTTGCTCATTGAGGAAACGAGCAAGTGTACGAACACCCATACCCGTTGCTCCCGCAGCCCATTTATCAGAAGCGGCTTTACGATACGTACCCGCACAGTCGAAATGTAACCAGCCTTTTTTGTAGTCCTCAACGAAGTAAGACAAGAATGCAGCTGCAGTACTTGCACCCGGAGAATAATCACCAGAGCTGATATTCGATAAATCGGCAAAATTAGATGGCAGCATTTCTCGATGGAAATCAGCAAGTGGTAGCGGCCACAAGCCTTCTTTTTCCTGGTTTGCCGCCGTAAGCGCTTGATGCGATAGCTCATCATCAAAGCTCATTAGCGCATGGTAATCGTTACCTAACGCATTCTTCGCTGCGCCTGTTAGCGTCGCGCAGTCAATGATTAACTCAGGCTTTTGCTCACTGGCGTAGATAAGACCGTCTGCAAGCACCAAGCGACCTTCCGCGTCGGTATTCATAATCTCAACGGTTTTGCCGTTTTTGTAAGTGATGATGTCGCCAAGCTTAAGGGCACGGCCAGAAACCATGTTCTCAGCACAACACAAGATCAGTTTTACGCGCTTGTTTAAACCGCGCAAGATAGCTAATCCTAGGCCACCAGTTATAGTACCCGAGCCACCCATATCAGCTTTCATTGCACTCATGAAGGTAGAAGGCTTCAAGCTGTAACCACCGGAATCAAAGGTGATGCCTTTACCCACAAGACATGCGAATACAGGTGCGTTTTCGTCACCTGTTGGGTTGTAGTCTAACTGAAGCATCGCAGAAGTACGCTCAGAACCACGGCCTACTGCGTAAATACCTTCCCAACCTTCTGCCAACAAGTCTTTGTCTTTGACGATACGAGCTGTCACCGTGCCTTTCGGCGCAACTGATTTGATGAATTCAGCAGCCATTGTCGCTAGCTGACGAGGAGCAACTTCTTCTGCCGTTTTGTTGATAATATCGCGGGTAAAATCAGTCGAAGTAATACGAGCTTGAAGCTCTGTTTGATCTTCATCAGACAATGCAGCCCACTCAACTGAGCCATGTTTTTTAGGGTTACGGAACCCTTGGTGGAAAGCCCATACGCTCTCTAGATCCCAGTTATCACCAGAAAGAAAAATAGAACGAATTCCTTGGCCATCTAGCTGACGAGCTGCACGTTGAATTGCGCCGAGATAATGACCTTCACCTAAGTGAATAGTTGCGCCGTTTTCAGCGAATGAAAGCAGTGCTTTTTCACCCCAATGTGGTGCTGCCGACTCTTGACTTAAAAATACAGACATCTGTGTAGACATGGTTTCTCCTTGTCTTATAGCAGCGTTGCCTACGCTGCTTCTTTTTAATAACTCGCGGATGTTAGCATTATGTAGGGCAAAAATGTCAATTGGATAAAAAAACGGACCTAAAGGTCCGCTTTTTTTAGTAAGAATTGTTAACTAGGCTGTGTTTTACAGACTTAGTCCGCTTCGTCCATCCAGCACATGATAACGGCTTCTAGAATCTTTTCATTAGAACGGTTTGGCTCATCGTCAAACTCATCTAACTCCATGATCCATTGATGAAGATCGGTAAAACGCACTGTTTTTGGATCGACATCTGGAAACTTGTCACAAAGTTCAATCGCGATATCGCGAGAATCTGTCCATTTCATTGCTCATCTTCCTTTTGCTTCTTCCCTATATTGGGAAGATAGTTTTAGTGATCTTCTGAAGCGTGGTTTAGTGTGTATTTAGGAATTTCTACCACCAAGTCTTCATCAGCAATTCTCGCCTGACACCCTAGGCGTGACTCAGGCTCTAGACCCCACGCTTTATCTAGCATGTCGTCTTCTAGTTCTTCACTTTCTTCAAGTGAATCAAAACCTTCACGGATGATTACGTGGCAGGTAGTACACGCACATGACTTCTCACACGCATGTTCAATACCGATACCGTTTTTTAGCGCTACGTCTAGAACGGTGTCACCAGAGTTTGCTTCCAACACTGCACCTTCTGGGCACAAATCGTCGTGTGGTAATACAATAATCTTAGGCATAACTACTTATCTCTTATATATCGTCTACTGATTGACCTGACAACGCAGCTCGAATCGATTTATCCATACGGCGTGATGCGAAATCTTGGCTCGCTTTATCGGTATCTTTAATGCCTTGCTCTATCGCATCTGCATCATCACCATTACGCAGCTCAATCAAGGCTTCGATGGCTTTAATCAAGTTTTGTTTCTCTTGTTCTGATAGTAAGTCATCACCATCAGCTTGCATCGCTGCAATCAAACCTTCTATCACTCGGTCGGCTTCAACACGCTGCTCAGCTAAGGCACGAGCTTGCATGTCTTCTTTTGCGTGCGTCATTGAATCACGCAACATATCCGCCACTTCATTGTCACTTAAGCCGTAAGAAGGTTTTACTTGAATCTCTGATTGAACACCAGTGCTCTTCTCCATTGCCGTAACAGAAAGAAGGCCATCAGCGTCAACTTGGTAAGTCACGCGAATATGTGCCGCACCCGCTGCCATCGGAGGAATACCTTTTAACGAGAAGCGAGCAAGTGAACGACAGTCATCAACCATTTCACGTTCACCTTGTACCACATGAACACTCATCGCCGTTTGGCCATCTTTGAATGTGGTAAATTCTTGCGCACGCGCAACGGGAATCGTAGTGTTGCGGGGGATGATCTTCTCGACCAAACCACCCATGGTTTCAATACCGAGCGACAGTGGAATCACATCAAGAAGCAACATTTCAGAGTCAGGTTTGTTACCCGCTAGGATATCAGCTTGAATACCCGCACCGATTGCAACAACTTCATCTGGGTTAATGCTTGTCAGTGGTGTACGGCCAAAGAATTCGCCAACCATTTCTCGTACAAGCAATGTGCGTGTTGAGCCACCGACCATGACTACTTCAAGTACATCTTCCGCATCTACATCCGCATCTTTCAGCGCACGGCGGCAAGACATCAGGGTTTTCTTCACTAGCGGACGAATCAGATCTTCGAACTGCTCGCGAGTCACGGTGCCTTTCCAACCAAAAACGTCAACGTCAACACTGTCTTGCTCAGAAAAAGCAATCTTAGCTTCAGTAGCAATGTTCAACAGTGTACGGTTCTTTTCTGCAGAAAGCGGCGCTTCTAGACCCGCTTGCTCCATTAAATAATCAGCAAATAGATGGTCGAAGTCGTCACCGCCTAATGCAGAGTCGCCACCTGTTGCTAATACTTCAAATACGCCTTTCGATAAACGTAGGATAGAGATATCAAAAGTACCGCCACCTAGATCGTAAACCGCAATCACACCTTCTTGACCTGAGTCTAGGCCATAAGCAATTGCCGCAGCGGTTGGTTCGTTAAGTAGACGGAGAACATGAAGACCAGCTAATTTCGCCGCATCTTTTGTACCTGCACGTTGCGCGTCATCAAAGTAAGCAGGAACGGTAATAACGACACCAGCTAACTCACCACCTAACGTATCTTCAGCTCGCTTACCCAATACTTTTAGGATGTCCGCAGATACTTCAATCGGGTTTTTGTCACCTTGAGGTGTTTGCAGAATTGGCAGGCCGTTTTCACTCTCTTTAAAACGATAAGGAAGTGAAGAGTAACGGGACTGAATGTCCTTTAATGAACGACCGATCAAACGTTTTACAGAGATAATCGTGTTCTCTGGTTCAAACTCTGCTTTGGCTTTGGCTTCGTGGCCGACCGTTAACGTTTCCTCAGCGTAATTAACGACTGAAGGTAAAATAGTACGGCCCTGCTCGTCCGCAAGTGGAGTTGCATCGCCGCTACGTACAGAAGCAACCAAAGAGTTGGTAGTACCTAAGTCGATACCCGCTGCTAACTTATGCTCATGAGGTGCCGAGCTTTGGCCCGGTTCTGCGATTTGAAGTAGTGCCATGATAGGTCCTTGTCACGCTTACTAGCCGAGGAGTTTGTCTTCGACTAGCTCAATTTCGTTCTTTAGTTTGGCAATGAATTTTAGCTTACGAACTCGGTCTGCGGCTTCAGCCCATAAACCATCATCAAGCTCTTGCTCGACGCTTGCCAGATGCTGTTTGTACATTTTGCTGACCTTAGAGTCGAAGTCAAAAAGCGCCGATTCAGGATCGGAGTTGTCAGCAATCTCTTCCAGTTCTTCGCGCAGTTCCATTTGCTCCATTAAGAACATCGGATCTTGCATTGTTTGCTGTTCACCTCGGATCTCAACACCTTGCTCAGCGAGGATATACTCGGCGCGAGAAATAGGATTTTTCAGAACTTGATAGGCATCGTTGATTTGCGCCGCCTTTTGCACCGCCATCAAACGGTCACGTTCTGAGCCCGTTGCAAAGTTATCCGGGTGGAAGCGTTTTTGTAGTTCTCGGAACTGAGAAGAAAGAAGGCTACCATCCAGCTTAAACTGACTTGGTAGCCCAAATAATTCAAAGTGATTCATTAAGTTCGGGTCCTAGTAAAGCCTTCCGGACTCGTTTGCCCAGAAGGACAATCAATTAGACGTTGAAGCTTTCACCACAACCACATTCACTTTTCGCGTTAGGGTTGTTGAATTCAAAACCTTCATTCAACCCTTCTTTCACGTAATCCAATTCAGTACCATCTAGGTACACTAAGCTCTTTTGATCGATGATAATTTTCACTCCAGAGAGTTCAAATACTTCGTCTTCTTCATTGAGCTCATCAACAAACTCAAGTACGTATGCCATGCCGGAACAACCAGTCGTCTTCACTCCAAGACGTAAACCGATACCTTTGCCTCGGTTATCTAGGAATGCTCTTACGCGACTTGCCGCTGATTCTGTCATTGTGATGGCCATACTGCACCTTAGTCTGTCTAAATTTCGATTGGAATGGGAGCGTCAAAGCTCCCATTATATTACGGAATAATTATTCTTGGTGTTTTTTCTTGTAGTCAGCAACCGCTGCTTTGATTGCATCTTCAGCAAGAATAGAACAGTGAACTTTCACTGGTGGAAGCTCTAGCTCTTCAGCAATCTCAGAGTTTTTAATTGCTGCCGCTTCATCAACTGACTTACCTTTTACCCACTCAGTTACTAGTGAGCTTGATGCGATTGCACTACCACAACCGTATGTTTTGAACTTCGCATCTTCGATGATACCTTCAGGTGTCACTTTGATTTGAAGCTTCATTACGTCACCACACGCAGGAGCGCCAACCATGCCGCTACCTACTGATGGATCTTCTTTATCGAATGAACCAACGTTACGTGGGTTCTCGTAGTGATCAATTACTTTTTCGCTGTATGCCATGATAAATTACCTCGAATCCTCTATTTCAATCCCTGAGATTAATGGTGAGCCCATTCAACAGTGCTCAAATCAATCCCTTCTTTGTACATATCCCATAGAGGAGACATGTCGCGTAGCTTAGTCACTGCAACGCGGATTTGTTCAATTGCGTAATCAATTTCTTCTTCAGTCGTGAAACGACCAAACGAGAAACGAACCGAGCTGTGAGCCAATTCGTCATCCATGCCTAGGGCACGAAGAACGTAAGAAGGCTCAAGGCTTGCAGACGTACAAGCACTACCAGAAGATACCGCTAGATCTTTAAGCGACATTAGTAGTGATTCACCTTCTACGAATGCGAAACTGATGTTTAGGTTGTGTGGTACACGCTGCTCAAAGTCACCGTTTACCGTCACTGCTTCTAAGTCTTTCACGCCATCAAAAAGACGGTTACGAAGCGCTAAAGCATGATCGTAATCTTTTTGCATGTCTTCTTTTGCAATGCGGAATGCTTCACCCATACCTACGATTTGGTGAGTAGGTAGTGTACCAGAGCGGAAACCACGCTCATGACCGCCACCGTGCATTTGCGCTTCAAGACGAATACGAGGCTTACGACGTACATAAAGTGCACCGATACCTTTAGGACCGTAAACTTTGTGAGCAGAAAGTGAAATTAGATCAACTTTCATCTCTTGAACGTCGATTGGTAATTTACCAGCAGATTGCGCAGCGTCCACGTGGAAAACAATTTTACGCTCACGGCACAGTTCGCCGATCGCTGTAATGTCTTGAACCACACCAATCTCGTTGTTTACATGCATAATAGACACAAGCACGGTGTCATCACGCATGGCTGCTCTAAGCTTCTCTAGATCGATCAAGCCATTTGATTCTGGCTCAAGGTAAGTCACTTCAAAGCCTTCACGCTCAAGTTGACGACATGGGTCAAGAACGGCTTTGTGCTCTGTTTTACAAGTGATTACGTGCTTGCCTTTCTTCGAGTAAAAGTGCGCTGCACCTTTAATAGCAAGGTTGTCTGATTCTGTCGCACCAGATGTAAATACGATTTCGCGAGGATCTGCATTTAGAAGGTCAGCAATTTGCTCACGAGCAGTATCGACCGCTTCTTCTGCCTGCCAGCCGTAACGGTGCGAACGTGACGCTGGGTTGCCAAATGTGCCATCCATTGTCATGTACTGAACCATTTTTTCAGCAACACGTGGATCAACTGGACATGTAGCGGAATAATCAAGATAAATCGGCAGTTTCATTCTCTACTCCAATGTAAAAAGCTGACCGCTAAGAGCGGACGTTTACACCGATGGGCGCGGCGGTTGTATTTTTGTTTGATAGCCCATGGGTTACCGCCAGATCAATGTCCTGACGATCAGAAATTTCGAGTACTTCATTGTCTGTCATCAACTCACCAAGAGTGATGTTATTCAAAAAGTCACTAATGCGAGAGCTTAGGTCACGCCACAGCGTGTGAGTAAGGCAACGTGTTCCACCTTGGCAATCTCCTTTACCTTGGCATTTGGTTGCATCTACTGACTCATCAACGGCAGCAATCACGGTACCAATAGCGATACTGTGAGCGTCGGCACCAAGTCGGTAACCACCACCAGGACCACGAACGCTGGCAACGAGACCTGCTTTACGCAATTTTGAAAATAGCTGCTCTAAGTAAGAGAGCGAGATCCCTTGACGCTCTGAAATATCAGCCAGAGGTACAGGGTTTTGTTGCGAATGCAGTGCCACATCCAGCATGGCTGTCACCGCATATCTTCCTTTAGATGTAAGTTTCATACCACACCGTATCCACATGGTTTGTAATGGTTAAGATTTTTCCATACCTGAGTAATTTGGTCAAGTATTTATTTGACCATTTTACTCAGGTATTCATCCTTACACCTAAAGTGGTTATTATTCACTCAGAACTTCTTTTCTATCGAAGTCAAAACGCCTCGTAGAATATTAAGTTCTTGGGTTTCTGGTCGAGCACGAGAGAACAAACGGCGCAACTTATTCATCACCTGTCCAGGTTGCTCTTTGTTAATAAACTGGGTCTCAACCATCACCTTTTCAAGATGCTCGAAGAACATTTCGAGTTCTCGATGACGCGGGTATTCTTCCGATTCATTTGGGGAAAACTGGCTTTGCTCTAAGTTCAAGTGTGCAACTCGCACTTCGTAACTGAGAGTTTGTACAGCCATCGCTAGGTTAAGCGAGCTGTACTCAGGATTAGCGGGAATACAAACATGGTAGTGGCACTTTTGTAGCTCTTCGTTTGTCAAACCAGTTCTTTCTCGGCCAAACACGAGCGCAACCGGATGCTTTCGGCCTTCAACTGCAAATTTCTCACCGCATTCACGTGGCTCGAGCATTGGCCATTCTAATGTACGAGAGCGGGCGCTAGAACCCACAACAAGGCCACAATCTTCAACAGCTTCTTCTAATGTGCCGACAATCTTTGCATTTTGAGCAATATCACCAGCACCCGCAGCTAAAGCAAGAGTTTGTTCATCCACTTCACATTGTGGATCGACTAATACTAGTTGGTTTAAACCCATCACTTTCATTGCTCGAGCTGCTGAGCCAATATTGCCTGAATGAGAGGTACCTACGAGTACAATTTTTACTTGATCCAACATCTGTGTTTGCTACCTAAATTAAAACCGCAGAATGTTATCATAGTTTTTTAAGACACCCTAGAGGCAAGCAGACCTCTCTTCTCATTCTTGGTTATTGTTCTCGTCCGCAGTATGCTCTGTACACTCAACCAGCCGCATTTAGAACAAAAAATAACCACTTCCCTTTTTAATTATCTCTGGTATACTCGCCGCCGCTTTCATTTGTTCTTTAACATCCGTTGGGAAATTCGTATGCATCCAATGCTAAACATTGCTATTCGCGCTGCGCGAAAGGCAGGCAATCATATTGCTAAATCATTAGAAAACACTGATAAAGTAGAATCTACTCTTAAAGGCACTAATGACTTTGTCACTAACGTAGACAAAGAAGCAGAATACATCATCATCGATACTATCAAGCAGTCTTACCCTGAGCACTGTATCGTTGCTGAAGAACAAGGTCTTATCGAAGGTAAAGATAAAGACGTACAATGGATCATCGACCCACTGGATGGCACCACTAACTTTGTAAAAGGTTACCCAACTTTCGCGGTTTCTATCGCTGTTCGTATTAAGGGCAAAACTGAAGTTGCTTGTGTTTACGATCCAATGCAAAACGAGCTATTCACTGCACAACGCGGTGCCGGCGCTCAACTAAACAGTGCGCGTATTCGTGTTGCTCAACTAAAAGACCTTCAAGGTACTGTTCTAGCAACAGGCTTCCCATTCAAGCAGAAACAACACGCTGAGTCTTACATCAAGATCGTTGGTGCGCTATTCACTGAATGTGCTGATTTCCGTCGTAGCGGCTCTGCTGCTCTTGACCTTTGTTACGTGGCTGCTGGCCGTGTTGATGGTTACTTCGAGCTAGGCCTAAAACCTTGGGATATGGCAGCAGGTGAGCTTATTGCTCGTGAAGCTGGCGCAATCCTAACAGACTTTGCTGGCGGCACTGACTACATGAAGTCTGGTAACATCGTTGCTTCAAGCGCTCGTGGCGTAAAATCTATCCTTAAGCACATCCGCGAAAACGGTAACAGCGCGATCCTTAAGTAAGATTTGAAAGTCATATTTAGCCCGTCACGCTGATGACTTTAGAAAGCCCCGCTCAATGAGCGGGGCTTTTTTGTATCTACCGAACCATATCCACTTAGCTGCAATGTAAGGCTCTCCATACAATGAGGTTCGGCAAGCTCACGACTCTATTCAGATACAAAAAAACCGCTGATTGTTCAGCGGTTTTTGTTTTCGGTTCTCAATCTGCCTTATGGCATTTCGTCGAACTCTGCACCTTCTTTTTCTACTTGAGGTGGCATCAAGTGCTCTTTCTGGATACCCAGTTTTAGAGCCAGTGCTGATGCTACGTAGATAGAAGAGTAAGTACCTACAGTGATACCGAGTAAAAGTGCGGTTGCAAAGCCGTGAATCATAGCACCACCCTGCATGAACAGTGCAATTACCACGAACAACGTCGTACCAGATGTAATCAATGTACGGCTCAACGTTTGAGTGATTGAGGCGTCCATAATGTCTGAAGGTTCACCCTTACGCATCTTACGGAAGTTTTCACGAATCCGGTCAAATACAACGATGGTATCGTTGAGTGAGTAGCCCACAACTGTCAGTAGCGCAGCTACGATGGTCAGGTCAACTTCAATTTGTAGAAACGAGAAGACACCTAGCGTGATAATTATATCGTGAGCCAATGCCATTACCGCACCAGCCGCTAGACGCCATTCAAATCGCATCGATACATAAAGCAGGATACAGATCAGCGATACCAAGATCGCTAGACCACCAGCTTCTGTTAGCTCATCACCAACGTTGGGACCTACGAACTCAATACGACGCATTTCTACGCTTTCGCCAGTACCATCTTTGATAGCACCAATGATTTGGTTACCTAGCGTTTCACCAGAAACGTCATCACGTGGACGAAGACGGACCATGACTTCACGAGCACTACCGAAGTTTTGTACTGTCGCATCGCCAAAGCCTTTTAAATCTAGTGCTGCACGAATCTCTTCAAGGTTTGCTGGCTGTTCAAAACCGACCTCGATAAGCGTACCGCCAGTGAAATCTAGACCCCAATTAAGCCACTTGGTTGACAAAGTGAAGATAGAAGCAGCAATCATTATAATTGAAAAAACGAATGCTACTTTCGACCAACGCATAAAGCCGATCGTCTTCTCTGCTTTTAGAATTTGAAACATATTAATTCCCAGCCTTAGATCGACAATTTATCAACGCGTTTGCCACCGTAGATCAGGTTCACGATACAACGTGTACCAATAATGGCGGTGAACATTGAAGTTAAGATACCGATAGATAGAGTAACTGCGAAACCTTTCACCGCACCTGTACCGACCGCAAATAGAATGATTGCGGTAATTAGTGTTGTGATGTTCGCATCAGCAATCGTGCTGAATGCATTCGCGTAACCTTGGTGAATCGCTTGTTGTGGACTGCGTCCATCACGAATTTCTTCACGGATACGCTCGAAGATCAGTACGTTCGCATCAACCGCCATACCGACTGTTAACACGATACCGGCTATCCCCGGAAGCGTCATGGTAGCGCCTGGAATCATCGACATAACACCAATGATAAGCACCAAGTTTGCCATTAGAGCGATGTTTGCAATCAAACCAAAGCCGCGGTAGTAAAGCAGCGTAAATAGCATTACGGCAACCATACCCCAGATACATGCTTGGATACCCATATCGATGTTTTGCTGGCCCATTGATGGACCAATGGTACGTTCTTCAACGATAGAGATAGGTGCAATCAGTGCACCAGCACGTAGTAGAAGTGCTAGGTTGTGTGCTTCTGCAGCAGAGTCGATACCTGTAATACGGAAGTTACGACCAAGAGCCGATTGAATCGTTGCTTGGTTGATGACTTCTTCATGCTTATCCAGAATAACTTTGCCTTCAGGCGTACGACGGCCACTGTCTTTGTATTCTGCAAACACGGTAGCCATTAGCTTACCAATGTTCTTCTTAGAGAACGCAGACATCTTATTACCACCTTCGCTGTCTAGCGAGATGTTAACTTGTGGACGACCATATTCATCAACACTTGAGCTTGCATCTGTGATGCTTTGACCGCCAAGAATAACGCGCTTCTTAAGCACAACTGGGCGACCATCACGGTCCATCTTGATTTCACTACCTGCTGGCGCACGACCATTTGCCGCTGCCGATAGGTCAGCTTTATCATCAACTTCACGGAATTCAAGCGTTGCCGTAGCTCCGAGAATTTCTTTTGCACGAGCAGTGTCTTGAACACCAGGCAGTTCAACCACAATGCGACTAGCACCTTGACGTTGAACCAATGGTTCCGCAACACCTAGTTCGTTGACACGATTACGTAAAATCGTAATGTTTTGCTCAACAGCATAGTTACGGATCTCTTGTAAACGTTGCTCAGTAAAGGTGGCAGTAAGAGCGTAACGGCCATTTGAATCAGAATCGACAAAAATCATGTCCGGGTGATTCTTTTCTAGCGTTGCTTTCGCTTCTGCTAATTGCTCTTCGTTACGCAACAACACTTCTACCGCTTCTTTTCCAGAAGGGCGGATTGCACGGTAACGAATCTTGGCGTCACGAAGTTCGCTACGGAAAGCTTCTTCTTGTTGACCAACAAGCTTTTCCATCGCTGCATCCATATCCACTTCCATTAAGAAGTGAACACCACCGCGAAGATCAAGACCTAGCTTCAATGGTGACGCGCCAATCGCTTCTAGCCAATCGGGTGTAGAAGGTGCAAGGTTAAGTGCAACAATTGTGTCTTTGCCTAGCGCTTCGCTGATGACATCACGAGCACTGATTTGTGTGTCAGTGTCGTTAAAACGAACAAGAATTGATCCATCTTCGAGAGCAATGGATTTATGAGAAAGTTGCTCTTTGTTAAGAGCAGTAGTGACAGCATCCAGCGTTGACATATCTACAGAGGCGCCACGCGCCCCTGTAACTTGAATAGCCGGATCTTCACCGTAGATATTTGGAAGTGCGTATAACGCAGCGGTGATGATGGCAAAAAGCACCATCAAGTACTTCCATAATGGATAACGGTTTAGCACAGCGAGGATCCTTTAGCTGTTTTATAGAGACTTAAGCGTACCTTTTGGTAGCACTGCAGTGATGAAGTCTTTCTTGATTACTACTTCATTGTTCGCGTTAAGCTCAATTGAAATGTAGTCATTGTCTTCAGCAATCTTAGTGATTTTACCCACTAGGCCACCGCTAGTTAAAACTTCGTCGCCTTTGCCCATAGAAGCCATTAGGTTTTTGTGTTCTTTTACGCGTTTCGCTTGTGGGCGGTAAATCATGAAGTAAAAGATCACTGCGAACATGCCAAGCATGATTAGCATTTCAAAACCACCGCCTGCTGGCGCGCCTTCTGCTGCTGCGTGAGCCTGAGAAATAAACATTAAAACATCCTCATTATATTTTATTGATAATCAAACAAATTGGGCTTTCGCATTTTAGATTCAAGTCTGAGAGTAACTAATAGAGATCGCTCTCTCAAAAATAACGTGCGTTAGCCTACTTTATTAGCAAAAGCCTCTGGCGACATGCCAAAGGCTTTAATTCTTTTAGTTTTTCAATTACTGCTCTTTTGCTAGTGGTGGCACTTCACGGCCACGACGCTCATAGAACTCAGTAACAAATTCATCGAAGCGATCTTCATCAATTGCTTTACGAATGCTTTCCATCAGACGCTGGTAGTAACGCAGGTTATGGATTGTATTCAAGCGAGCGCCTAAGATTTCATTACAACGCTCTAAATGGTGAAGGTACGACTTGCTGTAGTTTTGACAAGTGTAACAGTCACAATGCGGATCCAATGGTGTTGTATCCGTTTTATGTTTCGCATTACGGATCTTGATCACACCACCAGTCACAAATAAGTGACCATTACGTGCGTTACGCGTTGGCATTACACAGTCAAACATGTCGATACCACGACGAACACCTTCAACCAAGTCTTCTGGCTTACCTACGCCCATCAAGTAGCGAGGTTTGTCTTCAGGAAGTTGAGGACAAGTATGCTCAAGAATACGGTGCATGTCTTCTTTAGGCTCACCTACTGCCAAACCACCAACCGCGTAACCGTCAAAACCGATTTCCGTTAGACCTTTTACCGACACATCACGTAAATCTTCGTAAACACCACCTTGAACAATACCAAATAGGTTGTTCGGGTTTTCTAGCTTCTCGAAATGGTCACGTGAACGCTGTGCCCAGCGTAATGACATTTCCATCGATTTCTTTGCTTCATCGTGTGTCGCTGGGTAAGGCGTACACTCGTCAAAAATCATGACGATGTCAGAGCCCAGGTCTTTTTGAATTTCCATCGACTTTTCTGCGTCCATGAAAATCTTGTCACCGTTTACTGGGTTACGAAAGTGAACACCCTCTTCAGTGATCGTACGCATCTTACCAAGGCTGAATACTTGGAAGCCGCCTGAATCAGTAAGAATAGGACCGTGCCAGTTCATAAAATCGTGCAGGTCACCGTGCATTTTCATCACTTCTTGACCAGGACGTAGCCATAGGTGGAACGTATTACCTAGCAGAATTTCTGCACCAGTACCTTTTACTTCTTCTGGTGTCATACCTTTAACGGTACCGTAAGTACCTACTGGCATGAACGCAGGAGTTTGAACAGTGCCGCGTTCGAAAGTCAGTTGACCACGACGTGCATTGCCGTTTTTCTTCTTAAGATCGAATTTTAATTTCACGATGCCTCCGGATGTCAGAGAAACAGTCTGACTGAGTGTTTAGGGCTCTACCCTACTTTAAGGAGCGGTCGCTTTTCCTTGCGAGAGACAAAGCAATGGATGCTTTATTTCCTAGCTTACTGCTAGCACTCGTAAATCTATTTTTAACTACGCCGTTTTCTTCTTGATGAACATTGAATCGCCATACGAGAAGAAACGGTATTTGTTTTCCACCGCATGTTTGTAAGCATTCATGGTGTTCTCGTATCCAGCAAATGCACTCACCAACATGATCAGTGTTGATTCAGGCAAGTGGAAGTTTGTGATCAAGCAATCCACCAACTGATATTCGTAACCAGGGAAAATAAAGATTTCTGTATCGCCAAAGAATGGGGCCAGCTCAGTCCCTTTTTGCAATGCGTCTTGCGCTGCACTTTCAAGTGAACGCACAGATGTGGTACCAACAGCAATAATTCGTCCGCCACGCGCTTTCGTCGCTTTAATTGCTTCGACGACTTCTTGTGGTACTTCTACGTACTCGGCATGCATGTGGTGATCGTTGATATTTTCCACTTTTACTGGCTGGAATGTACCCGCCCCAACGTGCAAAGTAACGTAAGCAAACTCTGCACCTTTCGCTTTGATTTTCTCCAAGAGAACATCATCAAAGTGAAGGCCCGCCGTCGGTGCCGCAACCGCACCTGGCTTTTGATTATATACCGTTTGGTAACGCTCTTTATCTGCATCTTCGTCTGGACGGTCGATGTAAGGAGGAAGCGGCATATGGCCGATTTCTTCCAGAATTTCTAGTACCGTCTTATCAGAACTAAATTTCAGTTCAAATAAAGCATCATGGCGTGCAACCATTTCTGCTGAATATTCATCATTCTCGCCAACAATAATGGTTGTACCTGGTTTTGGTGATTTAGAGCAACGAACGTGCGCGAGGATGCTTTTCTCATCCAACATACGCTCCACCAGCACTTCTAATTTACCGCCCGATTCCTTGCGGCCAAAAAGACGAGCAGGAATAACACGAGTATTATTAAACACCACTAGGTCGCCGGGTTGAACTTGGCCCAATACATCAGTAAATGTGCCATCAATGAGCTCTCCGGTATTGCCGTCCATTTGCAGCAGTCGGCTAGCGGTACGCTCTGGTTGAGGGTAGCGAGCGATGAGTTCATCTGGAAGGTCGAAATGGAAATCTGATACTTGCATGTTACTTGTCTTATCTATTGGTCAAATCACGTCTAGGCGACGATAAAATTGCGACGAGTTTTTCGCAGCAGACTAGTATATGTTTACATGCTGCAATAGCAAGCAAATCACCAGAATATAGCAGTAAAAGCCATGGTGAAGAGTGTAATAAAACGTGAAAAGCCTCGATTACTTGGCACTATTTTTAATTTGAGCCCAAAAGAGAGAACATGAAAAAAGCAAAGCAGCGTATACCGCTGCTTATATTAGTTTGGCATTCCAATCGCCCTATCAAACCTCACGCTTTCGCCACAAGAATAACGGCACGAATAAACCCAATAACCAAAACCCTAGACTGCCACCTTCATCATCTGAGCCTTTGAAATCACAGTTATTGGTCGCAATGCCATCGTGACACTCTTTATTGTCACCACTTTTGATAAAATTCGGCGCAATGATGTAACGACTTGGTGGCGCATCGGCAGTGATGTAAGACTGTACCCAGTCGTAATAGTGGCTCACCTTGGTGTAGAAACTTGGGATCGTCAAAGAGCCACACGTTGGTAGAATAAGGGGGCCGCCACTAACAATACCAATTTGTTTGCCGGTCGCCACATCGACCAACGGGCCACCACTGTCACCTTTACATGCAGAGTTGCCATATTGAGTATGGCTATCTGGCTCCAATACATGGTTTTGTGTTGGTAGCGTACAAATTTTGGTTTGGTTGTCTCTTGAATCAATGATCCCCGGAAAACTGCTGCCAATTTCTAAACGCTCATAACATTTGTCGATGGGTAAAAATGTGCTAATGGTGGTTTTGAGCGTATTAGAAGGTTCAGAAGCATCCGGCTGAGTAGCCCCCCATCCAAACACTTGCACATTTTCGACACGTTGATTGGTCAGGTAATTATCGTTCCAATCCGCCACCAAACGGGCTTCGATACTCTCCATGTCAACTTTACTCGCTAGGTCAGCAAAGCTCGCGTTTGCCACTGGGCGCGTGAGATACAGCAACGCGATGTCTGAATCTAAACCGGTTTGGATAGGTTTCACGTTGCCATTACTGTCGGTCTCAGCTTTTGAAATCCGAGTGTAATCCGGATGAACCACAACGTGAGACACCGGATAGAAGTTATCAAGCCCTGCAGAATTAAGTTCATACACATTCGCATTCACCGACAGCTCACCCGGCGGGGTCACATAGTAGGTTGCTTCATTGGTTCCTTGTCCCATCACCACACAGTGCGCCGCAGTCAGTACCCATTGCTCTGTCAGCATCGTTCCACCACACAGCGGAAACTCTGCCATATTACTTGCTCGCAAAGTAACGCGGTCAACAGGATCGGTTTGTTCATCTCCTAACACAATCGCCTGTGTTGATGGCACACTGAATGCCGCCACTGCCAGCGCAATAAGTTTGTTACACGTTGTTCGTTTCATCTAGGTTGCTGTCTTCAATTTGGTAAGCCTGGACGTATCTTCTTCGAGAGAAGAATCTTGGAAAATCCAGCGAATAAAAATGTGCGATTCAATTCATTGGATTACCTTGGGAACACATTCAATATCAACTAAAAATGCCAACTGACTCGCACACAAACCGACTTATTCAAATTAATAAAAACACCAATAAAACACAGATTACGCAGCCCATCAGCATTGTGCTATTTAATTGATGAAAAACGAGTTAGCTCCCAGATATACAGAAAAATATTCTCTATATTTAAGAGAAGGACAATGCCGCTGGAGGTCTCTATGATCAAGGTTGAAGACATGATGACTCGTAATCCTCATACCTTACTGCGCACGCACACCTTGCGTGATGCAAAAAGCATGATGGATGCGCTTGATATTCGACACATTCCGGTTGTTGATGCCAATAACCACTTACAAGGCTTGGTGACTCAACGCGACATTCTTGCTGCTCAAGAATCGAGCTTGCACCCAGATGAGGCTGAACAATCTTTTACTTTAGACACACCGCTCTACGAAATGATGCACACCAATATCATGACGGCAGAGCCTATCGCGGGGCTCAAAGAGAGCGCTATCTATATGCAAAAGCATAAAGTTGGCTGTCTACCTGTTGTCACCAAAGGTCGATTGGTCGGCATTATTACTGATAGTGACTTCGTGACGATTGCGATTAACTTATTGGAACTACAAGAAGAAGTGGAACCTGAAGAAATCGAGCAGGAAGAGTAGTACGCAAGCGTATTCTCTTTGTTGTAAGTTTCGTTTTTACACCGGTTAAACGAAAAAAGAGCGGCAGGGTTGCCGCTCAAAATGCCATTACTGACGCTGATTAAGGAAGTGTTTCTCTGCCAATTAGAATTGGTCTTCTTCGGTCGAACCTGTCAATGCTGTCACTGAAGAGTTACCACCTTGGATAGTATTGGTCATTCTATCGAAGTAACCTGTACCTACTTCTTGTTGGTGCGCAACAAACGTATAGCCTTTTTCAGCTGCTTGGAATTCAGGACGCTGAACTTTCTCAACATAATGACGCATACCTTCACCTTGAGCGTAAGCGTGTGCCAGTTCAAACATGTTGAACCACATGTTGTGAATGCCTGCTAGCGTGATGAATTGGTACTTGTAGCCCATGTCTGCAAGCTCTTGTTGGAACTTAGCAATGGTTTCTGCATCTAGGTTTTTCTCCCAGTTGAATGAAGGCGAGCAGTTGTACGCCAACAATTGATCTGGGTATTCAGCGTGAATTGCTTCTGCAAACTTACGTGCTTCTTCCAAACATGGCGTAGCCGTTTCACACCAAATCAAGTCTGCATATGGTGCGTAAGCCAGACCGCGAGAAATCGCTTGGTCGATACCCGCGCGAACGCGGTAGAAACCTTCTTGAGTACGCTCACCTTCAATAAAGTCTTTATCATATGGGTCGCAATCTGAAGTAATGAGATCCGCCGCATTCGCATCAGTACGAGCAATAACTAATGTTGTTGTTCCCGCTACGTCAGCAGCCAAACGAGCTGCAACGAGCTTTTGTACCGCTTCTTGCGTAGGAACTAATACCTTACCCCCCATATGACCACACTTTTTCACCGATGCTAACTGGTCTTCAAAGTGAACGCCCGCGGCACCGGCTTCGATCATCGATTTCATTAGTTCGTAAGCGTTAAGCACACCACCAAAGCCCGCTTCAGCATCCGCTACGATAGGTAGGAAGTAATCAATACCACCTTCATCTTCAGGCGTCTTACCAGCAGCCCACTGAATTTGGTCTGCACGACGGAATGAGTTGTTGATACGCTTTACTACTGACGGTACAGAATCTACTGGGTAAAGAGATTGGTCTGGATACATCGTCGAAGCGGTGTTGTTATCCGCCGCTACCTGCCAGCCTGACAGATAGATCGCTTCAATACCTGCCTTAGCTTGTTGAACGGCTTGACCACCCGTTAGCGCACCAAGACAGTTTACGTAACCTTTTTTCGCACTACCGTTGACCAGTGACCAAAGTTTGTCTGCACCACGTTGTGCAATTGTGTTTGCAGGCACCATAGAGCCACGCAGTTCCACCACTTCCTCGGCAGTGTAAGTACGCTTCACATTTTTCCAGCGTGGGTTAGTTGCCCAGTCTTTTTCCAGAGCTTCAATTTGTTGGCGGCGAGTTAAGTTAGTCATTGGTCTATCCCTCTTTATAATTTGCACTTTATGCGTGTGCGTTGAGTTTCCGTTCTCAGGCAGTACTTCCCTATCTGCCTTGAAAATCCTTCACGTTATTGGTGTTACAGTTATTCTTTATTAATCCAGGTAGTCATAACCAGGAACTGTCAAAAAGTTGGTCAGTTCATCGCTCGTCGTGAGCCTTGCCATTAAGTCTGCTGCTTCTTCAAATCGACCCGCATGGTAGCGCTGCTCGCCAATTTCTTGCTTCACGACTTCAATCTCTTCTTTTAGATAGAGCTCGAACAGCTCTTTAGTGACCTTTAATCCGTTGTCTAGCGACTTGCCGTGTTGAATCCATTGCCAGATAGAAGCGCGTGAGATTTCTGCCGTTGCAGCGTCTTCCATCAGTCCGTAAATCGGCACACAACCATTGCCAGAAATCCAAGCTTCGATGTATTGCAGCGCAACGCGAATATTGTGGCGCATTCCGCCTTCAGTGCGCTCGCCTTCACAAGGCTCAAGCAGTTCGGCTGCAGTAATAGGCGCATCCTCTGCACGGCTCACATCCAACTGGTTGGTGCGTTCACCCAGCACAGCACTAAAGACTTCCATAGCAGTGTCAGCCAAACCTGGATGAGCCACCCAAGTACCGTCGTGGCCGTTGTTAGCTTCTAACGATTTGTCAGTCTGGATCTTGTCTAATACTTTTTGATTCTCTTTCGGGTCTTTAGCTGGGATAAATGCGGCCATTCCTCCCATCGCGAAAGCACCTCGTTTATGGCAAGTACGTACCAATAATCGCGAGTAAGCGTTTAAGAATGGCTTGTCCATCGTTACCACTTGGCGATCTGGCAGTACTCGGTCTGAGTGTTTTTTCAATGTTTTGATATAGCTAAAGATGTAATCCCAGCGACCACAGTTCAAACCAACGATGTGTTCTTTAAGCGAGAACAGAATCTCGTCCATTTCGAATACCGCTGGTAAGGTTTCAATCAGCACAGTCGCTTTGATGGTGCCTGTATCCAAACCGAAGTAGTCTTCGGTGAAATGGAACACTTCGCTCCACCACTTCGCTTCGTGATGCGATTGCAGTTTTGGAAGGTAGAAATAAGGGCCACTGCCTTTTTGAAGTAACGCTTTGTAGTTGTTATAGAAATACAGAGCGAAATCGAATAGCGCACCTGGAATGATCTGACCGTGCCACGTAACGTGTTTTTCTTTTAAATGAAGGCCGCGAACACGGCAGATCAACACCGCTGGGTCATCTTCCAGCTGATAATGTTTGCCATTGCCAGGATTGGTGTAACTGATGGTGCCATTAACAGCATCGCGCAAGTTAATTTGACCATCCAGCACTTTACTCCATGCAGGAGACATTGAATCTTCGAAGTCTGCCATGAACACTTTTACATTCGCATTCAGTGCGTTAATCACCATCTTGCGGTCAGTTGGTCCGGTAATCTCCACACGGCGATCTTGCAGATCTTGTGGGATTCCTAGGATCTTCCAACTTCCTTCACGGATGTCTTGTGTCTCTGGTAGAAAATCTGGTAGCTCACCAGCATCAATACGTGCTTGCTTCTCTTCTCTTGCTTCCAGCAACTGTTCAACACGTCCGGCAAATTTTTCACACAGTAGAGATAAAAAGGTTTGGGCTTCAACAGGGAAAATTGCTTGATGTTCTGGAGCAACGACTCCATTCACCTCAAGCATGCCTTGGGTTTGCTTTAGTTGTTGTGTTTTTTGTTCTGTCTGAGCAAGCATAATCATTCATCCTTAACGTGCTTTATCAATCTTGGGCAGTCAGCGTAAAGCTACATTTGTAAGTTATGAACAACAAATTACATCCTTTAACTTTGTGTTCAACTCGTCTAGCCATACCGATAGATTGCGTAATGCTACGTGTATTTTCAATCTAGACATAAGTCGTATCGGCCTTTAAATAAGCTATATCAACAAAGGGTTTAGTGAAACCCCCAATATAAACAAAACAGAAAATTCAAAGTTTTATTCCGCAAGGTAAAAACCATCTATCAAGCGCCTTATTTTGTAAGTTATTACGTAATAAAATTACATTAAATTTAAAGTCGTTTTATCATTTCAAACAAGCGTATGAATATAGACTGGTAAACAAACACCTTGTATTCACAAGGGCTGAAGAGATGTATTTAAACAGGGGTCAAACAAGGTATGCAGGGCTTTGTGTAAAATTAACATTGTGAAATTTCACTATTTTATGAAAGCTTCATCAAAGAAGAGCTGTAAAATTTTACAAGTCAAAGTTTACCAACAGAATAAAATACTAGAAAGCGCACTGTTTCCAGTGCGCTTTTAGATAAATAATGGAGAAGTAAGGGCTAATACTAATAGCTAAAGCAGCTCTGAAACGACTTCTGCAAGTTGATTAAATGTTTTCGTTCTTGACGAGCTCGGACGCCAAACTAAGCCGATTTCGCGATAAGCTTGTTTACCTGGAGGATCGATCACGACTAAATTCTGGTTATGCAGCAAGCCATGGTCGATAGCCATTTGAGGAATGAACGTTGTTCCCAAACCATTCGCAACCATTTGCACCAGTGTATGGAGGCTGGTTGCCGTAAACGGATTGATTTTTTCTTTGTCTGTTAATTTACACGCTGATACCGCATGTTCCGTTAAGCAATGTTCTTTCTCTAGTAGAAAGACGGATTCGTCAGGTAAATCCGCGTAACGAATCGGCACAGGGACCGATTGGGCTTGATTAGCGCTTATAACCATTCGAAACGGATCCTTACCCACTACTCGGCTTTCCATCCCATCAATTTCGACTGGTAACGCTAAAATAAGCACATCCAGCTCACCATGTCTGAGCGCTTGGAGTAAGTTTGTCGTCGTGTCTTCTCTTAATAAAAGGTTCAGTTGTGGGAAACGGTAGTTCACCTCTTGTACCAAATCACACAGTAAAAACGGAGCAATTGTTGGTATGCATCCTACTTTTAGCTGGCCTTGCATATCGTCGCCTTGGCACATACGTCCAAGCTCGACCAAATCTTGCCCTTTTGCTAACAGCTCTCGCCCCTGCTTTACTACCATTTCTCCTGTTTGGGTAAAAACCAGTGGACTTTTCTTGTCTTTCTTTTCATATAATGGACAGCCAATCAACTCCTCTAAGTTTTGAATACCCTTACTTAAAGTCGACTGACTGACAAAACAACGCTCTGCAGCGTCACTAAAATGTCTTGTTTCATGCAGTGTGACTAAATAGTGTAACTGCTTCAAACTGGGCCATTTATTCATAATTGTATTTGTATCTACCGCCGTTCCAGTGATCGAGTTAAGAGTTTTGTTATTATCGTTTTTTTCGATTAACTCAATCTATTTATTTCGCTTTTTTCAATACTACAATCTGTACTATAGTTTGTCTCGTACAAACACGAACCAAACCGACACAACTGAATTCGGTTTGGAGCTAACCATACTTTTTAGGAGCAAAAAAATGGTACTAGTAGGTCGTCAAGCCCCTGATTTTACTGCAGCAGCTGTTCTAGGTAACGGTGAAATCGTTGAAAACTTCAACTTTGCAGAGTTCACTAAAGGTAAGAAAGCAGTAGTATTCTTCTACCCACTAGATTTCACTTTCGTTTGCCCATCTGAGCTAATCGCATTCGACAACCGTCTAGCTGACTTCCAAGCTAAAGGTGTTGAAGTAATCGGTGTTTCTATCGATTCTCAGTTCTCTCACAACGCATGGCGTAACACTGCTATCGAAGATGGCGGTATCGGTCAAGTTAAGTACCCACTAGTTGCTGACGTTAAGCACGAAATCTGTAAAGCTTACGACGTTGAGCACCCAGAAGCAGGCGTTGCTTTCCGTGGTTCTTTCCTAATCGACGAAGAAGGCGTTGTACGTCACCAAGTAGTTAACGACCTACCACTAGGCCGTAACATCGACGAAATGCTACGCATGGTTGACGCTCTTAACTTCCACCAGAAGCACGGCGAAGTATGTCCTGCACAATGGGAAGAAGGTAAAGCAGGTATGGACGCATCTCCAAAAGGTGTTGCAGCGTTCCTATCTGAGCACGCAGCTGACCTAGGCAAAAAATAATAGACCTTCACCCTAGCTCAACGGGTGTGATGGTTGGATGTATATAAAGCAAAAAGCTAATGCGGAAAACCGCAAACGCCAATCAGTCTAAGTAAAGTCCTATCAAAGCCCAGAGCCTCAGCTCTGGGCTTTCTTTTTCCTTCAGATAAACCGCCAAAATGAGGTAACGCTTTAGCGTAAACTTTACCTCTATTTATCATCCCCTCCATACAGATTCTGCTTACTGGCCCTGTTAATATCTTAGCCACAACACTTATTTGTAACGTTAGCAGGATGAATGAACGTGGTTACTCACCTAGAAGTCTGTATTGATAATATTGAATCTCTGCACTACGCCATTGCTGGCGGCGCCACTCGGATTGAACTTTGCTCCTCTTTGGCTTTAGGCGGACTAACACCCAGTTATGGCTTTATGCAGCAAGCGGCTAAGCTTTCTAGTGTTCCAGTTTATGCCATGATCCGCCCACGCCAAGGTGACTTCTTCTACAATGAAGAAGAGATCGAAATGATGCGTTGGGATATTGAAGCGGCTCACCAATCGGGCTTGGATGGTGTGGTTCTCGGTGTACTCACCCAAGAGGGGGATATCCACATGCCTTACTCGGCTGCGCTGTGTGAATTTGCTCAAGCGATTGGCTTAGGCGTAACCTTCCATCGTGCCTTTGACCAGTGTCGTGACGCTGAAAAAACTTTGGAAGAAGTGATCAGCTTAGGTTGTGAACGTATTTTAACCTCCGGTCTTGCGCCTTCAGCACCACAAGGGATCGATGTGCTTAGAGCTTTGGTTAATCAAGCCCAAGGGCGCATAGCAATCATGGCGGGGGCTGGCGTTAATGCGAGTAACGTACGTGAGCTAGTAGAAGACACTCAAGTTCCTGAAATCCATCTGTCAGGCAAAACCACACGCCCTAGCCAAATGACCTTTGTTGCTGAACAAAGCAAAATGGGCGCATCCGATGTCGATGATTTTTTAATCCCCATCACAAGTACACAAGCCATTACCGATGTCGTAGCAGCTCTCAAATAGACGACCGTAACCTCACGCGCATAGCTTTTGAGTGCTAACATATTGTTTATCAAGGAGTGAGGAAAGGTGTATGTCTAAATTGAAGAAAAAGGAATACGAAAAGGAGCTCAAAAACCTTCAAGTTGAGCTCGTAAAACTTCAAGAGTGGGT
Organism: Vibrio sp. D417a; assembly: GCF_030248595.1. Classification (NCBI taxonomy): domain Bacteria; kingdom Pseudomonadati; phylum Pseudomonadota; class Gammaproteobacteria; order Vibrionales; family Vibrionaceae; genus Vibrio; species Vibrio sp. D417a. Next base: position 18,447 of record NZ_JAHGAM010000017.1, on the reverse strand, counting down.
CAAACACAAAGGGTTAAAAGTGGTGGTTCTGTTTGAAGGACGTGATGCTGCGGGCAAAGGCGGAGTGATAAAGCGAATTACAGAAAAGCTAAACCCGCGTGTTTGTCGCGTAGTGGCTCTGCCTGCACCGACAGAAAAAGAAAAAATGCAATGGTACTTCCAACGTTACGTCGCTCATTTACCATCTGCTGGTGAAATCGTTTTATTTGACCGAAGTTGGTATAACCGAGCAGGTGTCGAAAAAGTCATGGGGTTCTGTACTCCAGACGAATACGAGGAGTTTTTACGCTCTTGCCCTGAATTCGAGAGAATGTTGCAACGCTCCGGGATTATTCTGATTAAGTATTGGTTTTCGGTTTCAGACGAAGAGCAGGAAAAACGTTTTCTAGGTCGAATTAATACGCCGATCAAACGTTGGAAATTCAGCCCCATGGATTTGGAGTCACGTCATCGCTGGGCGGAGTATTCGGAAGCAAAAGATAAGATGTTTGCCTATACAGACACGAAAAGCTGCCCTTGGTGGGTCGTCCCTTCTGATGACAAAAAGAAAGCGCGCTTGAACTGTATCAGTCATTTACTAAGCCAGATTGATTACAAAGCACTTGAGTACTCACCCATCGAATTACCTGAACTCAATAAAGAAGGTTACGTCAGAGCGCCCATTGATGATCAGACCTTCGTTCCTGATAAATATTGACGTGCTTTCCTTCTCTCTAATAAATAGACCAGCCTAAAAGCTGGTCTATTTATTGAAGTCAGTTACTTCAGTACGTCATCAATACTTTGATCACCTAGATGGCGTACATCTTTCCCTTTCACGAAGTAAATAATGTATTCACAGATGTTCTGGCAGCGGTCCCCCACGCGTTCAATCGCGCGTGCCGACCACATCACTTGAAGAATATTAGGGATATTTTTTGGATCTTCCATCATGTAAGTCATCAACTGACGAATCACCGCTTCATACTCGGCGTCTAGTTTGTCATCTTGTTTATGCACCTCTGCTGCCGCTTCTACATCCATGCGGGCAAACGCATCTAAAACCTGATGCAGCATATTAATTGCCTGACGGCAGAGAGGCTCTAACGACACTTGGAATTGTCGTTCTTTTGATGATGGGCTTTCAATGGCAACGTAAGCAATGCGTGTCGCCACATCACCGATGCGTTCTAAATCCGTGATCGTTTTGATGATAGCCATGATTAAGCGCAAGTCTTTTGCCGTTGGCTGACGCTTAGCAATAATGCGTGTACAGGCGTCATCGATCGAGACTTCCATCGCATTCACTTTATGATCGTCACGCACAACCTTACGCGCCAGTTCGATGTCTTCTTTATGCAAGGCTTGAATAGCATACGAAAGCTGCTGCTCTACCAAGCCTCCCATGGTTAATACATGAGTACGAATCGATTCTAGCTCTACGTTAAATTGTCCTGAAATATGACGTCCAAAGTGCATGATGTTCCTTATTCCGTATAGAGTCGCGACTTAACCGTAGCGACCCGTAATGTAATCTTCGGTCTGTTTCTTCATTGGCGAAGTGAAGATCGAGTCCGCGTCAGAGTATTCAATTAACTTACCCATATGAATGAATGCAGTATGATCGCTCACTCTCGCCGCTTGTTGCATGTTATGGGTAACGATAACGACAGTATATTGAGTCTTCAGCTCATTGATAAGCTCTTCAATAGTTAAAGTTGAGATTGGATCCAACGCTGATGTTGGCTCGTCCAATAACAGGACTTCCGGCTCAATCGCCACCGCGCGCGCAATGACCAAGCGCTGTTGCTGCCCCCCAGATAAGCCAAATGCGTTCTCATGCAAGCGGTCTTTTACCTCATCCCACAACGCCGCCGAGCGCAAGGATCGCTCCACTGCGTCATCTAAACTGCGGCTGTTTTTTACACCTTGTAAGCGTAAGCCATAAACTACGTTTTCATAAATAGACTTAGGAAATGGATTGGGTCTTTGAAACACCATCCCCACTCGGCGTCGAAGTGTCGCAACATCGACATTAGGATGATAAACATTCTTGCCATGGAGACGCACTTTACCTGTGACTCGACACCCTTCCACTAAGTCGTTCATGCGATTGATGCAACGTAATAACGTCGACTTTCCACACCCTGAAGGACCGATAAAAGCGGTGACTCGCCCTTTGGGAATTCGCATCGAAATATCATGCAGCGCCTGAGTTTGACCATAGAACAGATTAAGGTTCTCGATTGAGATGGCTGTTTGTTCATCCGTTAAATTATGAACATCCAATGGTGGCTCATAACCTAATGTACTATCAAAATTAAACATACTTAATCTTGTCCTAACGTTCTGTATTTTTCTCGTAAATTATTGCGAATACTGATTGCTGTTAAGTTTAGCCCGACAATCACTGTCACGAGTAAGAAAGAGGTGGCATAAACTAATGGTCGCGCCGCTTCGATGTTGGAGGTTTGAAAGCCAACATCGTAAATGTGAAAACCTAAATGCATGAACTTTCTATCCAAATGCACATAAGGGAATTGTCCGTCAACCGGTAAACTGGATGCCAATTTCACGACCCCCACCAGCATCAGTGGCGCTACTTCGCCAGCTGCACGCGCAATCGCAAGGATCAAACCTGTGATAATAGCTGGCGTCGCCATAGGCAAAACCACGCGCCATAGCGTTTCGAACTGAGTTGCACCAAGTGCCAGAGAGCCATGTCGTACGGAGCTCGGAATTCGAGTTAAACCTTCTTCTGTCGTCACAATCACAACTGGAAGCGTCAGCACGGCAAGAGTTAGTGCTGACCATAACAAACCCGGCGTACCAAAGGTTGGTGCCGGTAGCTTCTCCGCATAGAATACGTTGTCGATAGAGGCACCAATCGTATAAACGAAGAAACCTAAACCAAACACGCCATAAACAATCGATGGAACACCCGCTAGGTTTATAACCGCAATACGAATAACTCTGGTTAGAGCGTTATTCTTAGCATATTCATGTAGATAGATAGCGGCGATCACCCCGAGTGGCATCACAATGATCGACATAATGAGTACTAAGAAAACCGTACCAAATATCGCAGGGAACACGCCTCCTTCGGAGTTAGACTCTCTTGGATCTTCAGATAAAAACTTCCAAACCTGTTTTCCCCAATGCATGACTTTATCAGGCAGTGACATTTGGTTTGGATACCAGTAGTCCAAAATGTCTTCGAGCGGAATCGATACTTGTGACCCCGTCATATCCTCGACAATCAAGGCATAGTCAGAGAGCTGAAGTCGTAAACCATCAAGTTGCAAATCTAACGTCGCAAGCGCTTTTTCTATCTGCTCTTTTTTCGTCTGGTTTTCGTTTAAGAAGCTTTCTGTCAGCGTGTCATTCAATTCATGCTTGCGCTTTTCTAATCGCAACTGCTCTAGCTTCCAACCAAGCTCTTTAAGCTGATCGACCACCAAAGAATCAATCTCATGGCGCAGAGTTTCTGCATCATCAAGCTTTTTATTTAGTACCGATTGAATATCACTGGTGTATATATTATCACCATCTTGAAACGCCACCAGCTTACCAAAGAAATAACCACCGCTACTGCGCTCTATCACCGCCCACTCTTTTGGCATCGTGGGCTCATCCAACTGCATTTGCAATACGGAGATAAAATCGGCGGGATACAACTCTCGGTTAGCGATTTTGATACTGAGTCGCGTGGCAAAATCTTCATCGTCTTCTAACTGTTGTGCTGCGCTTTCAGGCAAATAACTCTTCGGTACAAAGCTGCGCTCATACACTTGACCAATCAGAATAGTATTTTCATGTAGCACTTCGCCTTGTACAGGAGTCAGCGCTGCAACATTCCACTGATACAAAGGCGCTGGCCAAAAGTAAGTCAGGCCTTTCCAGCCGATAAGGAGTAACAACCCTAATACCGACAACAAACTGATGCTGACTGCACCGCCTGTTAGCCATATCCACGGTGCGCCAGAACGAATCCAATTTAACACGTTATTACTCGCTCTTTATTCAAACCATTATTACAACGCACGGTACTTATCTCTCAGTCTCTGACGAACCCACTCCGCAAGCGCGTTTACTGCAAACGTAAACACAAATAAAATCAATGCAGCTAGGAACAGCAGGCGATAATGCGAACTTCCAACTTCCGACTCTGGCAACTCAACGGCGATGGTCGCCGACAGGCTGCGCAATCCTTCCAAAATATTCCAATCCATTAATGGCGTATTGCCCGTTGCCATTAACACAATCATGGTTTCGCCAACAGCGCGTCCCAGGCCCATCATAATGGCAGAAAAAATACCTGGGCTTGCAGTAAGCAAGACAACATAGATTAAAGTTTGCCAAGGCGTGGCCCCTAATGCCAAAGAGCCATCCGATAAATGCTTCGGTACAGAGAAAATGGCATCTTCGGCAATGGTAAAAATCGTCGGGATAACAGCAAACCCCATCGCTAACCCCACCACCAATGCATTGCGTTGATCGTAACCAATACCATGCTCGGTTAAGAATAAGCGCATATCGCCACCAAAGAACGTCTGCTCAATCGTAGGCGAAATCCACACTCCAAGCCCAATCAGTACCAATATGACAGGCATGAGCACTAAAGCATGCCAACCATTAGGCAGACGATTCCGCAAAGGTTGCGGTATTAATGCCCATAGCCCGCCCATAATCATGGTGCTCAAGGGCAAAACAAACAGCATAACGACGATCGTAATCAAATGATCTTCGACAATAGGCGCGAACCACAATCCCGCTAGGAAACCTATGATCACCGTCGGCAGTGCTTCCATTAGCTCAATCGACGGTTTTACGACGCGACGCATGCGTGGCGACATAAAGTAAGCCGTATAAATAGCACCTAGCACTGCGAGCGGTACTGAAAACAGCATCGCAAACATCGCCGCTTTTATCGTTCCAAACGCAATAGGTACTAGGCTGAACTTAGCCTCAAAGTTATCGCTCGCCGAAGTCGATTGCCACACAAATTCAGGCTCAGGATACCCTTCGTACCACACTTCTTGCCATAATGAAGACAATGAAATTTCCGGATAGGCATTGTCCACTTCCGCAACATTTAACGCATTATTTTGCCAAGTGATTAAGTAGCGTTCATTGTTAGACATTGCTGCGATTGCGGGCACTTGATTGTACGCACGCTTAAACAACACCAGTTTTTCACTGGTTGTATAATGGCTTTGCAGCGTGCCGTTGGTGTAAAAGCTATAAAATCCTTTTCGATGAGAATCCGGCAACAAATACTTAAGCTCTGATGCCAATTTAAAATCACGAATATGCGTTAACGTGCGTTTTTCTTCTTGCAGCGTATCAAACCATTGCGACACCCGACCATCGTTGTGCGTCACCAAAAGCGAGTAAGCACCAGCCAATAAGTCTATCGTACGAACGGAATGCTTCTTATCACCTTGAGTTAGGTCGACCACCTCTCGCACAGCAAATTTACGTGCGGTTTTCTTTAACACTATCAACTCAGAGCCATCGCGCAAATAAAGCGTTTCACCGTCAGGTGTCAATAACATTTGCTGAGGCGTATCAAAGCCTGAAGAGAACGTAAAATCGATCGTTGTAGGAGACGTACCCAAAGACGAAGCCACTTGCCAGCGAGCTTTCACTTCACCACTTTGCGTCTGCCAAACAACCGTTGGTAAGGGCGTCGAAGCTGCAAATACAAACTGAGTCACAGGATCTTGAGGCGTACTTAGTGTCAGATCCATGCTGGTGTCTAGCTCAATCACTTCCGGAGGACGTGTATTTTCTCTCAATGTGGCATTAAATTCTGGCTTGAAAAGGTTCGCTTTACCCTGCCCATCAACAAATCCATACCAACCTAGCCCAGGAGCAGATTGAGAGAAAGCGACGGGTTTCTGGACGATTTGCTGTGTATACACCGCAGGTTTCGTAGGATCGTCCATCGACAAATATTGAATCTCACCACTTTGGGTTAGAACGAACGCGAGCTGAGCGTAATCATCCACTGAAATCGCAAGTGGTGTTTCAATATGAGTGGCTCGAATGGCTTGGTTGGTTTTGATCTCCGCATCAGAAAAAAGCGGAATGATCACCATAGCGAGGTAGACAAAGATCAAAATAAGCGCCGCGAGTACGCCGACACCACCGGATGTCACTGCAAGTCGAACCAAACGATCTTTTATCAGTCGTTTCTTATCTTTTTCCTGCAATGAAAACTCGGCTTGTGCCATTTAAATCTCTACCTTTTTTGACTTAGTACTAGAATATGTCGTTAAGATGACAATTATATTACAGATCACATTAAACACCTGAAAAGAATACAACTCTTATGCAATGCGTGGTATGAAATAAATCTGTAATGAAAATCTCATAATGTTCTCACTCATCCATTTTTCCAAGATGAGTACGTGTTACTTCACTTTTGGCTAGGTAAGGTTATGAGCGCAGAAAAACTATATATAGAAAAAGAGCTGAGTTGGTTGTCTTTCAACGAACGAGTATTACAAGAAGCTGCCGATAAAACCGTCCCTTTGATCGAACGTATTCGCTTTCTTGGGATCTTTTCCAACAATTTAGATGAATTTTACAAAGTACGCTTTGCGGACGTGAAGCGCAGAATCCTAATCAGCCAAGAGCGCGGTGGCAGTGATAGCCCTAAACGACTGTTAACCAAAATGCAGTCGAAAGCACTAAAGCTTAACGAACAATTTGATGAGCTTTACAGCGAGTTGATTCGAGAAATGGCGCGACGTCGCATTTTCTTGGTCAACGAGCAACAACTGGATGAATCGCAACAAAAGTGGATCGCGAAATACTTCCGTAGAGAGGTAATGCCGCATATCACTCCCCTCCTAATGAAAGACGAGATCGATGTTCTGCAATTTCTCAAAGACGAGTACGCTTACATCGCCGTAGAACTGCGTAAAGAAGAACATTACCAGTACGCTCTGATCGAAATTCCGACCGATCACCTTCCCCGCTTTGTGATGGTACCAGAACAGAAAGGAAAGCGTCGAAAAACCATCATCTTACTTGATAATATTATCCGCCACTGTTTGGACGAGCTGTTCAAAGGCTTTTTTGATTATGATGAGCTTAGCGGCTATGCGATGAAAATGACGCGTGACGCTGAATACGATTTACGCAATGAAATCGAGTACAGCTTGCTTGAACAAATGTCAGAGGGTGTCAATCAGCGACTGACAGCAAAGCCCGTTCGCTTCGTCTACGAACGCGATATGCCGCCTCAAATGTTAGAGTTTCTGTGTAACAAACTTAATATCTCTAACTACGATAATCTTATCCCCGGCGGACGCTATCACAACTTTAAAGACTTCATCGGCTTTCCAAATGTTGGACGAGAATATCTTGAAAATAAACCTCTCCCGCCAATGAAATGTGCCGATTTCGAAGGTTATGCCAACAGCTTTGACGCGATTAAAGCGAAAGATATTCTGCTCTATTATCCCTACCACACTTTTGACCATATTAGTGAGTTAGTGCGCCAAGCCTCCTTCGATCCCAAAGTACTTAGTATCAAGATTAACATTTATCGCGTCGCGAAAGATTCTCGCTTGATGAACTCTTTAATTGATGCGGTGCACAACGGCAAAAATGTCACTGTGGTCGTCGAACTGCAAGCTCGCTTTGATGAAGAAGCCAATATCGAATGGTCAAAAGTATTAACCGAAGCGGGTGTGCACGTCATCTTTGGTGCGCCTGGTCTTAAGATTCACTCAAAGCTACTGATGATTAGCCGCCGCGAAGGTGAAGAAATTATTCGCTACGCACACATCGGCACAGGCAACTTCCATGAGAAGACGGCACGAATTTATACCGACTTCTCCCTGCTTACGGCAGATCAAGAAATCACTAATGAAGTCCGTAATGTCTTCGGTTACATTGAGAATCCATACCGACCAGTGAAGTTCAATCACCTTATGGTATCTCCTCGTAATTCTCGAACCCAAATCTACCGCTTAATTGATAATGAAATTGCGAATGCCAAGCTAGGGAAAAAAGCCGCTCTTACGATCAAGGTCAATAACCTAGTCGATAAAGGCATCGTCAATAAGCTTTATGGAGCAAGTACTTCCGGTGTAAAAATAAACATGATCATTCGAGGTATGTGCTCATTAGTACCGGGCATTGAGGGGATCAGCGACAATATTCGCATCATCAGTATTGTTGACCGCTTTCTTGAGCACCCTCGCGTGGTGATCACCCACAATGATGGCGATCCGCAAGTTTATATCTCCTCCGCAGACTGGATGACAAGAAATATTGATCACCGTATCGAGGTAGCAGTACCAGTCCGTGATCCGCGTTTGAAACAGAGAATTATTGATATAACGAATATCCATTTTACCGATACAGTAAAGGCTCGTTTAATAGATAAAGAAATGAGTAACGCTTACGTACCACGAGGTAATCGCAAAAAAGTTCGCTCTCAAATCGCTATCTATGACTATCTTAAAAATATAGAAAAGCAAACTAGAAAACAAAATTCAGATGCCTCAAATACTTGAACAAGATACTCGCTACATTGCCGCGATAGACCTCGGCTCAAACAGTTTCCATATGGTGGTGGCCAAAGTTGTCGGCAGTGACCTACAACTGGTTAGTCGTCATAAACAACGTGTTCGCTTAGCATCAGGACTCGACAGTGAATTGAACTTAAGTCACGCCGCAATGGAGCGTGCGCTAGAATGCTTAGCCATGTTCGCTGAAAGGTTGCAAGGGCTTGATGAGTCAAATGTACGTATCGCCGCCACACACACACTAAGACGCGCTAAAAATGCCCACCTTTTCATCGAGCGTGCGAAAGAAGTGATGCCTTTCCCAATAGAAATTATCCCTGGAGAAGAAGAAGCCCGCCTGATTTACTTAGGCGTCGCGCACACTCAAGTAGAATCCAACTCCAAACTAGTCATCGATATCGGAGGCGGCAGTACCGAGATGATTATTGGACAAGAATTTGAGCCTGAGCTTCTCAACAGTAAACAAATGGGATGCGTCAGTTTTACAGAGCAATACTTTAAAAACGGCAAACTGTCAGGAAAAAACTTCAGCAAGGCGATGTTAGCTGCCGAACAAAAACTCGAGTCCATCGCTTCAACATATCGTAAAAAGGGCTGGGATATTGCTCTCGGCTCATCAGGAACCATCAAAGCGATTCAAGAAGTGCTAATAGGATTAGGTTTTGAAGATGGCCTGATCACAGCGAGTCGACTGGATACACTTATCGAAACTCTGTGTAAATTTGATTCCATTGAAGATATTGAGCTGGCGGGTCTAACAGAAGAACGTAAACCCGTATTCGCAGCAGGCGTAGCGATTTTGTCCGCGATTTTCAAAGCGCTTCGCATTGAGCAAATGTTTTTCTCCGATGGTGCTCTACGCGAAGGCCTGTTGTACGAAATGGAAGAACGTTTCGCACGCTCCGATATTCGCATGCGCACCACAGAAAATTTAGCCAACAAGCACCGAGTCGACTTAGAGCATGCCGCTCGTGTTAAGGGTCATGCACGTGAGATGTTATGTCAGGTACGCTCTGAACTAGGCATTAAGAAAAAGAGTGAGTTATTTGACTTACTAGAATGGGCAGCGTTGCTTCATGAAGTCGGATTAAGTATCAACTTGCGTAGTTTCCATCGCCACTCTTTTTATATTCTGTTGCACTCCACCCTACAAGGCTTCAACCGTGAGCAGCAATTAGTGCTTGCAACATTAGCTCGCTTCCAGCGTAAAGCGCTCAAATTGCAAGAACTACCAGATTTCAACCTCTATAAACAGAGTGACGTTATAAGCCTCATCAAAATATTACGACTTTCTATCGTATTAAATGGGCAGCGTAATGAAGATCCATTGCCTGATATCACCTTATCTATCAAAAATGACGAATGGATTCTCACCTGCACAGATGAAGCATGGCTAGAAAACAATAAATTACTTCACGCGGATTTACAGGAAGAACAAGAACGTTGGGACAGCGCGAAGTGGACACTCACTTTCTGATCTCGTACTGTCCATACCTAAATAAAAAGTCGGCTTACAGGCCGACTTTTTTTAACTCTTCTTCTGCAAAGTCTGCCGTAATGGGCACATAACCATCTTTCTCAACCAACGCTTGTCCCTGAGCAGAAAAGATAAAGCGAATAAACTCAGCTTCAATTGGTGTTAATGGGTAATCAGGGTGCTTATTCACGTAAACATATAAGTAACGTGATAGTGGGTACTTACCACTAACAATATGTTCTCGCGTTGGAGTCACGTAGTCATTTCCCATTTTAGCCACAGGGACTAAGCGCACGCCTGCCACTCGATAACCGACACCGGAATAACCAATTCCACTGATGGTTGACGCTACAGCTTGCACAACTGACGCGGAGCCTGGCTGCTCGTTAACTCGGGTCTTGAAATCGCCGCCACACAAGGCATTGCTTTTGAAGTAACCGTAAGTTCCAGAAACGGAGTTACGACCAAACAACTGGACGTTTCGCTTTGCCCACTGTGATTCAAGACCGAGTTGCTGCCAGTTTGTGACAAATTGACTTTCACCACAGCGTAGCGTGGCAGAAAACAAAGCATCTAACTGACTAAAGTTAAGACCTTGAATTGGATTATCTTGATGAACAAAAATACCGATTGCATCGATGGCTACCCTAAGCGCCGTTGGCTTGTAGCCATGTTCACGTTCAAACGCTTCAACCTCTCTTAAACGCATAGGGCGGCTCATGGGACCAAACTGAGCTGTTTGTTCGGTCAATGCTGGAGGGGCAGTAGAAGAGCCAGACGCTTGGACTTGCGCATTAATATTCGGGTAAATGGATTTAAACTCTTCAACCCAAAGCGTTGTCATACCCGCAAGTGTATCGGAGCCAACAGAGAGCAAGTTCCCGACAATCCCCGTCGTTTTATGATAAGTCGGCAATGGTTTATCTTGAGCGGCAGCAATAAAAGAACAAACAAGCGCGAATAAACTGAATGTTTTTGCCAATCGTAAAGCCATTATTTCACCACCAAACGCTCAGGCAATACGAAAGAAAACTTACTGCCCACACCTACTTCACTGTGAATTTCTAAATGAGAGTCATGGTGACTCAGCGCGTGTTTTACAATGGCTAGCCCTAAACCACTTCCACCAGTATCACGTGATCTTGCTTTATCTACTCGATAAAAACGCTCGGTAAGTCGGTGTAGGTGCTGAGGTTCAATACCATCACCGCTATCTTCCACCTCTAAGCATGCGCCTTGAGAGGTCTGGAACCAACGAACATTAATGTTCGCACCAGGCGGTGTGTATTTGACGGCGTTATAAACGAGGTTAGAGATAGCACTACGTAACTGGTCATCATCGCCCAGCACGCGTAGGCTAGCATCAACATCAAATTTCAATTTATGTTGGTTGTCCCCACTAAGGCTAACCGCCTCTTTTTCTAACACTTCAAGCATCGCGGGCACATTCACGACTTCCTCAAGCTCATGCATAGGTGCCGCTTCAATTTTAGATAGTGTCAGTAGTTGGTTCACCAAACTGTTCATGCGGTTAAGCTGCTCCGTCATGACACCATGAGCTTTGCTCCACATTGGACCCACGACCATATCAGGGTCTTCAGTCATCTCCAAATAACCTTGTAGCACCGTCATTGGTGTACGCAGTTCATGAGATACGTTGGCAAAAAAGTTGCGACGCATTCCCTCAAGTTGTTTTAATTGGCTCACATCACGCACTACCATCAAGTGCTCACCCTCGGTATACGGTACGATACGCAATTCCAGCATGCGTTCGACGTTGAGTGGTGAACGCATTTCTAATGGCTCTGAGAAGTCTTTCTTGTTGAGGTACTTGATAAAATCAGGTGTACGAATGAGATTGGAGATAGGTTGACCTGAATCTTCTGGCCAATGGAAGCCCAGTAAGTGCTGAGCCAGCTTGTTGCACCAAACAATATTTCCTTCAGCACGGAATACCACTACCGCATCGGGTAGCGATTCTGCACCATTTCGGAATCGACGAATAAGATTAGTAAGTTCTTTTCGTTTGCGGCGTTGGCGCTGTTGTAAGCGATACAACCCATTGAACAAAGATTCCCAGTTACCGCTACCTGACGGTGGCGTGAGGCGTTTTTCATCCCATAACCAAGAAGATAAACGTACTTGGTTATGCAAATGCCACACAAGCTGCAATGCCGTAGCAGCCAAAAGCAACCACGGCATATAACCGAATATCCAACCTACTATCACCCATGGGGTGTAAAAAAAAGCCAGCTCCCAAGCCAGCTTTTTCCACGTTAATCTTTCAACCACTCATAACTCCAGAAATGGTACCGATAAGCTGCGTGTTAATTTATGCCTTCGTCGAGAAGCGGTATCCAGCACCACGAACAGTTTGGATCAGCTTATCATGCCCTGCAGCTTCCAATGCTTTACGCAGGCGGCGAATGTGAACATCGACCGTACGGTCTTCGACATACACGTTAGTGCCCCAAACATTGTTTAATAGCTGCTCACGGCTGTATACGCGTTCTTGATGCGTCATGAAAAAATGAAGCATCTTAAATTCTGTTGGACCCATGTCTAATGGCGCATCATTAGCCGTAACACGGTGCGATACAGGGTCAAGCTTCAATCCCTGTACATCAATTACATCTTCTAGTGCAGTAGGGGTAACGCGACGAATCACCGCTTTTAGGCGTGCAACCAACTCTTTAGGAGAGAATGGCTTAGTAATGTAGTCATCCGCACCGACTTCTAAACCGCGCACTTTATCTTCTTCTTCACCACGAGCGGTAAGCATCACAACTGGAATGTTGCGCGTTAATTCCTCTCGCTTCATATGTTTGATGAAGTTAATGCCACTACCGCCTGGTAACATCCAATCCAGTAAAACTAAATCAGGGAAGGGTTCAGCCAGTTTGGTTACTGCAGTATCGTAATCTTCCGCTTCTACCGCTTGGTAACCTTTCTGCTCAAGTACGAAGCACAGCATTTCGCGAATAGGAGCTTCGTCTTCAACAACCAGAATCCTTCTAGACATAATTGAGTAACCTTATGTTCGTTGAGCTAATGAATTTAAGAGACAAAGCGCCTCTCTTTGCATAAGCATTATCACTACCAATTATGACACTTTTGTGACCTTTGAAAACAAATTTTCATATAACTTTCTTTTGAGGTTCATTCGGATATTTTTCATTTCTATTAAGACATCAGCACAAAAATTCCCTATGATTAGTCCCTTGTCATCAAGCCTAGAGAAGATTTATGTGGTTTAAAAACTGTCTGGTATACCGCGTTAACCGCGAGGTTACTTTTAACGCCGAACAACTAGAAACTCAGCTGTCTGAATTCCGATTCACCCCGTGTGGCAGTCAAGACAAACAGAAATTTGGCTGGGTCAGTGCAATGGGTAGACATGGCGATATGATGACTCACGTGTCAGAAAACCGCATTCTGATTTGCGCCAAGAAAGAAGAGAAAATGCTGCCTGCCTCTGTGATCAAAGAATCATTGAATGCAAAAGTAGAAGCAATGGAAGCGCAAGAAGGTCGTCCTCTGAAGAAGAAAGAGAAAGACAACCTGAAAGATGACATCGTAATGGATTTACTGCCGCGCGCATTCAGCCGCAGCAGCCACACTCACGTGCTCATCATGCCAAAAGAAGGTTTTATCCTTGTTGATGCAAGCAGCTATAAAAAAGCAGAAGATGTATTAGCATTGCTTCGTAAAACCATGGGTAGTTTACCTGTTGTTCCTGCTATTCCAGAAGTGGCGATTGAAACTACGCTAACCGAGTGGGTGAAAAGCGGTGACACACCTCAAGGTATCAGCATGATGGACGAAGCTGAGCTAAAATCCGTACTTGAAGAAGGTGGTGTGATTCGCTGTAAGAAGCAAGAGCTAACCACTGATGAAATCCGCAACCACATCGCTGCGGATAAAGTCGTGACGAAACTTGCGCTTAATTGGCAAGATCGTATTGAGTTCATTATGACGGAAGATGCGGGCATCAAACGTCTAAAATTCTCTGATGAATTGAAAGATCAAAACGATGATATTCCACGTGAAGATCAAGCAGCTCGATTTGATGCAGACTTCTCTCTAATGTGTGGAGAGTTCAGTGCTTTCCTTCCCAACCTATACGACGCGCTAGGCGGCTTACCGAATCCTAACGCATAATATTGTATAAAGGTTAACCATAACGCCCTCACTTTTTTTGAGGGTGTTTTTCTATCTGAAACACAATTACCCTAGTCACAGTTCACATTTTGACGTAAAATTTGCGCCCCATTTCCATTAGGTGGAATTGGCCTGACTTGTGATCAGATAAAAGAGAATTGAGCAATGACAACTGAGAAAGCATTCGTGCCTGAGCTACTATCTCCAGCGGGCAGCCTGAAAAACATGCGTTACGCATTCGCCTACGGGGCAGATGCAGTTTACGCTGGCCAACCTCGCTACAGCCTTCGCGTACGTAACAACGAGTTTAACCACGAGAACCTAAAAATCGGTATCGATGAAGCCCACGCCCTAGGCAAAAAGCTTTATGTGGTATGTAACATTCAACCACACAACTCGAAGCTAAAAACGTTCATCCGTGATCTTAAGCCAATCGTAGAGATGGGTCCTGACGCATTGATCATGTCAGATCCAGGCCTAATTATGATGGTTCGTGAAGCTTTCCCAGAAATGCCAATTCACCTTTCTGTACAAGCGAACGCTGTAAACTGGGCGACCGTTAAGTTCTGGGCAGCGAATGGCGTGGAGCGTGTGATCGTTTCTCGCGAGCTATCTCTAGAAGAAATCGAAGAAATTCGTGAGCATTGCCCTGAAACTGAGCTTGAAGTATTCGTTCACGGTGCATTATGCATGGCTTACTCTGGTCGTTGCCTACTTTCTGGCTATATCAACAAACGTGACCCTAACCAAGGCACTTGCACTAACGCATGCCGCTGGGAATACAAAGTTGAAGAGGGTAAAGAAAACGACGCTGGTGATATCGTAGAGAAATTCGACCCGACTGAAGCACAGCCTGTCGAAGTACAAGACGAGCGCCCTGAAACCACAATTGGTCGCGGCAAACCAACAGATGAAGTCGTTCTGCTTTCTGAAGCGCACCGTCCAGAAGAAAAAATGGCGGCTTACGAAGATGAGCATGGTACTTACATCATGAACTCTAAAGACCTACGAGCGGTTCAGCACGTTGAACGCTTAACTAAGATGGGTGTTCACTCATTGAAAATTGAAGGTCGTACTAAATCGTTCTACTACTGCGCACGTACCGCTCAAGTTTATCGTAAAGCAATTGATGATGCTGTAGCAGGCCGACCATTCGATGAAAGCCTAATGGGTACACTAGAAAGCCTAGCTCACCGTGGCTACACTGAAGGCTTCCTACGCCGTCATACACACGATACTTACCAAAACTACGATTACGGTTACTCAGTCTCTGATGCTCAACAGTTTGTTGGTGAATTCACTGGCAAACGTCGTGGTGACATGGCTGAAGTAGAAGTAAAAAATAAGTTTCTTGTCGGTGATAGCCTTGAACTAATGACGCCAAAAGGCAATATTGTTTTCACGCTAGAGGCAATGGAAAACCGCAAATCAGAGTCTATTGAAGACGCGAAAGGAAACGGTCACTTTGTATTCATTCCAGTACCAGCAGAGCTAGATTTAGAATATGGCCTATTAATGCGTAATCTAAACTCAGGGCAGGACACCCGTAACCCGACTGGTAAGTAACCATGGCCTTGCTCATTACTGATAAATGCATTAACTGCGACATGTGTGATCCCGAATGCCCCAATGGGGCAATCAGTATGGGAGAGAGCATTTTCGAAATTGATCCAGCGCTATGTACAGAGTGTAAGGGGCATTACGAAAAGCCGACCTGTCAGTCAGTGTGTCCAATTACAAAATGCATAATAACTGATCCGAACCATGTCGAAACTGAAGAGCAGTTGCTTGAAAAATTCGTGATTATTCAAGGGTTAGCATAAGAGCAATTAGGTTCAACTTTGACATCAAAGTTGAACCTTTTCTCAACCTGATTTTTCAATAGGGATAATATTGCAGAATAGCTCTTTTTCAAAATGATACTCTAGTCTCTCACGCCAATTCTCCGCTTGAGAAACAGGTATTAAATAAAAGTTTTCTCGGCTCGTATCAGTAACGAAAGCCATCCCATATTGCATCAGCTCATAATGCACATCATTAACAAAACCCGGATCAAGGCGTTGACGCCCAGTCAGGTGATTCACATCCTCTCGAGTCAAAGAGACTCCTTTAGTATCACTGCTAAATCTGTGTCTTAACCACTCTGCAAATTCTTTTGCACAAATCATAGTCATGGTTTTGTCCTTGATTTACTCTTCTAACAGGAAAAGGGCATATCCCTGCCTTACACACTTGTCTGCGTTGCTATCGCTTTTTAGCCAACTGACAGACATATTGCTAAGAAACCAGAGTATCGTGACGAAAGATCTTTTTCTAAACAGAGAAGTTACAACTTACCCATACTACAACTCTTTGTTTAATTTAGATTTCTATAATATGTCCCCAAAACTAATTGGGTTAGTTTTTGTATTGGTACTATTCAATGTAGACAAAAGTATGATGTTTCTCCAGTTTCATAAAAGAGATCACCAAGTACAGATAAACCTGAAGAGTAACACTAATTAGGATTGATAAGCGGCAAGCATTGAGGTGGAACGACTTTTTTTCGTTTGGGCTTAGAGGTTGTTTTTACCCGTGGAGGGGTATCAATAGGTTTTGCTTTCAGGGCCCAACTTGCAAGCTCAACACCGCAGCCATCGCCTACTGGAGGTGGAGCTTGATCAACACAATAGTCGCTCGAATCAGGACAAGATAACCTGACGTGAAAGTGGTAATGATGCCCCCACCATGGACGTACTTTACGTAACCAAGAACGATCTTTGCCGTTTTCTTGCAAGCAAAGTTGCTCCTTAATAACAGGATGTACAAAAATTCGTGCAACATCCTTACTTTTTGAAGCGTACCGAATTAGCTTAAAGTGCCGTTCTTCCCAGCGATGATTAAGTATGGAATAACCTTTTAAATCCACCACACTCATGGGCTTAGGAAGTTGTAATTCGTTATAAGAAAGCGGTTGGTCAGCAAGTCTTAACCAAATATCGATATCTAACCCGGTTTGATGACTAGAATGACCAGAGGAGAACCTTCCACCTCTAGGTAAAGACAAATCACCAATCAGCAGAGTGGTGTTGAGATTTTGGTGAGCTTTAAGCGCCAGATTTTCAATAAACTCTATCGTTTTAGGGTGCCCATAGTAGCGCTTCGTTTTACTACGTAAGACTTGATAACCAACGCCATCGAGAGGCAAGGGTAATGCACCATCTAAACAACCGTTAGCATAACTACCAATAGAGGAGGAAGAGTTTCGGGTAGGATTAACCGCAGACTCCCAAGGAGTAGAACATACTGAAGCTGAGAAACATAAACCCAAAGTTACAATGAAACTCAGCCTCATAGCCTTTAACCTTTAGTAGTGTTCGCCATTATCGTAATAAGCTTTAGGAGATAAGGCGGAAAAGATAACTGCAACATCAATATCGGCACCAGCGATACCGCGCACTTGTTGCGTAATAAGCTTGGCAACTTCATCTTGCACTTCCTGACCACGGTCGAACCAAAGCACTTCGACAAAAGGATATGCAGCACTCACCTCACCCTCATTGAAAAACGTAGTGTAGATATACTCAAAAGTAAAATCCTCACGCGGACAGTCCATTAGAGGCTGAAGTTCATCCGTAAGGGGTTTTGATAATGCCTGAACAGCTTGTGGCTCTACAGCACGGAATCGAAAATGTGGCATAAACTTACTTCCTAATTATTAGCATTAATGCATGATGATAACAGGAACCAAGTCAGTAATCATCCAAGCCAATGTAACCACTGACCTTTCAATAGATTGTGAATCAGATGTGCTCGATAACGAAGAAAAAGTGTTATGAAATTCGAAGGTAAAACAGAAAGAGCAACGCGATACATCAACATTTAGTAATTACATTACTAGAAAATAAAACTATCTGAAGCAAAGGTATGCCATATTCGTTGGATAAACATACACCTGACATCGAAACTATACGTTAGGAATAAAAGAGACCCTGACCTAAGCCAGAGCTTATGAATATGGGGGATAGGTGAAGTGGACCAATATCCCGGAGATATGAGCTTTCAATCCCCCCGATACTTTGGTATCAGAGGAATCGACAACTCTTCCAACTAGTCAGCTTCTCTTTTCTTCAGATGCAAAAAAGCCCCAGCATTACTGCTGAGGCTTTAGAGTATGGCAGGGGTGGAGAGATTCGAACTCCCAACACGCGGATTTGGAATCCGCTGCTCTGCCAATTGGAGCTACACCCCTGTAATTCGTGTTTATTGAGACGACGCTCAAATAAGTGGCGGAGTGGACGG
>NZ_JAHGAM010000016.1:0-154373 GCF_030248595.1 Vibrio sp. D417a | reverse complement strand
AAATTGCCAGATGAAGGGATGGCGGGTAAAGCTGTTGATGCAATGACACCGGAAAAAGAGAAGAAAACGGTGAAAGACGTAACCAAAAAGCTCAATAAAGATTGATACCCTTTCTTATATTTAACTTTAAAATCGAAAACCCCCCCCCCCCCCCCAAAAAAAAGAGCGCCGATTGACGCTCTTTCCGAACTCTAATAGATAACCAATTATGCGGTCTCTGCTTCACCTATCCAATGATAATGGTGGTTGGCTTTTTTCCCCACTAAACCGAGCTCTGCCAATTCTTCAAATACCTTGTCTACCTCTTCCGCAGACAGCCTAAACTGTTTAGCAACGGCTTTTTTGGTGCACGTAATTTGATGCGTTTTAAGTGCATCGCTAACTTGCTCTAACAAGGTTTTCGGTTCCTTTGGTTCTTCTGGCTCCGGCGCTGCTGGTATTTCTTGCTCTACTTCCTCTTTTATATGAGGAAGATAACCCGCAGGCGCTGGGTCTATATCGCGAACTGTTTTCAATATCATGCCCTCATTTCTGCGATAGAAATATCGGAACCGTTGCTCTTCACCAATCAAGCCAACAAAAAATGCAGCAAAGAAGTCCAAAAGAATCGAAAGAAATACAACCAAGCCAAGCTGAGCTTGCTGAGAGGTGGTACCAAATGCGTTAGCTAGACTATCAATTAAACCAATCACTGAGCCTTGCGTCACCGGCGGTAAACTATCACGCTCCATAGCCAAGCGTTGCTGCTCTTCACGTAAGGTTTTGTTTTGCTCCTGGATGCGAGTTACACCAGTCGCGATACGTTCCATCTCGATGTATTTCTGCGCTGCCATATTGTTGAGCTCAATCTGCTTATCGATTGCCGCAATCTGACGATTAAACGCTTCCACTTTCGCCTGCTCTACCGAAATATGACTTTGTGCACTATTGGTTGCACTATTAATCCCACCAATACTACCGCCAATGGAAATCGCAGCTAAGACTAAATAAAACACGAGAGCGGTTGCTGCTCCTGTGTAGTTGCGATGGGCTCGGCGCTCACCGTATTCATACCAAGCGTAAAATTTACCTGCTTCAAAAACAATCGCTAAACCACCAAATAAGGTTTGCATCATCGGGTTTTCGTCGATAGACAAAAACAGCAATAGAGAAAAAATAGTCGATGCTAAAATCGCAGCACCGGTGAATGCATATACACTCACCATGGCAAATCGACCTTTAGGGTATCGATATCCAATCTGTTGTTCGTATTTCATTTGAGAAATTTCTTAAGATTAATCGCCCCTCCGACTAAGCAGGACGGACGTTTCTGGCATGTACAAAGGAGCGCAGAATACCGTATCCTTTATTAAATTACTGTCATAATTCCGTTAATGGAAAACAAGTGAAGATTCGGTGTGCATTTTGAATCGATATCAGCCAAATCTAGCACGTAAAAACACCACCACGACACCCACTAACCGAAGCTTCAGTGACATATAAGAGAGATTAATTCGGTATCTTCAGAAGCGACTAAGCAAGACTGACAAGTTGAATTGGAGGTTGTGAATGTCAGCCGAATCAAGACATTAAAGCGTTAAAAATAGGCAACAAAACAAATAATGCACACTTGCATCACCTTTTAGTAAACTGATAATTACATTGTTTGGTTAATTTGTTAGTATCCCGCGCCGAAGAAGATAAGCACTCAATTGTATGGAAAACACTCTAATACAGCACAAACACCATCGCTTGCACGCTATTGCGGTTATTATCGCGGTGTTGTTTCAGTTGTATTTAGCGTCCACAGCCGCTCTTAATCCTACACAAGTTCACAGCACAACTTGGCTCAACAAAGTCCAAAGTGAAAAGGTTTTACTGTGTACCGCAGATGGTTTCAAATGGGTGGATATCAATACGTTGATTGAGGCTAACGCTCAATCTTCTTCTAAGCTCATCCAAGATCTTAACTTACACGACGGCTTCCAGTTTGAATGCCCGCTTCTTCAAGCTGTTCAATTCTTTCTTTTAGTTGCGATTGGGCTTTACCTGACAACCATCCATTGGCTGCGCCGAGTAAAGTATGCACTGACGACTTATCACTTTTCAAAATGCGATAAGCTCGTTTACAAACACATCGCGCCTAAGCACTCTCCGCCGAGTGTTTTTCCTGCCTAACAGGCATCTAATCATTGACAACTTTATTCAAAAATAACGATGACTCTGTTTGTTGTCCATTCAGAGAAGCTATTAATTCAAAAGGAAAAACACATGCTTAAATCATTAAAAACCGCCGCTATCGCGCTTATTGCTGTCATCGCTAGCCCACTGAGTTTAGCGCACGATTATGAAGCAGGAAAAATTCATATCGACCATCCATGGAGCCGCGAAGCGCCACCAAACGCACCTGTTATCGGTGGTTTTTTTCAATTAACCAACCACGGTGACAGTGAAGATGCATTGATCGCAGCAGAAAGCCCAATCGCAGGGCATGTCGAAATTCACACGCATAAGAAAGAAGATGGTGTGATGAAAATGATTAAGATTGACGAAGTGCGCGTTCCAGCCAATGACTCAGTGTTGTTTAAGCCAGGCAGCTTCCATTTAATGATTTTTAACCCAACACAAACTCTTAAAGAAGGCGACCGCTTCCCTATGACGTTAACATTCAAAAACGCGGGTAAAGTGGAAGTAGAAATGGCGGTTGAAAAACAAGGTCACATGGAAAAACACATGCACCATTAATGACGTAAACAAAAGTGCCCGCTGATTTAGCGGGCATTTTTATCTCAGCTTAGTCAAAATCATTATTCCGGTAGATCCTAACTCGACTCTTCAGAATAATGGTGATGAATAACGCTCGGCGAAACGGGGTCACATATCATAACAGCGTGCTCGGGCAAGAGATTCTAAATCACGCTCGTCCCTCACTATTCAGAATGACCTTGAAAGACTTAAGATCCTAAAAAGGTTCCCTACCCGCTTAAAACTCAACCTCTCGACAAAGTTCTCCAACCATCACTTGGCAAGCCTAAATGAAATCATAAGTTTGGCAACAAAGACCCACTGTTAATCAGCTTTCTTTCTACTTGAAACAAACCTCAGCCCAACGAGCTAAGCCGGCAGCTATATGCTCAATTGTTTATATATCCCGATTCTCCTGACTAGATACAAATCATGCACGACCGTAAAAGTCGATATATGCCACTGGATGAGTCAGCATCTCAAAAAAGTACGTGATCGACTTCTCATTGTTGGTGTTTCTCTGTTTATTAAAACCATTTGTATTACAATAATACCCTATGTTAAATGAAAAATCCTTTCCAACTCTACAAACATGAGAGAACACCATTATGTCTACTAAAATTGCATTTATTTCTGGTGCTACAGGCGGTATCGGCTTCCAAGTGGCAAAGCGTCTTGGTCAGGATGGATACACGGTCATTCTAAACGGCATTGAAGATGAAAAAGGTTCGGAGTGTGTCTCCAAACTACATAACGCAGGGATTGAGGCTGAATACTACGGTTTTGACGTTACAGATGAACATGCCGTCGATGAAAACATCAATGCTATTGGTGAAAAATACGGCAAAATCGATGTTGTCGTTAATAACGCAGGTGGTCTTGGTGGTCGTAGTCCTATTGAAGGTATGGAAACTGCTTTTTTCCGTAAAGTCATGGCTTTAAACCTCGATAGTGCATTCTTCGTATCACGCGCAGCGATTCCATTTCTAAAAAAGTCTGATAACGCATCAATTATCAACTTCACTTCAAACGCTGCTTGGAATGCAGGTGGTCCAGGTGCAGGTATTTACGGTACATCAAAAGCCGCCGTTCATACATTAACTCGCGCTTTAGCTAAAGAGTTAGCTCCGGCAGGAATTCGAGTCAATGCAGTATCTCCTGGCACTATCGATACACCATTCCATGCTCAAATCAAAGCAACCAAGCCTGAAGTATTTGCTTCTTGGGCAGACAGTATTATGCTTGGACGCCTAGGCCAGCCAGAGGAAGTCGCCTCTGCTATCTCTTTTCTGGTAAGTAAAGATGCATCATTCATTACCGCAGAAACACTGCAAATTGGTGGTGGTCAAGCTTTAGGCATTTAGTACCAATAAGTCTTTTTACCTATCAGTAAGTGCGCTTTAGTACTGATTTGATAACGGCCGCAGTATGTTTGTACTGCGGCTTATCCTTATACCACCTCTCCTTTAACCCCATCTGTAACGTTTCACCCATTTTTTAGTATGGACAGTATTCCTCTAGCTGAAACAAAATCACTTGTATTACAATAAATTTTATTTTTACATTATTTAAGCCCCCTAAAGGCTTTGTTCACGATAAAATGGAAGCGTGATGAATCCGCTTTTCTTATATACGCTGATGAATAAAACCCTCACAAACCTTACTTACATCTCACTTTTAGAAAAAATTCATCGCAAGCCCGCTATGCTCATAATTTTCAATTGCAAAAGCCACAATAGTCATTATGATTACTAACAAGCAATATAATCATACAATAGCATTTTTGGAGTTAAAATGACTAAACCTATCATTGGTTTCATCGGCCTAGGCTTGATGGGCGGAAACATGGTTGAAAACCTACAGAAACGTGGTTACGAAGTTGCTGTAATGGACCTCAATAAAGATGCTGTTGACGCAGTACTAGCTCGTGGAAACGCTTCTGAAGCATCTTCAGGTAAAGAGCTAGCAGAGAAAAGTGATATCGTGATGCTGTGCCTAACAACATCTGAAGTTGTCGAAAAAGTTGTTTACGGAGACACTGGTGTTCTAGCTGGCATGTCAGAAGGTAAAACACTCATCGACTTCGGTACATCTATTCCAGCTTCAACGAAGAAGATTGGCGCTGACCTCGCTAAGAAAGGGGCTGGTATGATTGATGCGCCTCTAGGTCGTACACCTGCCCACGCAAAAGATGGTTTACTAAACATCATGGCCGCAGGCGACGTCGAAACATTCAATAAGGTTAAGCCAGTACTGGACGATCAAGGTGAAAACGTATTTTACCTTGGCGCACTAGGTTCTGGTCACGTAACCAAGCTTGTGAATAACTTTATGGGTATGACAACCGTAGCAACCATGTCTCAGGCATTTGCTGTTGCTAAACGTGCTGGTGTTGATGGCCAACAATTATTCGACATCATGTCTGCAGGACCATCAAACTCACCATTTATGCAATTCTGTAAGTTTTACGCCGTAGATGGCGAAGAAAAACTAGGCTTCTCTGTCGCAAACGCAAACAAAGACCTCGGTTACTTCCTTGCTCTATGCGAAGAGCTTGGTACAACTTCCCTGATTGCAGAGGGCACTTCTAAGAGTCTACAAGCAGCAGTTGATAAAGGCCTTGGTCAAAATGACGTTCCAGTCATCTTCGACTACTTTGCAGAGCTAGAAGCTTAGTCACACTCAGTTGTAACTAAAAGCCCAGCTACCAATGTAGCTGGGCTTTTTTTGTTTTTCCCCAGACGCTCATCACTCCTTGATACCCTAGCCACTCCTTTAAAGTTTTGCAGGGCTGCCTCTTCCAATTCTCTTATATATTTTCCACTAACACTTCAAAACCTCTCTCCTATTTCTGGCGTACGCCTCATTAAAGCTACGTCTGATTTAATGCTTTTTCTTTGCTAAGAAGGCACACATATTTATTTAAATAGACAAAGCATCAGGTTTGGGGTGTAAAGTGTAAACACAGCGTGCAAAGAAAGTTAGATTGCTTTTTCGCTTTAGGCTGACGACTCTAATGCGAATATAGTCGCACCTTATTGGGAGTTCCCCAATACAACGAATAACAACAAACGATGCGCCACGCTTTCTCAGTCAGCTTGATCAAAAAATCCCACAGTAGCGATACTGTGGGATTTTTCATAGAGAGTCGTTAACTGTGGTTAGCTTTTCGCGTTAGCTAACTTTGGGCTTTTAGGCCCTCGTGCTGCGTTCACCAATAGAACACCCACCGAGAGAACAATCGCACCACACAAGATAAACAGTAGTCGACCTGATGGTTCGTTTGGAATCAGAGCCATCGCTAGGATACCGAAGCCCGCTACGCTGATAAGCTTACCAAGCATGCCACGCTGTTTTGTATCTAGGTTCTGCTGCTCTTCGCTGTCAGCCACAAGTGGCGTGTTCCAGTTCTCGAACAATTGAGCCACTTCTTTCTCACGTTCAGGTGATAGACCTTTGTAGAAACGTGTTGTCAGTAGGAAGAAGCCACCAGTGAAGACAACGTGTGCCGCTAGGCTCAAGCCAACTTTCAGGTCAGCCCACTCACGTCCTGTAAACGCTTGCTCTAGACCGAATAGGCGCTCTACGTCTTCTGCTTGTAATGAGATACCGAAGATGTAAGAAACAAAGCCACCAACAACCAGTGTTGCCCAACCAGCCCAATCCGGCGTCTTACGAATCCACATACCAAGTAGTACAGGAATCAACATTGGGAAGCCAATCAATGCGCCCACGTTCAGTACGATATCGAACAGGCTCAAGTGACGTAGTGAGTTAATGAATAGACCGATACCAATGATGATGAAGCCCATCACGATAGTCGTTGCTTTACTCACGATAACCAGCTCTTTTTGTGACGCTTGTGGACGTACAATCGGGCTGTAGAAGTTCATCACAAAGATACCCGCGTTACGGTTAAGACCAGAGTCCATTGAAGACATGGTCGCCGCAAACATTGCTGACATCAGAAGACCCACCATACCTGCTGGCATTACGTTTTGTACGAATGCTAGGTAAGCTGCATCACCACCTACTGAGCCGTATTGCTCTGCGAAATCAGGCATAAATGCCGCAACGTACCAAGGTGGTAGGAACCAAATGATAGGACCAACAATCATCAGCACACATGCAAGGCCAGCAGCTTTACGTGCGTTTTCACTGTCTTTTGCACATAAGTAGCGGTAAGCGTTGATGCTGTTGTTCATGACACCGAACTGTTTAATAAAGATGAACACAACCCAAAGGATAAAGATACTGAAGTAGTTCAGGTTGTTACCTAGCATGAAGTCGCCGTGGAAGTTCGACACGATGTTGCCAATACCGCCACCATGGAAGTATGCCGCCACCGCACAAGTGATCGTCACTGCCATGATAACCAGCATCTGCATAAAGTCAGATGCAACAACTGCCCAAGAGCCACCCGTTACCGCCATTAGCATTAGCACTAAACCCGTAACGATGATGGTCGCTTCCATAGGAATGTTGAAGACCGCTGCCACGAAAATCGCAAGACCATTCAACCAAATACCGGCTGAGATCAAGCTGTCTGGCATACCAGCCCAAGTGAAGAACTGCTCTGAAGTCTTACCAAAACGTTGACGAATCGCTTCAATCGCCGTCACTACACGTAATTGGCGGAATTTTGGAGCAAAGTAGAGGTAGTTCATGAAGTAGCCAAATGCGTTGGCTAAGAATAGGATTACAACAACGAAACCGTCGTTGAACGCGCGTCCTGCGGCACCTGTAAACGTCCATGCTGAAAATTGCGTCATGAAGGCGGTAGCACCTACCATCCACCATAACATCTTACCGCCCCCTCGGAAGTAGTCACTGGTTGAGGTAGTGAACTTACGGAACATCCAACCAATTGCAACTAAGAAGAAGAAGTAGGCAAGAACAACAAGAGTATCAATAGTCATTTTTTCAGCCTTTCAAGTTTGATCATTTTCTAACGTCTAGACTACTCTTCTCACAACTCCATTTGTACTACAATAAGCTTTAATTGTGATCTAAAGCATAAGTTACTCAACGAAAAAAACACGTCAAACCCCTTAATTTCTTAGACCAATGGCTTTCTAGGAGATAATTGCCACTCAGAACACCTCAACATATTGTAATACAAATTTTCTAATTGAAATTTATTAGAGTATGGAATATTTTTCTTCTTCGCGCTTTGTCTGAAGATCAAAAATACGCGGCATTTCTTTGAAGGAAACGTAATGAGATGTTTCGAAAAAATTGGATAGAAAGTAGGATTTATATGAATGCGATTCTTAACTCTCGCCTCTTTCAAACTTTCAAACACAAAAAAGCAAGCACTGAGGCTCGCTTTTCATTCTTTCGCTAGTTTTATCGGGGTGTTACGACACTTATGCTACGTGAGCTACTGCGTCGCCGACCAGTGTACCTAGTTCATCCCACTTACCTTCATCGATAAGCTTTGTTGGCACCATCCAAGTACCGCCACATGCCAGCACTGAAGGGATAGACAAGTACTCGTCTACGTTACCTAGGCTCACGCCACCTGTTGGCATGAATTTCACTGGGTAAACCGCCGTTAGTGCTTTAAGCATACCAACACCGCCAGATGGCTCAGCAGGGAAGAACTTAAGTGTACGCAGACCCATTTCCATCGCTTGCTCAACAAGGCTTGGGTTGTTTACGCCAGGTACGATAGCCACGCCTTTGTCTAGGCAGTATTGAACCGTGCGAGGGTTAAAACCAGGGCTTACGATAAAGTCCACACCAGCTTCGATCGCTTGGTCAACTTGCTCGTTAGTTAGGATCGTACCTGCACCGATCAGCATTTCTGGGAACTCAGCGCGCATAGCACGAATCGCTTCTGCAGCACACTCTGTGCGGAACGTGATTTCTGCGCAAGGCATACCGTTTTCAACCAAAGTGCGGCCTAGAGGGATCGCATCTTCTGCTTTGTTGATGGCAATAACAGGAATTACTTTTAGGTTTGCTAATTGTTCGTTTAATGTCGTCATAAGAGTGTACTCGTCGTCGTTAACTTGAGTTCAATAAATCACTGCGGAGCGCCGATTACTCAACGCTCTGCAAAAGAATTACAAAGGAAGATCTGGCATCACTTCACGTGGAATGATGGCACCTTTATGTTGAATTACCGCGCCAGCCATACAGTGGCCAGAGTAAGCCGATTCCGCTGCATTGCCGCCAGTCAAACGCTTCGCCAAGAAGCCCGCACTGAAAGAATCACCAGCCGCTGTTGTATCAATCACGTTGTCGACTTTGTTTGGCGCCACGTATTGCGCTTCGCCATTCGCCACAACCAAGCAATCTTTGCTACCACGTTTGATGATGATTTCATCCACGCCCAGTGCAGAGGTTCTCTCGATGCACTGTTCTAGATGCTCGTCACCGTAAAGCATTTGCTCATCTTCAAATGTGAGCAGTGCGATATCTGTGTGCTTAAGGATCTTAAGGTACCAAGACATGGCATTCTCGCGGCTTTCCCACAATTTAGGACGGTAGTTGTTATCGAAAATAACCTTACCACCTTGTGCCTTGAAGCGCTCAAGGAAGCCAAACAGTTGCGTCTTACCTTCTTCAGTAAGGATCGCTAATGTAATACCGCTCAAGTAAACCGCATCGTACGAGTAAAGTTTGTCGACTAATAGCGGAGACTCGTTTTGCTCGAATAGGAACTTAGCGGCCGCTTCGTTACGCCAGTAGTGGAAGTAACGTTCGCCAGTTTCATCGGTTTCGATGTAATAGATACCTGGTTGCTTTCCTTTAACAGAAAGAACCAGACTAGTATCGATGCCCTCTTCTTGCCATGCTGATAGCATTTCTTGGCTAAAAGGATCATTACCCAGAGCCGTTACGTAGCTGGTTTTAATATCGTGAGCTTTGGTCAAACGAGATAAATACAGTGCGGTATTCAACGTATCACCACCGAATGACTGCTTTAGCTGACCTTCCTTTTTCTGTAGCTCAACCATACATTCGCCAATGACCGCGATGTTTAATGATTTCATGTTGTCACCTTAGCAACTGAGGTTGCGCTATAGATTATTTTAAGAAGTCTTCACGTGCTGGGTTGAAGATGTCCAGAAGAATGCTGTCTTGCTCTAGTGCAACCGCACCGTGCATCATGTGCTTACGAGCAAAGTATGCGTCGCCTTCTTTTAGTACTTTCTTCTCGCCTTCGATTTCTGCTTCAAAGCTGCCACGTACTACGTAACCGATTTGATCATGGATTTCGTGAGTATGCGGAGCGCCAATCGCGCCTTTGTCGAAACATAGGTGAACCGCCATTAAGTCATCTGTGTAAGCAACAATTTTACGTTTGATACCGCCGCCCAGCTCTTCCCACGGGTTCTCATCTAATACAAAGAAAGAATTCATCGTCATACTCCTAAAAAGTCTCTATTAAAGCGAACCCTACGGCACTTCATTCTTAACCATGCTTTTATTAAAAGGTTCTCTTAAAAAAGCGTCGTATTGATAAAAGTGAAACGCGAAGCGAAAGGGTCTGCTGTCGAATTGGTAACGAGCATATCCGATCTATTTTAATTGTCATACAATATATCTAAAAATATGTGATATTCATCAAACGGTGCTCGTTAAAGCATTCCACTTAACGATTGATAACGCCGAAACATCAGTCACAACAAGGATTACCACACCAATATAAATCAATAAGTTAGCTAAATTCGCGTGATTTCACTCTCCCTTTTTGCCACAAAAACTACACCCAAACTTAATATTGTATTACTTTATAGAAAGTTTAAGAAAACAACACACTTCATCTGAGGGTGGTAAAGAAATGACTACACAACCGATTTTGTTGACTGAAGCAGAAGTCGAACTACTAAGAAAGGAAGTCGGAAAGCCGAGCTTAATGGGCAAATCCATTGAAGCGAATCGCAAGGAACTTGAAGCCTTCATGCGTCTGCCTCTAGACGTACCAGGTCACGGCGAAGCGGGTGGCTACGAGCACAACCGCCACAAACAAAACTATACCTACATGAACTTAGCGGGTCGTTTGTTCTTGATCACTCAAGAAGAAAAGTACGCGCAGTTCGTTAAAGATCTTCTCGCTATTTACGCAGAGAAGTACCTCACTTTTGATTTCCACGTACAGAAAAACACTAACCCAACAGGTCGTCTTTTCCACCAGATCCTTAATGAACACTGTTGGTTAATGTTTACTAGCCTTGCTTACTCTTGCGTGGCATCAGTGATGACAGAAGAAGAGCGCACAGCCGTTGTTGAGCGCATTTTCGAACCAATGCTAGACATGTTCACCGTAAAATACGCGCACGATTTCGACCGTATTCACAACCACGGTATCTGGGCAGTTGCGGCTGTTGGTATTTGTGGTCTAGCCATTGGTAAACCTGAATATCTAGAGATGTCGGTATACGGTCAAGACCGTGATGATACCGGTGGCTTCCTAGCGCAAATCTCACAACTGTTCGCCCCTTCTGGTTACTACATGGAAGGCCCTTACTACCATCGTTATGCGATTCGTCCAACTTGTGTATTTGCAGAAGTAGTACACCGTCATATGCCTGAAGTAGACATCTACAACTACAAAGACAAAGTGATTGGCAACACAGTACAAGCGATGCTGGCAACGGCTTACCCGAATGGTGAGTTCCCTGCCCTAAACGACGCATCTCGTACCATGAGCATTACAGATATGGGTGTTCAAGTTGCGGTGAGCGTTTACAGCAAACACTACGGTATGGATGACAACATCCTAGGCATGGCGAAGATTCAAAACGCAGTTTGGATGCACCCTTGTGGTCTTGAGCTTTCTCAAGCCTATGATAAAGCCATCGCAGACCGTGAAATCGGCATGCCTTTCTGGCCGAGCGTGGAACTTAACGAAGGTCCAACTGGTAACAACGGTGCACAAGGCTTTATCCGTATGCAGGATAAAACCGGTGATGTGTCACAGCTTGTGATGAACTACGGTCAACACGGCATGGGACATGGTAACTTCGATACGCTTGGCATTACCTTCTTCAACCGTGGTCAAGAAGTGCTGCGTGAATACGGCTTCTGTCGCTGGGTAAACGTTGAGCCTAAATTCGGCGGTCGTTACCTAGACGAAAACAAATCCTACGCACGTCAAACTATCGCGCATAACGCGGTAACGATTGATGAGCAATGTCAGAATGGTTTCGATGTAGACCGCGCTGATTCGGTACACGGTTTGCCTCACTTCTTCAAAGTAGAAGGCACTGAAATCAACGGTATGAGTGCGTTTGCGAACGACCATTACCCGAATACAGACATGCAGCGCAGTGTGTTCATGCTTAACCTCGATGAGCTTGAAGCACCGCTATTGCTAGACCTTTACCGCATCGAAGGTGAAGGCGAGCATCAGTACGACTACTCTCATCAATACGATGGTCAAATCGTACGTACTAACTTCGATTACCAAAGCTTTGGTGAACTGAACACGCTTGGCGATGACTTCGGTTACCAACACCTTTGGAAAGTAGCAAGCGGCAAAGTGCAAGATACCGCGCTGGTTAGCTGGCTACAAAACAACACCTACTACACTTGGTTAGGCACAAGCAACAGCGCGAAGCAAAACGGTGATAATGAAGTAATCTTCACTCGCACTGGCGCCAATGACCCAAGCTTTAACCTACGTAGCGAACCGGCATTCATTCTGCGCAGTAAGGGCGAATCGACACTATTTGCTTCTGTGCTAGAAACACACGGCTACTTCAACGAAGAGTTTGAGCAGTCGGTGAATGCACGTGGTCAGGTGAAAGATATCCGCGTCGTGGGTTACAACGCCGTTGGCAGCATCGTAGAAATCACGACTGAAAAATCACTGGTTACTGTGATGATCAGCAATGTGCTAGGCGCTGACGACCAAACCCCACACCAAGTAGAATTAAACGGTAAAACCTACAGCTGGAATGGCTTCTACTCTCTAGAAGTAAACGCATTCGGGCAGGAGAAATAATAATGAGCTACCAAACCCAGTCTTACCAACCGCTATTAATGAACTTTGAAGAAGCGGCAGAACTAAGCAAAGCACTTGGCACGGATAGCCTATTAGGAAATGCACTAGCACGTGACATCAAACAAACTGACGCTTACATGGCTGAGGTCGGTATTGAAGTTCCAGGTCACGGCGAAGGCGGCGGTTACGAGCACAACCGTCACAAGCAAAACTACATCCACATTGATCTAGCGGGTCGCCTATTCCTTATCACTGGCGAACAGAAATACCGTGATTACATCGTGGACATGCTAACGGCTTACGCGAAGGTTTACCCGACGCTAGAGAGCAACACCAGCCGCGACTCTAACCCTCCGGGTAAGATCTTCCACCAAACTCTGAATGAGAACATGTGGATGCTATACGCCTCTTGTGCGTACAGCTGCATTTACCATACCTTGGAAGAAGAGCAAAAAACACTGATTGAAAACGACCTGTTCAAACAAATGATTGAGCTATTCGTAGTCACTTACGGTCACGACTTCGACATCGTACACAACCACGGTCTGTGGGCAGTAGCAGCAGTGGGTATCTGTGGTTACGCAATTAACGATCAAGATGCGGTAGACAAAGCGCTTTACGGCTTGAAACTGGACAAAGTTAGCGGCGGCTTCCTAGCTCAGTTAGACCAACTGTTCTCGCCAGACGGCTACTACATGGAAGGTCCTTACTACCACCGTTTCTCGCTGCGTCCAATCTACCTATTCGCAGAAGCGATTGAACGTCGTCAACCTGAGCTTGGTATTTACGAGTTCAACGACTCGGTAATCAAGACTACGTCTTACGCAGTATTTAAGACGGCATTCCCAGATGGTACTTTGCCAGCATTGAACGATTCATCGAAGACGATTTCGATCAACGATGAAGGCGTAATCATGGCTACATCAGTCTGTTTCCACCGTTACGAGCAGTCTGAAACGCTACTTGGCATGGCAGACCACCAGCAAGACGTTTGGGTTCATATCTCAGGTAAAACATTGTCTGACGCGGTTGCAGCCGCAGACAACATCAAACCATTCAACTGGGGTAGCCTATTCGTAACAGACGGCCCTAAAGGTGAAAAAGGCGGCGTAAGCATTCTTCGTCACCGTGACGAGCAAGACGACGATACCATGGCGCTTATCTGGTTTGGTCAACACGGCAGCGATCACCAGTACCACTCAGCGCTAGACCACGGTCACTACGATGGTCTTCACCTGAGCGTGTTTAACCGCGGTCATGAAGTGCTGCACGATTACGGCTTTGGTCGCTGGGTAAACGTTGAGCCTAAATTTGGCGGTCGTTACATCCCAGAGAACAAGTCTTACTGTAAGCAGACAGTCGCGCACAACACAGTAACGGTTGACCAAAAGACGCAAAACAACTTCGACACAGCGCTAGCAGAAACCAAGTTCGGTTCTAAGCACTTCTTCAAAGCTGATGACGAAAAACTGCAAGGCATGAGCGGTCGCATCTCTGGTTATTACAACGGCGTAGACATGCAGCGCAGCATTATTCTTGCTGAATTGCCAGAATTCGAAAAACCACTTGTGATTGATGTTTACCGCATCGAAGCAGATCAAGAGCACCAATACGATCTGCCAGTGCACTACTCTGGTCAAATCATCCGTACGGATTTTGAATACGACGTAGAAAGCACGCTGCGTCCAATGGGCGAAGACAGCGGTTACCAACACCTATGGAATGTGGGTTCAGGCCAAGTTGAAGGCAGCTCGCTTGTAAGCTGGTTGCACGACAACAGCTACTACTCGCTAATCACAAGCGCAACAAACGGCGGCAAAGTGTTCTTCACTCGCACAGGCGCAAATGATCCAGACTTCAACTTGAAGAGCGAACCAGCACTGATCCTACGTCAATCGGGTCAGAACCACGTGTTTGCCTCAGTGCTAGAGACACACGGTTACTTCAACGAGTCTATCGAAGCATCAGTTGGCGCTCGTGGTCTAGTAGAGTCAGTCACCGTCGTTGGCAACAACGAAGTGGGTACTGTGATTCGTCTGCAAACAACCACAGGCAACGCTTACCACTTCGCCATCTGCAACCTTGACGAAGACAAGCAGAACGCGGCACATCGCGTTGAGTTCGACGGTGTGACTTACACTTGGGAAGGCGCATTCGCACAAATTTAATCTTTAGCTAGTCACTAAAAATTAATGTAAAAATCGGGAACTAATTCAAAGCCGGACGCCATGTTCGGCTTTTTTTGATTGTTTACATGACTCTACATGAGCTTATCAATTAGCGTTTAATCATAGTAAAACCGTTAATAACTCTTAGGAAAAACAGACATAACTTAACCTTACGCCTTATCAAAGACACCACTTATAGATATAGAACTCTTCTGAGATTTAATTAACACTTTTACTATTTAACTTATGACTAAACTACTCCCCAATAACACTAAAATGATATTGTATTACAAATATTAAATGGTATAAGAGACGTACTACTGTGTTTATAAAATCAACTAAATTGCTTCTAATAAGCTTCTCTGGGCTTGGATTAATAGGGTGTGGAGGAAATACCTCCCCTACAAGCCAAGATGATAAACCAAATATTCCACACCAAGAGCATGTAGCACCATACTCAGTAGCAAAATTTCAAAACATATTGAGTAATTCAGATTTACAAGTATCAGATCCCAATGGGGAGGAGGGAAACAAAAACAGTGACGTCAAAAATGGAGCATTCTCGGATTATAAGAGTGACCACTTTTACGCAGAAAAGGATTCCAATTACCTTGTCTTTAAAATGTCGAACTACAAAATGCGCTCAGAAGTTCGTGAGCGAGAAAACTTCAACATTTCAGAACAAGGCGTCTTTAGAACTTTGTATGCAGATGTTCGATTACCAGAGATTAACCTTGCAATGGCTAGCTCCCCTGCAAACCACGATGAAGTCACTTTCCTGCAAATTCATAACAAAGGCACAGATACTTCTGGTATAGGTGCTATCCCACACCCTTTGTTACGAATCGTTTGGGAACAAGAACGAAACAGTATCACTGGTCATTACTGGGCGGTAGTAAAGAACAATGCCATAGATTGCAGTCTACCTTCTAGCGCATCAGATTGTTATGCAACATCATATGATCGTTATGATTTAGGAAAAGCCGATCTCAACGCATTCACGCGATTCGAAGTAAAAATCGGAGAAAACACATTAACCATTAAAGTGAACGATGAGCAAAAGGTAAATGTAGATGTATCCTACTGGCAGCACCTCCTGAGCTACTTTAAAGCCGGAGTTTACAACCAGTTTGAAAACGGTGAAGCAAAGGTACAATTTAAGCAGCTAGGACTAACCAAAACTGACCATACTGATTCAATAGCCTGGAATATTGACGATTGGAAATTAACCATTCCTGCAAGCAAAAATGATTGGTATGGTTTTGGCGGTGACAGCGCGGCTGAATTAGAGCCTGAGCGTTGTAATTCAAGTAAAGATCCTCTGTCTAACGAAGAGAGCGTTTACCAACGCGAGATTGATTTATCATACTTCAATGTTATTGACGGTAGCATGCATTTCCGTGCCGATATGGGTTACGGCACGTCAACGGCCAACTCCAGTTACATCCGTTCAGAGTTGCGAGAGCTCTACATCAGTACTAACTCCCCGGATTGCAGCACCAGCGATGAAGAGACAAGTTGGTATATTGAAGATAGTCGTACCGGTGCAACTTCGCATACGCTAAACGCAACACTAAGAATTAACGAATACCCTAAAATCGACGGTCAATTACCAAAAGTCGTGGTAGGCCAGATACATGGTTGGAAAATCAGCCAAGCACTCGTGAAGCTACTTTGGGAAGGTGACAATAAGCCAGTCCGAGTTATTCTGAACGATAACTACAAACTTGATAACAACAAAGACTGTACTGATTGCAACGCATTCAGCGTTAAGCTTGGTACCTACGCGGTAAACGAAGACTGGCAATATACGATCCGTGCCGATAAGGAAGGACTGTTTTTAGCCACCTACGATGCAGATGGCAGTAATATGGTCTCGCACACACTGAAGTGGGGAGAAGCATACTCAGACACCGCTAACAACAAGTCCTATACTCTTACTGAAAGATGGGCATCGCCTGATATTGCGTTTTACTTCAAAGCCGGAATTTACCCTCAGTTTAAACCTGATAATGCATATCGAGGAGAAATCTTTGATGTGAGCTTTAGTGCTTTGAGCACTCTTCATCAATAGTCATTTCAATCTCTTAGCAATAGGCTTGCTACTTTGCTCTAAAGCAACGAACAAAGCTCATACTGCCGCCACGGGAAATTTATTTTCTCGTGGCCTCTTCTTTTAGAACACCACAATTCAAATCGCTTCACGCATAGTGTTTCCTTCTACGATAAATATATAAATCAACCTCCACTTAGGCAGCTTAAAAAAAGCTTCTATAGTTTCATGAGATATTTATCTACCCTAACGCTGAGTTATTTTAAATTTAACCAATTAAACTACTCTAATATACATTCGCACTTAAAAATAAACATTGTCAGAAGATAAAAGCAATCAATAATTATTACTTATCTATGGTGATAAATTTTTAAATTAATTTATCCATGTCAATTAAAATAATATTTGAGCTGTTTTATTCTTCTATAGAAAAAAAGCCCTCAGCTACAAAGCCGAGGGCAAAGGACTTCAATCAACTAAAAGTGATAGAACTAGCCTTGGTACTTACCAAAAGATTGTTTTAATTTATAGAAAGTAGCTTGTGCGTAATCATCTGGATTACCGTACATATTCTGGTTATAGACACCGGCTTTAAAGTACATATATCTGCCACCTTCGTCATAGCCACTGTCACTCATATCTACGACTTGAACAACATCATCTTTACCATCACGTTTTACCGTAACTGTCATTGTGTTGCCTTTCACATCAATGATGTAGCTGAATTTTTCACCTAGCGCGATGCCATCGTCACCGATTTCACCAGTCATATCACCCACTAAGCTGTAGTAATCCTCTGTTCCAGTTTTGGTTTTTTCGTGAGCAAAGTAAACTGTACCTGTTGGTTGGTCTGGTAGCTTACGATAATAAAGACGAATTGGCTCATCATCTTTGTCATGAATCTGGCCGATAATAAAGCGGCCAACTTCATGCGACTGACCAGTTGTGGTTGCGTGGTCAATCTTCAGAGTAGCTTCAAGCGTACCGTCTACACCACCCGCTTCTTTTTGATCTTCAACTGGTGCAGAACTGAATACCCAGTTATTAGGATTTACACCTTTTGTGCTGTAAGACTTATCACCAGCACGAAGCATGGTACGTAACTCAGTTCGCGCGTATTTAGTGTTTTCAGAAGTTCGAGCGCCTTTCACATAGCTCTTGAATACCATTCCGCCATCATCTGCTGTGTAGAATATATCAGAGTGTTGGAAGCCGTTAGCCAAGTCCCACTCATCAATATCATCAGCACGACCATCTTTGTCATGGTCGAAAGGTGTCGTCAGTTTCCAACGTGTTAAGTCAAAGTTTTCACCCGGAGCATTTGTAGCGAGTGGCTCTTTCGGTAACGTAGGGTAAGGCATCGCTTTAGAAAGATCACACGTCACAGTCGTTTCACAAGGACGGACGATTGGTGCTCCAAAGTCGCCTTTACGATTCTTTTTGAGTAAATCCTTTTGTGCCTTTTGCTCCGCTTTCATTTGCGCAATCATAGCCGCTTCAGCGTTAACGACGTCATCAGTAATGATGTGGCTTGCCGGACAGGCATTAATTCCGCAATTAACTGCAGCTAACTCAGTAACTGAGTTCCATTGGTTTTTGCTATTACCGTGGCCAACGTAACGAACATAGCGTGCTTTTACTGCAGGCTCAAACTGGAAGCGCTCTAAGCCAAGTGCGCGACCAGAGCTTTGCGCACCCTCAATAACCGTCACCCAGTTTTCACCATCAGTACTAAACTGAACATCAAATTTGCTGACGCGTTCGTTACCTTTGCTGAACGAGGCTTGAATTGCGTCGAACTCATAAACCGAGCCGTAATCCAACATCGCCCACTCACCATCACCATTTGCTGACCAACGTGTCATAATATCTTGGTCAAACAACTGCTCTGGAACATTACCATCATGACTACTCGCCGTTATCGTAACGGGAGTCAGAATATCAGCACCAGTTTCTTGGTTGTTTGGAAATGGATCTACCATGGTCGCCGTACTATTACAGCCCACAGCAAGTAAAATAGAAGAAGCTAACAAGCTTTTGAAGAAAATATGCTTCATGTAATCTAACACCTACAATATAAAAATGAATTAACAGCTCTTTTGCTGTAACAACAATTAGGCAATAACACTCGGGTTAAAAGCTGTATTTAAGACCAAGGCGTGTTCTCAATTGGCGGTCATCCGTGGTTGAACCATCCTTACCTTTGACATTCCACAATTCAAAGTAAGGACGGAAATCTCCCATTTGGTAACCAACAATTAAGCCAGCATCCCACTCAGAATCTTTCCAATCAGATAAACGCACTTCGTCATAGTTTTTGTTGTAGTTGATCTCATAGCTCAGCTTGACGTTATCAAGGTACTCGTTATCAAACTGACGCATATCGTAAGAGCCTGTCAGTGTCCACTTACCTTGTTCAACTGTTTTCCCAGCAACGCTTACCGAAGTACCATCCGTTAGTGTTTTGTTACCTGCACCATCTGAATAAACTTGAAATTCGTGTCGGTAACGTAAAGCGGTACTTAAGCCAAAAGAGGATTTGTAACCAACACGAACTTGTGGTTTATAAGTGGTTTTTTCGTCATCATCGCCAAAAGTAATAGGCATCCCTGGTTGGATAAACCATTGTTTATTTATTTGGTAGCGAACTCCCCAATCAAACTCAGAATCACCAGCAACGAGTTGATCCCAAAAATGCGAGTTGTCGTAACTATGGAATTTTTGTTCAACACCAAAGTTCAGTTTGGTCTGATCGTTAATTTTAGAACTACCACTAATTTTGATACGTTGGGCATAAGTTTCACTCTCATGCTTATATTCTGCGCGATAGTCTAAAGTTGCTGCGGAAACCGCTCCCGTCATTAATGTGGAAGCAACGAATAGGGACATTGTTGTAACTGCTTTCATGATTATATCTCTCTGTATATATTTTTTGGGATACCACTTAAATCCCTGGATTTGATTCAACACTATTGAATTAATGTATGACAAATACTAGTTAATTAATCATGAGAGTTCTGTGATATTAATCATGTAAGTGCCCCTCAACTGACAATTTGTATTATTATATATTCAAAAGTGTTAGCTATGTCTGATTCTAAAACGACCTTTGTAGACATCACTTACAGAGAAATGTTTTAACTCGTTTCATATGATAAAGAAGAAGATTAAAAAATATAAACAACAATAAATTCAATGACTTAAAATAAAAAATCTTGATGTAAAATCAAATTTCTTTCCTAAATCACCTTTAGTTTTTGCTGTTTCTCTATAAAGAAAGCCCTCAACCTCATAAAGGTTCAGCTCTTATTGATGTTGATATTCAACTATTTTGTGTGACTTATTCATCACTTCAGTGAGCGATCATTGTATCTAGTGTGAGTCGGATCATTCTATTGATAAAACCATCTAGATGACAGAAATTATTTGTCTAACAATATTACATAAATAAAAACACATAGAAGTGAGTACCTACCATGCAAGTAACAAAAATTGCAGCAGCAATTGCTATTTCCACAGGTTTGTTAACCGGATGTAACACTGATTTAAGGGATGCACCATCAGCTCCCCCACCAACAGAAACTGAGTCTGAGTTGAGCCAAGGTATGTGGGATATTTCAACACCAGCCACTGTGGCGAAATCCGATGATGAGCACGACCTGCCAAACGTCTATGTCTTTGAAGACGGTACGCAAAAGTATTATAACGATGATGATAACTTCGGTACTTACACAATCTACACTTCAACTTATACCGAAGATAAAGATACAGAGACGCTTACATTCAACCTTTATGACGAGAGCGATCTAGGTAACCCTACCGAGTTAACAGGGACTTATGAAGTTTCAAACGGCATGTTAACCATCTCAGGAACAAATGACGGAAAGTTCACCGGTAACGATGAATCAGAAAACGATGCGGTGAAAGATGCAGTTGCAGCGGCAAATAATGACGCTGGCGATAACAACGTCGTACAAATTTTGGATACCAATAAAGGTGGAACAGAAGAAGACACCGGTGAGTTACGAATCAAGCTGTCTGATTCAACGAGTGTTTCAGAAATTTCAACAGGCCGACTAACTGTAGATCTAACTTACCAGCATCATGAAGAAACAGAACAGGAAGCCGACGGTTCTGGTGACAATGCTTACATCTCATTTTATGCAGCAAAAACCTCGAATTCCAACTTGCATGGCGAAGTGGCATTTGAAAACGGCAAAATCAAATACCGCGATGCAAGTGGAAACTTGACGGAAACAGGCGACACGTTTGAGTTAGGTGAAAACCTCGCGATAGAAGTCAGTTGGATAGAAAACTTCTTCTCTTTTTCGGTTAACGGTAAACAAATAGGTGAAATGTTACCTGTCGCTGATGGCACCGCTGTAACTTATGTATCACTGAGACTAGGTGATAATGGCAACACTACAAACTTTGAATTAAATGCAGACAACTTGAAGATTTACTCTAGTGATTCGGGCTCTGAAGTGTTGGTTCTAGAAGAGGATTTTGACAACTACATTCCAGGCTTAGACCTTGCGACAATTTACAACAGTGCATCAAGCGAAGCGGTTGTCATTTCAGACGGAAGTTCTAATCCTGATAAACCGTCAGAAGACGTGAGTGAAAACTTTGACTCATACCCAGTAGGAACAAATATCAGTTCAGCAAACTCTAGTTGGAAAGAATACAATACGGTTGCTGATGACTCCTCCACCTTGACCTCCGTGGCTGTAGTAAGTGATGACGTATCAAAGAGCGGCACTAACTCTCTGCTAATATCCGACACAGATACGACCAACAAACCATACGTTACGCGCGAGTTTTCAAACGGAGCAACATCAAACGGTAGCGTGTCATTCGATGTTTACATTCCGTCAGA
The DNA here is from genome assembly GCF_030248595.1 of Vibrio sp. D417a. NCBI lineage: Bacteria > Pseudomonadati > Pseudomonadota > Gammaproteobacteria > Vibrionales > Vibrionaceae > Vibrio > Vibrio sp. D417a. The sequence goes on along the minus strand of NZ_JAHGAM010000016.1, from coordinate 132,588 downwards.
CAACGAAAAAACTACATACATTAATGTGGGCTCAGGTAAAAACAACTCAGATCGTTACTACGAATTGAGAATTTCGGGTAGTGGTAAAGTTGAAGCCGAAGCAGGATCAGATGACGTAGAAATAGGCACTATTACGACTGACGCTTGGAACTCAATGTCCCTAGCTTGGGATGGTGATGAGATTAACGTTTCTATTAATGGAAAAACGGTTGATGCACCAAGTCAGTCCGAAACAGGCTTAGACGCAACGAATACACCATCACAACTGACTATTTATGTAGGGGACACAAGTGGTGCTTCAACAAAAGCATATTTCGATAACATCGATTCAAAGCAACTCTAGTGTTATTTTGTAGCACTTGATACTAGGCCAGGCTTTCGAGCCTGGCTTTATTTTTTTACCTCTTCAGAAGGACAAAATTCAACACAATACTCTAAATTCAAGCCAGTCCCAGTGATTGCTTGCTCTATCTTGTTTCTTACCTTTTAAAGAATTCCACTGAAAACAAAAGCCTCATCAAATCGATGAGGCTTAAGTAGAAATCGAGTAGCTCTTAGTTTTCTATTAGTTTCAATTTTGATTTAGCTTGAGCTTAGAAAATGTCACGCTATTATAGTCACCGTTTTTCTTGTCGACTGAAAAATCACCGGTGCCCGCACATCCTGTACCCCACACAGGGTGAGACTCACTGACGCTACATTGACCATAAGCTCCTGCTTTAAAATAGAACATGTCTTCTGCGTAGCCATGCTCAAAGTCCTTACTATCAATCCCCTTACTGAGATCTATGGAATAATTTACTGTCTCGTGGCGTTCTGTTTCAAACGTCAAGTTCATCATAGTTCCTTGAACTTCTATCTTGTAGCTGAACTCTTCACCAAGAGCGATACCTGCTTGGCCTGGTTCTTCAAGGTTATCCCAAGTATTTCCCCATACTGGATATGCAATATCAATACGATTTGGATCTTCCTTCGCTAGGTTACGCTCGTAGTTCCAAAATACAGAGCCCATTTTGTGTTCTGGGAATTTTTTATAGAAGATTTTAATGGGTTCATTTCCATGTCCATAACCTTTACCCTCTTTTATTCTTGCATCAATTTTTTTCGCGTGGATTTGACCGACAACAACAGAATGAGCAGGCCCTTTTTCTGGAAATTTGGCGTGTTCAGAAACATGGTTCACTTTCAAGGTCGCTTCCAACGTTCCACCTACGCGACTGTGTTTAGCAGCCTGAGGGTGGCTCGATAAAGCCCAATGGTTTGCTAAATCATCGGTTTGAATAGAAAAGTCAGCGCCACGAGGCATTTCACGTAGTTCAGAGCGAGCATTCTTCGAGTTTTTTGTCGTTACCGCTTTATTCTGCACTTCAAACACCAAGTTGCCTTCTTCGTTCAAGAAGAAGAAGTCTTTGTGTGAATAACTCAGCATCGCCACACCCTCGATTTCGTCCACTTTTCCGTCTTCATTGATATCGGAAGGAATAGTGATCTTCCAGTTTCGCATATCAAATTTATCGGCAGGGACTGGATAATCAACGCCATTATTTAAATCAGAAGCGATAACAAGAGTTGGTAAGGTAACAGCCATTGCGGCTACGAGTAGATTGAGTTTCATGTTCAAACCTTATTATATGTAATATTGTCATACATATAATAAGGTTTGCAAAGGAATGATTCGAGGAAAGAAGTTATGATGTGCTCTATTGATCACAATTTATAAACTCGATAAACCCCAAAATGATAAGCTATACATACTCCTCTTTAGTCCATAGCATCTACGAATCTTTTCGACCTAATCCGAAAGTCATAGGATCAATCGTACATTAGCTTGTCTGCCTTATTAATATCGAAATCTTTCAGAGACTTACGTGCTAAATGCCTAAATGGCCATGCCTTAACAATTTCTTCAAACGGCATGATTGCAAACACCCAAAACACTGAAAGGTCCAAGTATAAAATCATCAAAGCACATAACGGTATTGAGATTACCCACTGACCGGTAAAGTTAATCTTAAACACCTCCGTTGTTTTACCTAACGCTCTCAAAATATGACCATGAACGGTGTTATAGCCACGTACTATCGGTAGCAGTATGTAAAGTGGAGCAATCGCGGATAACGCTTTGTAAGTACTCGGGTCTAAGTCGGGATACAAATCAGGAAGAACGAAACTAAGTGCAAAAAAGAAAAATGCTGAAACGAACGAGATCATCACGGCCATATCAATACTAATATCGACATTGTTACGCAGCTCATCCATTTTTCTTGATCCAATTGCTTGGCTAATCGTGATTGCCGATGAATGCGCCCAAGCAGTAATGAACTGAGTACCAGCTTTGATCCAAGGCATCACGATAGTCATAGCGACATAAGCATTTAAGGTCAGTTGCGAGTACAGCAACATGTATATCGTTGCGCCAGTTTGTAACATTGTGACGTTCGCCGCGACGGGGAAAATCTCTTTAAAATGCTTATATATATTGCTTTTCAATGACGCATCAAGCTTCTTAATAGACAAGATGATAGAATCATCAAGCTTAATGCACATGGTTAAATATAACAGCCGAATACTAATAGCAACCAAACTACCCGCCGCGGCGCCTTGAACGCCAATACCTTCAAAATTAGTCAGGCCGTGAATCAGAACATAAGACATCGCCACGTTGACTGGCAATTCAATCAAATAGCCTTTAAATGGAACTTTGGTCCGTCCAAGCGCATTGAACACCGCAATCATAACCTGAGTAATGGCATTGAATATGACGATGAACTTAGCAATTGCAAGGTAGCATTTTGTCTCCGCATAGAGATCAACGTTATCCGTCAACTTACTGATTAACGCTTCATCAAAGACAGTAATCAACAGCCAGAATAAGGATGCGACTAGAACGTTGATAACTAAAGCTGCCCAGAAACCTTTATTTAACGATAGATAATGACCAGAGCCTACGGCACGGCTAAGTACCAATTGAGACCCATTTGCTAGAGCCATTTGGATGCCTAAAACGAAAGAAACTATTGTTGTAGCAATCCCCATAGCAGCAAGTGAAACTTCACCTAATGGCGTAACAAGCAGCGTATCAATCATAAGCATTGATTGCATCAACAAAGCATTAAGAGCAAGCGGCCAAGCAAGAGATAAATTTTTCTTTATATATGGTTGGGAAAACATTAGTAAACCTTTGTAATGAGGTTAAACGTTTAAACTAAAGAGCTCGGTCATTAGGCAAAGTTCATGACAAAAAGAAACGACAGAAAAATCTTTTTAGTCAATAAAGGTGTACGCAAGCTCTTAACTATTCACGGCGTCGGAAAGCCTCTGATTCTCATCATTTAACAGCGTTTGAGAGGCTAAACGAGCTTGAAATGAGTTTCCGACCATAATTGCATCATAAATTGCACGGTGCTCATTAAGGCAGAACCTCCCTCCTTCAACTGACTTGTCAATAAACACCTTAAATATGGTCGAAAGTATATTGCTGAAGGGAACGTAGAATTGATTATCGGTACAAAGGAATATCGTTTGATGAAACAAATGATCGTTAGCAATCCACTCATCATAATCGTGACATCGTGCTGCCATCGTCATTCTTTGAAATACAATTGACAACAGCTTTCTTTGCTCAGCATTGGCATTTTGGGCTGCCAGCGCACACGCCTCTGGTTCTATGGCTTTACGCAATCCTAAAAACTGAGATAGAAACGGCTTAGTATCTTCTAAATCTTGGATCCACTCTAAGAGTTGAGGATCAAGAAAATGCCAATAGTTTCTTGGTAGTACCGTAGTTCCAACTTTTGGTTTAGAGATAATTAAGCCTTTAGCAGACAGCAACTTCGTCGACTCTCGTAGTGCTGTCCGACTAACACCAAACAACTTACACAGTTCTATTTCACTCGGGAGCTTCTCATTTTGACTTAATTCTCCTGACAATATTTTGCGAGAAATCTGTCTTGCTACTTGTACATGTATCTTGTGATTTGAATTCCCGAGAAGTGAAAACTCTGCCATCTATATTCCTCATTGCCAGCAGCCTAAACGACTTGTTTAGCTAATAATTAGAAAAGGCCAAATGAAACACGCTTTGAAGGCGGAGACTTTCTGTGTAAATGTAAAGCACTGTTATTTAGCGTCTAAAATCTAACGATCTTATGAATATGATTTTTACTTGCGAGGTATATTGGCCAAACTCAATATTGAATGGTCGAGTAGTAACATCATGTACACCGATCTTTAGTATATAATAATACAATATCACTTTATTTAACAAGAAACCTGACCTTCTATTCAAATTGTGTGCTGTGTATTGAAAATCAGTGAGTACAATAAGTAGGCGCGACTAGAGTTAACTAACATATTGAGCTAACAGATAAATAAGGAATGATGTAAGAATCGGTGGCCTCATCTGTTATACGCTAAGTATCATAATCATGAAGGCTTCATAAAGCAGTCGGAGATTCAAAATGGATTTGTGAAGACAACTGTTATTACGTAAACATCTTCTTGGTGAGCTACACTTTGGATGATATAGTCCAAGCTTAAATAATACAATTTTAACGATAAGTGATTTTATGTCTGGTGAATTTCATTCTATCTCCGGTTCCAAGCGCAGCTTACATGTACAAGTAGCTCGCGAAATTGCTCGTAGCATTTTGTCAGGCAAGATCCCTCAAGGGTCCATTCTTCCAGGAGAAATGTCCCTGTGTGAACAGTTTGGTATCAGTCGCACAGCTTTGCGTGAAGCCGTAAAACTTTTAACATCAAAAGGTTTACTCGAGTCACGTCCAAAAGTTGGTACTCGAGTCATCAACCGAGCGTACTGGAACTTTTTAGACCCACAATTAATTGAATGGATGGACGGTCTAACAGAGATAGATCAGTTCTGTCATCAATTTTTGGGGTTACGACGCGCGATAGAGCCTGAAGCTTGTGCACTCGCAGCGAAAAATGCCACTGCGGAACAGCGAATTCAGCTATCAGAAGCATTCCAAGATATGTTGGAAGTCGCTAAAGCAGACGAACTGGACAAAGCGCGCTGGATGGATGTAGATATTCGTTTCCATAGCATTATTTTTAACTCAACCGGAAACGACTTTTTCTTACCGTTTGGGCATGTTCTGACTACAATGTTCATTAACTTTATTGCTCACTCATCTGAGGAAGGCAATACGTGCATCGAAGAACATCGTGAGATTTATGAAGCAATAATGGCAGGCAATGCTGAAAAAGCACGTCAAGCTTCGGCTAACCACTTGTTGGAGTCAAAACATCGCTTACCCGAAGCCAGTTAAGCTTAGAGCTTGGGCGATCTAATAACTAGGCAAAAGCACGCATCTCGCGTGCTTTTTTAATTTCGTTTCCTCCAATTCTTTATGGCACACCATCAATATTTTGATATATAGTAATACAAATGTATTTTGAGAATGTTGTGTTATGACCGACTCGCTACTGCCAAATATCATACAGTTTATCAGCCAGATTGATCCGTTTGACAAGGTACCTAAAGGTGCACTTCGCGAGCTTGCTTCATCTGTTAAGATCACTTATTTAAGCAAGGGGGATGTTGTTGATCAGTATTCTTCTAAGAACGAAAAGTCACTTTATATTGTTAGAACTGGCTCTATCGAACAGCGTAAATCTGATGGCATATTGAGAGCTAAACTTGGTCCGGAAGATTTGTTTGGCTTCACTTTTCTTGGTAACGAAGTCGAAAGCGGAAAAGAATACAAAGCAATTGCAATCGAAAATTCATTAGTTTATGTAATTCCAAATGCTGCGCTGAAAAAGTTGTGCACTTCTCATCCTGAATGTGCTGAACATTTTGCATCACAAGCTCAGGTACGGCTAAAGTCAGCATTAGATGTCGTGTGGTCTAACAAAGAAAAAGGGTTGTTTATTCGGCGTGTAGAGGAAGTTGCTAGTGGTCGAGTTGCAATTGTAACCGCTGAGCAATCCATTCAGTCAGTCGCCAACGAGATGATCGATAAGTGCTCTCCCTGCGCTGTCGTTTATCGTGATAATAAAATAGTTGGACTGATTACCGACCGAGATATGACAAAGCGAGTCATCGCCAAAGGATTAAGCATCTCAACACCAGTCGTCGAAGTCATGTCGCCTGATCCTAAAACAATTCATCCTGACGATTTAGTTCTGCACGCAGCCTCCATTATGATGCAGCACAACATAAGAAATTTACCCCTAGTCAAAGACAATAACGTCGTTGGCGTTTTGACAACAACGCACTTGGTTCAAAACCATCGAGTCCAAGCTATATTTTTAATTGAAAAGATCAAATATGCTGGCAGTGTCAAAGCTTTGTCTAGTTTTACGTCTGAGCGCCAAGCTATTTTTGAAGCATTAGTCGAAGGACGGGTTTCACCAGAAATCATTGGTAAAGTGATGACCATGATTATGGATGCGTACACTCGTAGGTTAATACAAATAGCCATTGATAAGTTGGGAACACCTCCCTGTGACTTCTCTTGGATTGTGGCAGGCTCTCATGCTCGCCAAGAAGTACATATGCTGTCAGATCAAGATAGCGCCATCGTATTAGATGATTCGGCAACAGATAACGACCGTATCTACTTCAAACATTTAGCAATGATAGTAAGTAATGGCCTGAATAAATGTAACTATCCATTGTGTCCAGGGAAGTTTATGGCAGCGACCCCTAAATGGTGCCAGCCTCTCTCTGTTTGGAAAAAGTACTATAAGAAATGGGTGGCAAATCCTGAATACGAGCGCCTCCTCAATATCAGTGTCTTTTTAGAAATCCGAACCGTTTATGGAAACAAAGACTTTGAACAGATACTTCGCGATGAGCTTCACTCTAACATCAACGCTAATAGAGAATTCCTTACGATGTTAGTTAACGATGCGGTGAAAACAAACCCACCGCTAGGAATATTCAATAGCCTAGTATTACAAAAATCGGGAGAGAACAAGAAAACGCTCGACGTAAAAAAATACGCGATTAATCTAATCATTGATCTTGCAAGGATTTATGGTCTTGCAGTTGAATGTGACCTCACTGCAACTGATGAGCGTTTTAAAGCAGCCAACGAAAAAGGGCTGCTCAGCCATGACGCGTACAAAAATATAATAAACGCATATCAATTCATCTTGTCGTTTCGATTTGCCCATCAATTAGAAGCACTAAAAAGTGGAGATGAGCCAAATAACCACATTGACCCCAATACGTTCGGTAGTTTTGAACGTCAACATTTAAAAGACGCGTTCCGCATCATTGCAGATCTACAAGAAGTCGCCAAACTCCGTTTTGGGAGCCGATAATGAAGCGCTTACTTGAGTACTTTCATCCATTGACACGAAAAAATCGTCAGAGACAAAAGCACTATAAAAAGAAGCACATCCCTCTTTATCTTAAAAAGCTGCTTCGCTCGCCAAATCTGGACGTAAATCAACGAGCTTTTGACACTGAGTTCATCGTTCTAGATCTTGAAACAACTGGCTTAGACAGTGAGGAAGAAGTCATTCTTTCCATGGGCTGGGTAGAGATTCGACAAGGCCATATTGACTTAGCAACAAGCAAACACCTTTATGTACATAGCGACTCAAAAATTAAGCCCGAAACCATAGTTGTTAACCATATTACCCAACAAATGCTGACTGATGGAATCTCTATTCATGAAGCAATGCGGACATTCTTTAAAGCAGCAGAAAACAAAGTTATTGTTGCGCACGGATGTATAGTCGAAACTAGCTTTATTAATCAATATTTACAGCGAGTTTTCAACATAAAAGAGTTGCCGCTCATTTGGATAGACACCTTGCGAATAGAAAAAAGGTTACAAAGAGCTATCAATGCTTCCGATGAATCAGATGTGACTCTAGCAGCGACAAGGGAACGTTACGGGTTACCCGCTTACAACGGCCATAATGCACTTGCAGATGCAATTGCAACTGCAGAGTTACTATTAGTTCAACAAACCCGTATCGCACCTCAGACAAAAGCGACAGTCGGGCCCCTTTATCGGCTTAGCCTGTAATCATCCAGATCACAGGCCTATTTGCTAAACATGTTCTCTGTCACAATTTGGTATCATCAGCATTTACCTTAATTAATAATACAATATCATTAATGGGGCGACGTTAGCAAAATGCAGCGAATAGCCATTGTCACTTGCCAACATCAGAGCGAGTGTAAACTGATTAGTTGCTCCATATCATAACTACATTTTAGAGAGCTTAGCATTGCATGTGCGCAATGATTGTCGAAGATCTAGCAGTGTTACATAAACAACCGAATTCAGGTGATGTCCCCTCGAACGTCATCTTCAGTGGTTAGTAATCATGTAAAGCCGCTGTTGCGAACTTCAGCCGACAGCTCGCGGTACTAGTACCGTTTGGCCCATGCAGTACAGGCTTGCATGGGCTTTTTTTTAACAATCCTACATCAATCGATGTTATATCCCTCTGCCAGATATGCAAATCCGCGTCCATTCTTATTAGAGGACTTAAGATTCTTTATAAGTATATTCATAGAACCCATACCTAAACTCGACACCTTTAGCAGCTTCAGAGAAAAGCAATATCTGACACCGATCACTTGTATGATTAATTAAAGGGTTTATTACGCCTTACTGGTCACGATTTTGAGTTATTGTACTACAAATAAGAGGAGCGAACGTTACTATTACTTCGGACAATAAACTACTTCAAAGGTCTAAAGATGGAACTCAATACTCTCATTGTGGGCATCTATTTTCTATTCTTAATCGCAATAGGTTGGATGTTCAGAACTTTTACTAGTACTACAAGCGACTACTTCCGAGGTGGCGGCAACATGCTTTGGTGGATGGTTGGAGCAACGGCGTTTATGACTCAATTCTCTGCTTGGACATTTACTGGCGCCGCTGGTAAAGCCTACAATGATGGTTTTGCTGTCGCTATTATTTTCCTTGCAAACGCGTTTGGTTACTTCATGAACTTCGCTTACTTTGCACCGAAATTTCGTCAGTTACGCGTCGTAACTGTCATAGAAGCCATTCGTATGCGTTTTGGTACAACAAACGAACAAGTATTTACTTGGTCTTCAATGCCAAACAGTGTTGTCTCTGCAGGTGTATGGCTTAACGCCCTTGCTATTATAGCTTCAGGTATTTTTGGTTTTGATATGACAGCAACCATCTGGATTACCGGTTTAGTTGTACTTGCGATGTCGGTAACTGGCGGCTCTTGGGCGGTTATCGCCTCCGATTTCATGCAAATGGTCATCATCATGGCGGTAACGATCACATGTGCAGCCGTTGCTATTGTTCAAGGTGGTGGCGTTACTGAAATTATCTCTAACTTCCCAGTCGCAGAAAGTGGGAGCTTTGTTGCCGGTAACAACCTGAACTACTTAAGCATCTTTAGTATTTGGGCGTTCTTTATCTTCGTTAAGCAGTTCTCTATTACAAACAATATGTTGAACTCTTACCGTTACCTAGCTGCAAAAGACTCTAAAAATGCAAAAAAAGCAGCTTTGCTAGCATGTGTATTGATGCTGGGTGGAGTTTTCATTTGGTTCATGCCTTCTTGGTATATTGCAGGCCAAGGTGTTGATTTAGCGGCAGCTTATCCAGATGCTGGTAACAAAGCAGGCGACTTCGCGTACCTATACTTCGTTCAAGAATACATGCCAGCAGGTATGGTTGGACTTCTGGTCGCTGCAATGTTTGCTGCTACGATGTCCTCTATGGACTCTGGTCTTAACCGCAATTCAGGTATTTTCGTAAAGAACTTTTATGAACCGATCGTTCGTAAAGGCCAAGCATCAGAGAAAGAGCTCGTCGCAGTTTCTAAAGCAACATCGGCGGTATTTGGCGTTGCAATTATTCTAATCGCGCAGTTTATAAACTCTCTAAAAGGTCTGAGTCTATTCGACACTATGATGTACGTTGGTGCGCTCATCGGATTCCCAATGACAATTCCAGCGTTTTTAGGCTTCTTTATCAAGAAAACTCCAGACTGGGCAGGTTGGGGAACTCTAGTTGTGGGTGGCATCGTTTCCTACCTTGTTGGGTTTGTTATCACAGCTGATATGGTGTCATCGGCGTTTGGCCTTGAGGAGTTGACTAGCCGAGAATGGTCTGATGTGAAAGTAGCAATAGGTCTAATCGGACACATGACGCTAACTGGTGGCTTCTTCATGTTGTCGACTCTATTCTACAAGCCTCTAACTGACAAACGTCAAGCAGATGTCGATAAGTTCTTTGAAAACCTATCAACGCCTCTTGTAGCGGAATCAGTGGCACAGAGAAAACTCGATAACAAGCAACGTCAAATGCTGGGTAAACTTATCGCGGTCGCAGGTATAGGTGTCATGTTTATGGCTCTGCTACCTAACCCAGTATGGGGGCGCTTAGTGTTTATTCTATGTGGTGCCATCGTCGGAGGTGTTGGTCTACTACTTGTAAAAGCTGTGGATTCAAGCGCTGAACAAGCCTCTGAACCTGTGACAGAAAGTTAAATCTCTTATTCTAATAAACGCGGCTATTCTTTGGCCGCGTTTTTTAATTCTAAGTTCCCAGTACGAACACTTCACCCTTTTACGAAGACATATCATCTTGTCTAGGGTTATCGAATTGCAGCTTTATTTTGTCATTCGATAAGGCTAAACCAGAACGTGATAATCTGATCGAGTTAAAAGTGCAGCCTACCTTGCTTAAGTAAACGCCCCAAAGCCATCCAAATACCTGATGAAGTAAAGATCTCGGCTCGTATACTTTTTTGCCGCTTCGTGATTTAGACTGGCTAGTCCTTTACACCACTACCTAGTCTACAAGCCAAACTATTCCCGCTGAACAAACCATCTCGGGATTACTTAGGTACACTATTTTTCTCTTTTTGCAGATGGCACAACAACCGCTACCAATAAAGCTAACAGCAGGAACACAGGGCTAAGCATTAATCCATGCCAGATTGAATACCCATCATGGAACAGCCAGAATATACCAAGCGTCAGTAGGTACGAAAAGTAGCTGCAAAACACCAAGCTAATCGCGACAAAGCGCTTTTGATTAATAATAAGAATCCGCACTAGATACTGGCTAAGAATACCAGAGCAGCGCATGGCAAGTTGCCAATTAATGATAAAGAAAGCAAGCGCAATAAACCCAGCTACGACCAGTGCATCATGCGTGCTTAAAATGAAGTAGCTACCAAATCGGCTTATGATGACCGGATAATCGCCTTCGTATATCGTTGACCAAGATATTGCGTTCGCTGCTGCTACGTAATTGGCAAAATAAGCAATGGCGTAGAAAGTCGTTTGAGAACTGAACGGCTGAAATACATCCGTACAAAATCCTCGCCACTCTTCTTTGTTGGCGGTAGGCCCAACCCAGTCACGTTTTTTTTGAGCGGTACGCCCGGCAAACGCAGGCCCGTTGCGAAACAACAGCCAAAATATATAGAGTGCAAGTATAACCAAGAGTATTGAAAACATACCCTTCCCCCTCAGAAATTATCGGCGCCACTGCCAATGGCGTTGGGGTCGTAAACTGCACTTCCCTGCTATACCTATTTGATTTATCAAAGACTTATTATTTTATTACCACCAAAATTCATTCAACGGCATACTAAACAGCGACATTTTCACGCTTTGTGTGAAGTTCGAAAGCCTACTTTTAGGTTTAGCACAAAAATAGCTACAGCAAAGCGTAAGAGAGGGATTCCGCACCCATCAATGAAGATGAGGCGTTAAGCAGAAGCTGTGACCGCAATGAGAAGAGAAGGATTCAAAGCGGCCATGCATGGGCAAGAGGAGCAACTATTTCTCTAACTTTTCTTCAAATACACCAATCTCTCTGCCCAACCAAATCGCGCGTTCTGTGTGATCGAGCAACTCTTCTTCGCTTACTGGGTGAATAAGCACAGAAAAATCGCCTCGAATCGTATCAAGCCACGCCAAGAACTCTTCACTCAATGATTCTAGGTGAATTTCAAACATCGGCATCTTGTGTGGGCCAACTAACCTTCCAACTAATGGAAACACACGCAGCACATCTTGACGCTCTTGACGGATGATATCGTTCAAGGCTTGCGCTTTATCTTGTTCTCTTAGGGGAAAATAAACATGAGCGTGGTACATAACTTCTCCATAATCACTTCCGCTTGAGCACCACCTACTTTGGATAAGCTCAAGGACTGCCGAGGGTATACATTTGTAATGCCGTCACCCTACCTTGATTCCACTCAGTTGGGAAGAAGTTATGCATTCTCATAAGGTCGAGGCTTCGAGCACAACAAAAATTTGCAATTCATCATATAGCAACTGTTTGAGTTGATTCATTAATAATGACTCACTTTGTCAAATTTTACAGCCAAATTTTGTTGCAAATATGTTTCATTAACCAGTAATTAAATTCGAGTTTAAAAATACCACCAACAAAATAGCAGCATATTACTCTGCAAAATCAGGGTGTAAGCAAAACTTTACTACTGAGCGAAAGTCAAAATGAAGCATAATTTAACAATTTGTTTACACTTATTGTATCTGGCTATACCACGATTTAGTTAGAGGGTTAGATACAGAAAAGCCTTTCTCTGTATCTTGCGGTGAAATAATCGCAGCGATGTTATCGACAAATAGTTTAAGGGACGAACAGATGCCTACCGCTATCGAAAGCACACGCAACCTTAGGTATGGCCTTTGCGCTGATATCAGAGTTTGAGTACCCATACAAACTCTGGTTTTGTATGAACAGCTGCAGTCCAAAAGACCCGCAGCGTCAAAAGGAGCTTGAGATGAACGTTCAGGCATTACCCATGCATCGGTTTATCGACCATCGTGGGGACCTCGTCGGCCAACTACCCAACTGGGCTGACACTGAAACATTGGTCGGGTTTTACCGAGACATGGTATTAACTCGCACTTACGACAACAAAGCAGTTGCCTTGCAACGCACCGGTAAGCTAGGGACCTATCCCTCACACTTAGGCGCGGAAGCCATAGGCATTGCGGTCGGCAGAGCACTTAAAGCCGATGATGTGTTTGTCCCTTACTACCGCGATATGCCTGCGATGTGGTGTCGTGGCATTGGCATGGAAAAGAACCTTCAATACTGGGGTGGCGATGAGCGCGGGAGTGATTTTGCTCCTGAAGGAAGTCCGGTTCCTAGCCGAGACCTTCCCTACTGTGTACCCATAGCGACGCAATGTACGCATGCTGTCGGGGTGGCTTCCGCGCTAAAAATTCAAGGTAACCATGAAGCTGCGCTAGTCATGTGCGGCGATGGTGGTACATCCAAAGGGGACTTTCTTGAGTCAATAAACTGCGCAGGTACTTGGAATATTCCACTTGTTTTCGTCGTAAACAATAACCAGTGGGCAATTTCAGTGCCGCGTAGTCTCCAATGTGCCGCCGATTTCTTATCAGAAAAAGCGCAAGGTGCAGGTATACCGGGTATTACTGTCGATGGTAACGATGTCGTCGCCGTTTATGATGCAACTAAAACCGCCCTTGAGAGAGCAAGAAAAGGGAAAGGTGCAACACTCATCGAAGCGGTGAGTTACCGACTGAGTGACCACACTACGGCCGATGATGCGACTCGTTATCGTAAAGAAGATGATGTTCAAACTGCATGGCAATACGAACCTATCGCACGTCTTAAAACGTACCTCCTTAATCAAGGCGCTTGGAGCGACGAACAAGAACAGCAATGGCTAGATTACTGTAAAGAGCAAGTAGAGTTAGCTGTTGAACGCTATCTGAGCTTACCGCCACAAGCACCAGAAACCGGTTTCGATTATTTGTATGAATCGCTACCTCAAGAGCTTCATGCACAAAGAGATGAACTCATCAACAAGGCAATGAGAATGCAGGGAGGCAGACATGGCTGAGCTAACGTTGGTTGAAGCAGTAAACCTTGCCCTGCACCACGAAATGCAACAAGACCCCAATGTTGTCGTATTAGGTGAAGACGTGGGCGATAATGGTGGTGTATTTCGTGCCACTGTTGGACTCAAGCAAGAGTTTGGTCTTAAACGAGTCATCGATACGCCACTCGCTGAAGCCTTAATCGGCGGGGTTGCGGTCGGTATGGCAACGCAAGGATTACGACCTGTCGCCGAATTTCAGTTTCAAGGTTTCGTTTTTCCTGCTTTGGAGCACTTAATGTGCCACGCGGCTCGAATGCGTAACAGAACTCGCGGTCGGCTCACTTGTCCCGCGGTTTTCCGTGCGCCATTTGGCGGCGGTATCCACGCTCCGGAGCACCACTCAGAAAGCGTGGAAGCGCTATTTGCTCACACTGCTGGATTTAAAGTGGTGATTCCTTCTTCACCACAACGCGCATACGGCTTACTTCTCGCCGCAATTAGAAGCAATGATCCCATCATGTTCTTCGAACCGAAGCGCATATATCGCACCGTTAAATCTGAAGTCGTCGATAACGGCGAAGCACTCCCACTCGACACCTGCTTCACCTTACGTAAGGGGCGAGATATCACGCTCGTTACTTGGGGCGCATGCGTCGTAGAGTCACTTCAGGCCGCACAAACCTTGTCTAGTCAGGGAATTGAAGTCGAGGTGATTGATTTGGCGAGTATTAAGCCAATTGATACCGCGACGATTTTCAGCTCACTAGAAAAAACTGGACGTTTACTCGTTGTTCATGAAGCGAGTAAAACTTGTGGTGTGGGCTCTGAGCTATTAGCTCGAACCGCTGAACATGCCATGTGCTTACTTAAAGCCCCACCTAAACGAGTAACTGGAATGGACACCATTATGCCTTATTACCGTAACGAAGATTATTTCATGGTTCAGGAAGAAGACATTGTGACCGCGGCGCGCGAACTCGTGGAGGATTGGAAATGAAGACGTTTAATTTACCCGATCTCGGTGAAGGTCTCGCTGAGTCAGAAATTGTCAAATGGCACGTTAATGTCGGAGACATGGTTAAATTAGATCAAGTGATCTTAACCGTAGAGACAGCAAAAGCGACGGTAGACGTCCCTGCCCCCTACTCGGGCCGTGTGGTCAGCCGTCATGGTGAGGAAGGTGAAATCGTCAATATTGGTGCATTACTGCTAGAGATTGATGAAACAGGTGCCGGGAGAGAAGTAACGGCAGAGAAAAAAGCCACTGCTGACGCCGCAACCGTCGTCGGTAGCGTTTCTCACCAAGCGCATCATGTTAACGTTGATGATTTCTGGATTGGTGGCAACCACAACACGACAGAAAGTAACCTCGTTACCGCCCTGCCTTCGGCTCGCTTGTTGGCACAAAAACTTGGGGTAGATCTTAACCTCGTGTCAGGTAGTGGCCCGAACGGACTTATCGTAGATACCGATATTTACGACGAAGCCGGAAAACAGCGTCCAGGCACCGAAGTTTTGAAAGGCGCTCGACGTACCATGGTATCGTCTATGACCGAATCGCACGAACATGTTGCTGCCGTAACCATTACGGAAGAAGCATTGTTGGAAGATTGGCTGCCAAACGAAGATATCAGTATCCGCCTTGTTCAAGCGATTGTTCATGCGTGTCAAGAAGAGCCCGCTTTAAACGCTTGGTTTGATGCCGAAACCATGACACGCTGTGTACACACAACGGTCAATGTAGGAATTGCAGTAGATAGCCGTCATGGATTGTACGTACCAGTCTTGCGCCACGCAGATGAATACGAGCCACAAGATGTTCGTCGTTGGCTCGATCAAACCGTTGAAGGGATCAGAGAGAGAAAAATCGGTCGTGAGCAATTGCAGCACGCGACGATTACGCTTTCCAACTTCGGCGCGATTGCCGGTATTTACGCAACACCTGTCGTCACACCGCCACAAGTCGCTATTGTCGGCGCGGGCCGAATACTCGACCGAGTAGTGATAAGAAACGGTCAAGCAATTTCGGTGAAAGCAATGCCGCTATCCGTAACGTTTGATCATCGCGCTTGTACTGGTGGTGAAGCTGCAAGGTTTACGAAAGTACTTGCAGAGCACCTGCAACGTCCGAGCGAAAAGTAACTTATAAAAATCAAATGATAAAGGCTTCCAGTCCGGAAGCCTTTTGTTTTAGGAAGCAAGACTATATCTACAGCTTCTCTAACAGCTCAGGCATTACCACAAACAAATCGTCGACCAATCCATAATCTGCAATGTCAAAAATAGGCGCATCAGGATCGCTATTAATTGCAACAATCACCTTGGAATCTTTCATTCCCGCCAAATGCTGGATCGCGCCAGAAATTCCGACGGCAATGTATAACTCCGGTGCAACAATTTTGCCGGTTTGCCCGACTTGATGGTCATTAGACACATAGCCCGCATCGACCGCCGCTCGTGACGCCCCTACCGCTCCACCTAGCTTGTCCGCCAATTGTTCTACTAAAACAAACTTCTCTTTACTCCCGAATGCACGACCACCCGACACCACTACTCTAGCCGCTGACAATTCTGGTCGCTCACTTTCTGGCGTTTGTTGCGAAACAAACTCACTAAGTTTATTGATAATCACCGTGTCGACTTGAGTAAGCTTAGGGACACCTGGCGTGTCAGATAGCTCTGCGGCATCAAAAGCCGTACTTCTTATGGTCATCACTTTATAGGGGTCATTCGACGTGACTCTCACCAATGCATTTCCAGCATAAATTGGACGAATCACCGTATCGATAGACTCGATTGTCATCACGTCAGAAAGTTGACCAACATTAAGCAACGCCGCCACACGAGGCATCACATTCTTACCAAATGTACTGGCAGGAGAAAGAATGTGTGAGTAGTTTTTGGCTACTTGTGAGATCAAAGGTGCGATATTTTCCGCTAATCCATGTTCATATCCCTTCGCATCAACCCAGATAATTTCTGCAACACCCTGAACACAATTCAACTCATCCAAAACTGATTGGCACTGATAACCAATAAGCAACACAGAAACAGGAAGCGATTTATCATCATCCTTAATCTCAAATGCCGCTTTAATTGCACACAGCGTCCCTACAGCCAACGATTGGTTGTCATGCTCTGCGAGCACAAGTGTTGCTAATGGTCGGTCTTCCATGGTCATGCCTCATATAACACGTCAGATCCATTACTTGAGCTTAGTCCACTTCACGTTAACGTCAACTGAGCTATAGTTTTCTGTATAGAAACCAAAAACCTGTCACGCAGATGACGATAATAGAAAGGAAGCATAGAGATGGAACGAGAATGCATGGAGTTTGATGTCGTGATCGTGGGGGCCGGACCTGCAGGCTTAAGCGCCGCTTGTCGGCTAGCTCAACTCAGCCAAGACAGTGAAGGTGACGCACTTTCAATTTGCGTTGTAGAAAAAGGCTCAGAAGTGGGCGCACATATTTTATCTGGCGCTGTTTTTGAAACTAGTGCCTTAGATGAGCTTTTCCCCAATTGGAAAGAAATGGAGGCCCCGCTAGCAGCCTCGGTTCAACGAGATAATTTCCTTTATCTTACTACTGAACAAAACCATATTCGCGTTCCCCACTTCCTTACACCGCGTCCAATGATAAATGGCGAGAATAATTACGTAATTAGCCTTGCCAACCTTTGCCGTTGGCTCGCTAACCAAGCAGAAAATCTTGGGGTGGAAGTTTTTCCGGGCTTTGCCGCTGCAAGCATCAATTATGATCAGACTGGCGCCGTGACAGGCATTAACACGAGCGATATGGGACTAGATAAGAACGGCCAGGCCAAACCTAACTTTGAACCAGGTATCGAGCTAAGGGCAAAATACACCCTTTTTGCTGAAGGTTGTCGCGGACATCTGGGTAAAGAACTTATTCAAAGGTTCGACCTAGACGCAGGAAAGCAACCACAGCACTACGCGCTTGGCCTAAAAGAGATATGGGAGTTACCCACTGACAGTAAGGATGTATCTGGCAGTGTTATCCATTCCGCTGGCTGGCCCTTGAGTGAAACAAATACCACAGGCGGCGGTTTTCTCTATCACATGGAGAACAACCAAATCGCCGTCGGGCTTATTGTCGACTTGAATTACAGCAATCCTTACTTGAGTCCGTTTGACGAATTTCAACGCTTTAAGCACCATCCTGCTATTGAACCACATTTGAAAGGTGCTCAGCGCATCGCTTATGGCGCAAGAGCCATTGCGAAAGGTGGGCTTTCCTCTCTGCCGAGACAGCAATTCCCTGGCGGTTTATTGATTGGTTGTGATGCGGGGACTTTGAACGTCGCAAAAATTAAAGGCAGCCACACAGCAATGAAATCCGGAATCATTGCAGCAGAAGCGGTACATACGGCCCGACAAACTGGAGCTTCTGAGCCAGACTACCAGTCGTTGTTTGAATCATCATGGTTGTATGACGAACTCGCCGAAACGCGTAACTTTGGCGCGAACATTCATAAGTTTGGCAGCATACTTGGTGGTGCTCTTTCGACTTTTGAACACAACCTGTGGCAACCACTGGTTAAGAAGCCGTTACCTTGGTCTATCAAGGACTATTCGCACGATCATGAGCAGTTAAAACCTAAACAAGAGTGCCACCCAATTGCATACCCAAAACCAGATGGTGAAATCAGTTTTGATAAGCCTTCGTCGGTATTTTTGTCGGGAACACAGCACGAAGAGAATCAACCTTGTCACCTTGTTCTGACTTACCCTCACATTCCAATTGATGTGAATTTAGGTATGTATGACGAGCCGAGCCAGCGCTATTGCCCTGCAGGGGTTTACGAAGTGGTGGAAGTTGAGAGTAAGTTGAAGTTTCAGATAAATGCCGCCAACTGCGTGCATTGCAAAACCTGTGACATCAAAGATCCTTCACAAAACATCACATGGAAAGCACCAGAAGGCGGCGGTGGACCGAGCTATCAAAACATGTAGATACGTTAGTATGTTGACGATCTAACAAATGGATAAACAAACCGATTGGCAGAGCCTCATTACTCCTGCCAATCGGCAAAATGATCAAGCAAGAAGTCGATAGCCAATCGCGCTCGTAGTGGCAGAAAGTGACGATTCTGATAAACAATCCAGCTGCTGTTACCACTTCCCCAATAGGGCTCTAGGATTGGCACCAAACGACCAGACGAAATAGCATCGTTGAAACTGCTCTTCGGTAAGTACGCCACACCTAATCCTTCTGCACAGGCTTGCAAAACCGTATGCGCGTTATTGCTCTTCCACCTGCCCTGCACTTTTACGCCATCTAACGGCTCGCCGTCTTTTTCAAACAACCAAACGTCTTTGTTGGCGATGATGCAGCTATGACGCTTGAGTTGCTCGGGGTGCGTTGGCAAACCATGTTCATCGAGATAACGCTGACTGGCTGCCGCTGCCATCGGACGATCCACCAGCTTTCTCGCAACCAAGCCTGAATCACTCAACCTGCCATAACGAATGGCAAAATCGAAACCATCTTCAATAAAGTTGACCATGCTGGTATTGAAGTTGATCTCTACCGTGAGATTAGGATGTTGCTTGGCAAATGCCATCAAGGCAGGCGCTACATGGTTCTCAGAAAACGCACCAGCGGCGCTCACGCGTAACGTACCACTTAGTTGAGTTTGCTGCGTGGTGAGCTGTTCATTGGCTTGCTGAAGCCCAATCACCAACTCTTTACACTGCTGATAATACGCTTGCCCTGCTTCCGTTAGACTCACCATTCTTGTCGAACGTGCTAACAAGGCGACACCTAATCGCTCTTCTAATCTTGTGACTTGACGACTGACATGACTAGTACTGCAACCTAACTGTTTTGCCGCTGCAGAAAACCCTAAGCTCTCAGCAACCGTAACAAACTCATTGATACCTTCAAAACTGTCCATACTTACCTTTGCTATATAGCAATAATGTTTTGCCAATTAATCATATTATCACTTATTTGTTTAGCAATTAGTATGAAGGTGTTCAACAAATATACGTAAGCCAAAAAGGAAACCATCATGAAGAAAGTACTCATCATTGTGACGAACCATGCGACCCTTGGTGAAACTGACCAAGCAAACGGAACTTACGCGCCAGAGCTCACTCATGCGCTTAGCGAACTACTAGGTGTAGGCTTCGATTACGACATTGCCTCTATCAAAGGCGGGCAAGCACCACTGTACGGAACCGACATCGAAGGCGACGCAGTGAACGAGAAAATCTTGGCGGATGATGATTTCCAGAACCGCATCAACAACACGATTCCAGTGTCACAAATCAACGGTGACAACTACGATGCGATCTTCTATCCGGGTGGCTTTGGTCTTCTTTCAGACCTAGCGAGCAACGAAGATTTTGCCAAGATTTCTGCAAAACACTATGAAGATGGCGGTATTGTTGCAGCAGTTTGTCACGGTCCAGGCGCTCTTCTACCTATCACGCTTAGCAATGGCGAAAAGCTACTTTCGTCTAAATCAGTAACAGGCTTCACTCGTGAAGAAGAGATCGACTTCGGCACCATCAACGATATCCCTTTCCTATTGGAAGAATCTCTTGCACGCAGCGCAGCGCGCTACTCTAAAGTGCAACCATGGCAAGAGTTTGTAATTGTGGATGATCGTGTCATCACAGGTCAAAACCCAACGAGCGCACACGGCGTAGGCAGAGCGATTGTTGAACACCTAGCTTAAACGCGCCGGAAACTACAACCATCCTAGAAGAGGAAAGCGTGCTTTGTCATGCTTTCCCTTGCTACAGGCGATCGCAAGATGCGCTTATACTTCTACCCCTGCTTCATCTTCTTCTACAATATCCGTTTCTTGGTTCGCCTCTTCCAACCATTGCTGTAAAGATTCACTTGCTAGCACCTTCTGTTGGTAAGCTTTGGCACCTTCCGATAACTCGATGCCGTAAGTTTGGAAACGCAATGCCACAGGTGCATACATAGCATCAGCTATCGACCATTCTCCAAATAGCCAACCGTTGGGATACAGTTTGGCTTGCTCAGCCCAAATGGCATCAATACGCGCAATATCCTTACGCGCACCATCCGTTAGATCGACTTTTCTGCGTGCGCGGGTGTTCATTGGGAGTTCGCTTCTTAAGTTAAAGAAACCCGAATGCATTTCTGATGCGATGGCGCGTGCTTTAGCCCGTTCTGAAGACTTACTTGGCCATGCTTTGCCTTGTAAGTATTGCTCGTTAACGTATTCCAAAATCGCTAATGAATCCCACACGGTTGCGTCACCATCCACTAAGGTAGGGACTTTCGCGGTTGGTGTAATATCTTCCAAGGTCTTATAAAAATCTTCTGTGAATAATTTGAGCTTGGTGACTTTCACATCCAGTTTGAATTGAGAAAAGATCAGCCATGCGCGAAGTGACCAGCTTGAGTAGTTTTGATTAGCAATAAACAGTTTCATGACGCCTCCATGCGGTTCGTGTTTTGAGTACCCATTCACAATATCTGATTGTATTTAAGGGGACTAACGGATAGTTTTGATGGAACACTTCAACAAAAACGATGGATGAGTTTTAGATATGGATATCGATGCGTTACGCAGCTTTCTGGCTTTTGTCGAAACGGGCAGTTTCACTCGTGCAGCCAAGCAGATCAATCGCACCCAATCCGCGTTCAGTGCGCAAATGCGTAAGCTAGAAGACGAACTCAGCGTCAGTTTGTTTGAAAAAGAAGGTCGTAACCTCATACTGAGTGAAGCGGGGCTGGCACTGCGCTCTCACGCCGAGCAATTGGTCAGCTTGCACAATCAAGCGCTGAAACAAGTGAAACGTTATGAAAACAAGCGCCCTCTTCGCTTAGGTTGCCCCGAGGATTACAACGACAATATCCTGCCTAGAGTCATTCGCGTATTACAACAATCTGAGCCCACATGTTCGATTCAAGTCTTTAGTGAGCCAAGCATCACCTTGAGAGAAAAACTCGATGAAGGAAAGCTAGACGCCGCTATTGTGACAAGAGCACCGGACAGTGAGGAAGGTTACTGGCTAGCAAGCGACAAAGGCGTGTGGATTGCTCATCCTGATTTTGACATTGAGAACGCCCAACCTCTCCCTCTCGCCCTATTCCAAACCGACTGTAAATACCATGCGGCAGCAGTAGACGGATTAACCAAACGTGGCACTCCTTATCAACTACTGGCATGTTGCAATACGGCTTCTGCACAACGAGCAATTGTACGTTCAGGCATGGCTATCGGTGCGATGGGCAGTATTAGCGTTAGCGAGGATCTTAAGATCTTAGGCAATATGCCATCGCTGCCTTCCGTAGATATTGTACTGGTCACGGGCGTCGAGCCTCATCCGATACTGGATAAAGAATGCTTGGCGCAATTGGTTGAGTTAATGGCTTAACCGGATTAGCTAGCCAATCACAAAGTTAAATTGGCCAGTTAATCGCCCGTCGGTTCGTATGGTTTCAAACTGTAGATAATCTCGGGCTTTGCCTCCCCACCATTCATCGCCAGTATTGCCTTTCAAGTACAACTGAGTGGTCAGAAGTTCTTGATTATCTCGCCACAACTTAACGTGAATGTGCGGTGGGCGAGAAGCATAAGGTACAGGGTATAAGGTCTGAAACAAGTAGCGACCATCCGATTGAGTTTCGACTGCGCCAAAGCCAGCAAAGTGAGCATCAAACTTATCGTTATTTGGTTGCTTAGGATGATCGTAAATCCCCTGCCCATCGCATTGCCAGATTTCTACTTTGATGCCTGAGGCAGGGTTTCCCGATGTATCTACTACTCTGCCTTGCAACACGATAGGTTCACCGACCAAGCCTTCTGATTGCAGAATCAAGTTTTGACGAAGAGGAATATCCACTACTGGATAAAATGGTCCTTCTGTTTGTGCTGGCGTCGACCGCATTGGTGTTTTCGCTTTTAAAGAGGGGGCGAACAACAATGTCCACAGTGCTAAAAAGTGTCTTCTTTCCATGATGCCACCAATGCAATTGGGTTGAATTAAGTTTGGTGGAACTTGAGGAATTTGCCATGACAAATATAAAAAATGCCCCTGCAAGAGAGTCATTCGCAGAGGCACTGTGGAACTAAACGATGAGTGTTGATTGAAGGATTATGCGGCTTCGAACGCCAATGCTTTCTTCTCTACCTGACGGAAAATGAGAGTCAACACACCATTTACCGTTAAATAAAATGCGCCTGCAACACCAAATACTGTCAACGTATCGTAAGTTTGTGCGTTAATGCGCTGCGCGTAACCCATCAGATCCATGATCGTAATCGTACTTGCTAGTGACGTGCCTTTGAAGACCAAAATCACTTCGTTCGAGTAAGCCGGAACAGCACGACGAATAGCGTATGGCAGAAGCACTTTCAGTGTTGCTGTTTTGTTCATGCCTAATGCACGACACGCTTGCCATTGACCGGAAGGAATCGCGTTAAACGCTCCTTTGAACAACTGAGTGCTGTAAGCAGCGGTATTGAGTGCTAGTGCTAGCATCGCACAGAACCAAGGTTGGCTTAACCATGTCCAGAATACGCTTTCTCTTACGACATCAAACTGACCTGGACCGTAATACACCAAGAAGATCTGCACCAACAAAGGTGTACCAGTAAACAAGGTGATGATGCCACGACTTAACCAATGCAAACCCGGAGTACGTAAGATCAGAGTCAGCGTCATCATCAAAGCTAAGAGACAGCCCACCACCAAAGAAGCGGCAGTCAATTGAAGGCTAGTGCCTAAGCCATCCAGCATTTGCCAAACGTGTTGTTCGTTCATGCGGTAGCCTCCTGTCCCATACTCATGCCTTGAATTGAGAACTTCTTATCAATCAGTTTTACGGCACGTTGCGTAATCAAAGTAATGCCTAAGTAAATCGCCGCAGCAGTTGCGTACCATGTAAACGCTTCATGCGTCGCTGCAGATGTTAGCTGCGCTTGCTTCAATAAATCCGTTACGCCAATCAGTGATACAAGCGCGGTATCTTTCAGCAAAACCAACCATTGGTTAGTTAAACCTGGTAGCGCGTGTCTTACCGCTTGTGGCAAAACAATGCGAACAAAAGCGTGTGCTTGACTGATGCCGAGTGCACTTGCTGCCTCTCTTTGCCCTCTTCCAACGGCTTTCAATGCGCCACGTAGAGTTTGAGAAGCATAAGAGGCGAAGATCAATGACAACGCCACCACGCCAGACAAGAACGGGCTAACTTCAATAAAGTCGCCGGTGATTAAAAACAGAACCTGCGTCGAACCAAAATAGATGAACAACACGACAAGGATTTCTGGCAAGCCACGTACAATCGTCACAAACGCCGTCATTGGCCATTTAACGAAAACACGGCGAGACATTTCACCACTGGCGAATACCACTGCCAGAATCAAACCGACTAAAAGGCTTGTGAATGCTAGCTGGACAGTCATCCAACTAGCTTGAACAAGCGATAAAGAGTAACCCGTTAGTGCCATATTACTTACCGAAGTACTTGTTGTAGATTACGTCGTATTCGCCGTTCGCTTTCACTGTTTTCAGTGCCGTGTTCAGCTTGTTCACTAGCTCGTCGTTACCTTTGTTTACTGCGATACCGAAACCGTTACCGAAGTATTTAGGGTTAGTAACGTGCTCACCAACGTACGCTAGGTTGTCTTCTTTCTTGAACCATTCCGCTACAACTGCTGTGTCACCGAATACAGAATCAATACGGCCATTCTTCATATCGATGAACGCGTCTTGGTAGCTTGAGTAAGGAACCGCGGTTACGCCCGGCATTTGCTCAATCAGGTAGCTTTGGTGTGTTGAACCGTTTTGAACACCAACACGCTTACCTTCTAGTGCTTTTTGATCGGCCACTTTTTCTTTGATAGAAACAAACGCTGCTGAGTTGTCATAGTATGCATTCGTGAAATTCACTTGCTCCAAACGCGCCTCAGTAATGTCCATTGCAGAGATTGCCGCATCGTAGCGCTTGAATTTTAATGCTGGGATCAGGCTGTCAAAAGATTGGTTGTGGAAGGTGCATTTTGCTTCGATTTCTTTACATAGTGCATTCGCCAGATCCACATCAAAACCTTGGATTTGGTTGTTTTCATCCATGTATTCGAACGGTGCGTACGTCGCTTCCATCGCGAATTTGATCTCTTCTTGTGCTGCTGCGTTTGCTGCCATAGTTGCAGAAGAAAGGCCGATTAGTGAAGCTAGTAGAATCTTTTTCATTGCAATACTCCGTGTGTACTTAGTGGGCTGACACTCGCAATGACAGCCGAGCTTATCTGTTAAATAGACTGAACTTTAAAAACGTAATTTAGTGATTTAGTGATTTAAGTAGTCAGCAAACTGGGCGGTTTGCGGGTTAGAAAACGAATCATTTGTGCCGTGCTCAACGATGTGTCCTTTTTCTAAATACAGTACGTGACTAGCGATTTTCTTGGCGAAATCCACTTCGTGCGTCACAACTACTTGTGTAATTCCGGTTTCGCTTAAATTTTTAATAATCTTAACGACTTGGTTAGTAATTTCCGGATCAAGCGCAGCGGTCGGTTCATCAAAAAGCAAGACTTCCGGTTTCATCATCAATGCACGAGCAATCGCCACACGTTGTTGCTGACCACCAGAAAGTTGCATCGGCCATGCATCCGCTTTGTCTGCCAAATGCAGCGTCGCAAGAATTTGCATTGCCTGCTTCTTCGCTTCTTCTTTATCCATGCCAGCGACTTTTACCGGAGCCTCAATCAGGTTCTCCATCACTGTCATGTGTGGCCATAGGTTGTACTGCTGGAACACCATGCCCACTTTACGACGAAGTGCTAAACCTTGTTTCTCTTTGATTTCAGTAGAGAAATCAAAAACATCATTTGCGATGTTTAGCTTGCCGTTATCCGCTCCTTCAAGAAGGTTAAGAACACGTAGTAGAGAGCTCTTCCCTGCACCACTCGGACCGAGTAACACCAGTGTTTCGCCGCTTTCACACTTAAAGCTGACATCGTGAAGCACTTGTGTCTCACCGTAGGATTTATTGATTCCGCTTAC
This sequence comes from Vibrio sp. D417a, assembly GCF_030248595.1. Lineage (NCBI taxonomy): Bacteria > Pseudomonadati > Pseudomonadota > Gammaproteobacteria > Vibrionales > Vibrionaceae > Vibrio > Vibrio sp. D417a. Next base: position 106,739 of record NZ_JAHGAM010000016.1, on the reverse strand, counting down.
CTGAATAGTCATGCTGACATACCGCATTAATTGTCACTTGGCATTTATATTACTCAAAAGGATTTTTTATGCAATAAAAATGTATAAAAATTAATTTTGTTAAATTTTTGTATGATAAGCAATCAATACAACAGAGAATATGACTGGTTTAATCAGTTGGTTTTAACTGAAATTGTTGATGAAAATCCAACAATATGATGGCAATCGAACAAGGTTAAAATTCTGGTTACTTTTGTGCTTGTGTAGACGGAGTTTTGAGTCTTTGAACGTACTACACCCGACGCAGACCTTCTCATTTTTGCCGGGCTTCCCCCCTCGATTTCCGGTAAAGCCTTCTATCGGCGGGTTCCTGATTAGGACTTTGTGAATGGACTATAATTTCTCTTTGTATTCTGGCCCTTAATTCGAGTCATCTAAGTATGAGTGAGATAACCCCATGTTGAAGTCGCATTGTTTTTCTCTCATTGCACTTGCTTCTCTGAGCTTACTTTCTATACCCAGCGTTTGGAGTAGAACATCAATCGTGTTACCTGGATTGCATGAACAGGGTATTGATCTTCAAGATAAGCCTATATCTGCTGCCGCTGCACTTGAATGGGAGTTGGATAATGCCGATATCGTGTTTGGAGCTTACAAAGATAAGAGTGATAACGAGCGTGTAAAAGCGCTTGGTTACATGTACAACCAAAAGCTGGAACTTAACTCAGGTTGGCTGGAAAACGATATACGTAACCAAGCAGAACTGAATGGAATTGACTACGAAGATTTCTTTCTCCACTTTTCTGAAGACACTATCCTAGCTGAAGTCGACTCAAGCCATGGTGAAAATACCTTACTCAATCGAAAACCGATGATCGTTGGCTATACCGCCAGCGCTGACCACGCCGGCTTTTGGCTATATCAACCACCGCCATGGGATGCTGATGTATTTGGCCAGGCGAATAATGGTGGAGCCCTCTATGTCTATCACTCAGAGAAGTTCGACCGCTTAGCCTTTACGTTCTCTCAGTTTGCTCAAGGCGGCAGCTTCACGATTGAATACCCTTCTGCTATCGACTCGTTTGGTCGGGTAACAGAATGGAAACGCTTCGCGATTAAAAAAGACAAAACTGAGAACATGACTAAAAACCAAACAGTAAACTGGTCTGTTCCTTCGGATTGGGTTCGCGCTACAACGCATGATGGTAGCGGAAAAACTTATGGTGGCGGTCAGTACTTTGGCTCCACCTTTTTACGCGACGGCGGCCGCCTTTACTTTGCGAAAATTACTTGGCATGACGGCAACATAGAAAACCGCCCACGTCTCGAAAACATTCAACTCAAAAATAGCTTCCCTGCCGTCAATATCTCAGGAGCACCAACGGAGACACCGGAAGGTCAAACCATTCAACGCTGGCGTAAAATTCGTGGCTTCGACAAATCTGCAGATCGAAACCAAGACAATTATCTTTCTTGGAATGAATACAAAAACCGTTCGAATAAGAATGCAACGGCCCGATTTCGTTGGGAGTCACGGGTTATTCCATTTGGTCGTATGTGGAATCAAACCTCTTCTTGGGCATTGACCAATCTCGGTAATCCCGTTTTTACCAATACAATGCGCCACTATTACCAAGCTGAATGGGCGAAACAAGGTTTAAATGGTGCGTACAACGACGATACGAATCAGTTACTCGGTGCAAATCAGTTCTACATATATTCCGGAGGCACAGTGGATGAACTTGGTTTGGTGGCGGGTAGCCAAGCTGCTGACGATGCTTACAAAGCGCAATTCTCGGCGTTCTTGAATAAACTGGCAACGCTGGATGAAGATGCGTTAATTGGCCTCAACATAGGTACGGCAAACTTATTCGGTCGTAATGGGCAAAACCACTTGGTTAACGCTGGCTCCTTGTACTTGCGCGAGCACTACCTTTTCCCTGCTACCGGCTTTAGTGGCTATGCTGGCTTGGCTAAATTTTGGGATAACTCTGCACTCGCCAAAGCGGGTCAGAAAGTGATTTATCAAGCGACCACGCGTTATGGTCGCGTTCAATACTTTGGGAACACAGAAGACAATTGGAAACAGGACCAATACTCTGCACTAGCAGTGTTCTACTTAAACTATCACCCTGAGCGCAGTTACTTTAATCAGTGGAACAATGGCTACTTATATGGAAGCAATAACACAACAAGTGACAACTTCTGGAAGGCAGGCGTACCAAAGAATATTGCTTATCAACCTAGCTCCTTGCTTGCCGTTGATTTGGGAGAGCCTGCCAATCAAATACCAGAGGGATATCAGGCGACTCCGCTAATGATGTCCACCAGCACGCCCTATCCTGCCGATTACACAGTCATTGGAGATGCTTCTATGAGCAAAGTGGCTCACCCTGACTTGCCTAATGGCGCTATCGATTTGTTACCAACCCATACGTACTTTGCGTATCACTCAGACGATGCGGTAGTGATGCATGGCCCTACAGAGATGGTGTTAGCCCGCGAATTCACCAAAGGCCGAGTGCTGTATCGGACTGATTTCTTTGGCAAAAATATCGATTACTTCTCCTCACCGAAGATAACTATCGCACTTCCAGAGCCTATGCGACCTGTAGATCAAGACGGTAACATCGGCGACTATGTTTCTCATATTGAGATTGGCGGCTACGAAGGAGTGTTCTTGCTGTATTAACTCCCTTTCAACACGCCTCACCAAACGCTTCATAAATCGCCGTTTTTATGCTTAACGTCACTGAAAAAAACTTGTTCACTGAATCTTTATAAACCGATGTATATACTGAAGTAAATGACAACGACAAGGAAATTCAGTCACATGAAGACGACACCTTCAATGCTCTCTGTTCTGCTGCTATCAGCATTATCTACTCATGCAAATGCGGACGAATGCGGAAAAATAACCATCGCAGACATGAATTGGAATTCGGCCAGCTTAATGGCGCACATCGACCAATTTGTCTTAAATGAAGGCTACCAGTGCGATGCGGAATTGATCCCTGGTGATAGCGTTCCTACAGGCACCTCTATGATTGAAAAGGGACAGCCTGACGTTGCGCCAGAGTTATGGACAAACGGTATTAAAGAAGCACTTGATAAAGGGATTGCGGATAAACGCTTGCGCATCGCTAGTGAATCGCTTGTCAATGGTGGTGAAGAAGGGTTTTGGGTTCCCGCCTATCTGGTAAAACAGTATCCAGAACTCGCGACGATAGAAGGCGTCATCAAGCACGCCAAACTATTTGAACACCCAGAGGATGATGACAAGTTCGCGTTTTATAGCTGCCCTGCTGGTTGGACATGCCAAATCACCTCCGGTCACTTGTTTAATGCATTAGGGTTAAGTGAGCACGGCTTTGAGATGGTTGACCCAGGATCTGGCGCAGCATTAGCTGGCACCATCGCCAAAGCCTATGATCGCAAAATGCCTTGGTTTGGTTACTACTGGTCACCGACCCCCGTATTGGGCAAGTATGATATGGTCAAAGTGGATTTTGGTAGCGGAACAGATTTAGAAGAGTATCGCAACTGTACCACTCAGCCTGATTGCGCTTCACCAAAAGTAACAATGTACCCACCTTCTCCAGTTCGCACAGTAACAACTGAGGCGTTTGCGAGCAAAGAACCCCAAGCATTCGCGTACTTGCAGAAACGCGGATTTACCAACGAGCAAATGAGTGAAATGCTGGCCTGGATGGAAGATAACTACGCGGACGGTGAAGAAGCGATGTTTTACTTCTTTAATACCTACCCTGACTTGTGGAAAGGCTGGGTATCTGAAGACGTCGCGGTGAGAATCGAAAAAGCGCTTTGATGATTAATACTTAAAGTGCCACAAATCATTTAACCTCCCATACCGTTTGAATAAACGGCATGGGAGACTCGTCAACGACTCGTTAATACATGGTGTGACCATTCAATGTTTCTTTAGGAATCTCTTGCAGAGCGTCCCAATGTTCGACGATCTTCCCATTGTGATCAAAACGAAAGAAATCCATTGTCACGTATTCAATATCATTAGGCCATGTTTGGTGAGTGTGTAGTGCCACCAAGTTCCCTTCAGCAATGGCTCGCACAAACGTAATGTCTTTATTGGGATACTCATTTTGCATCCGCTCAAAATACTCGATAAAAGCCTCGGGGTCATTTCCAACTAATGGATTGTGCTGAATGTACTCATCGCCAACATAGTCTTCAACCGCTTTTCTTGGATTACCTCGATAGGCGGTTTCGTAAAACGCAATGGCATTTCTTTTATTCTCTTGCAGATCCATTTTTCTTACCTGTGTTGCTCCATCTTGCGGATAACGGTAATCATAGTCTTTGAACTTCAGAAGTGACCAAACTTCGCGCACAAAAAAGGCCGCTAAAGAGCAGCCTTCATCACTTCTACTTGGAATCATCGCCTTTCATCGCTTAAACCACACCGCCAGCACCGAGCATAGAACGCTCACTGTTCTCCACCAGCAACGCGGTTGCGGTTTGTTTCAGTGTTTCCCATTCTTGGTCTTCGACAAAGATACCATTTTGCCAAGAAGCTTGTTGCGTACGGCTTAACTCATCACCTTCAATGTGGGTGGTATACCCTTGTGCACTTTTCTCGATATCGAAATCGTTCACGGAGAGCTCGATAACCATACTATGCAAATCCGTATCATGCACATCAAACTGATCCGAGAAAAAGACTTCTGGTGCGATTCGTCCACGGTTTAACACATAAAGCGTTCGCTTGGGACTTGAGCCATTGACCCACTGTGCTCGACACGCAATGCCTTTCGCAGAGAGCTTCAACAACTCACTGAAACCCAGCCAACGGTTATGACACTGTTTCAACGTAATGGTAATCGACTTACGGTTGATCATTTTCTCGAGCGCGAAATCCAACACAGCGGGTAAATGACACGCTACACTCCCGTTGTGCAGTTCTACCTCTATGCTTGACGGTGTGCTGTTGATCACCGATACGGCGCAGTCTGAATCTAACCCAAGAAACAGACTGGCGTTATTAAAATGGCGAACTCCATGTAAGCCAACCATTTGCAAGTCCGCCACCATGTTCGCAATGACATCCGCCTCACCACAGTGACGGCGCATGCCAAGAAATGCCTTATTAACCGCGGCCACCAATTCGTTGTGAGAGACGATCATAATGCAAATCCTCCACTGATTTTTTGATTATCACTTTGCGCAATTTCGTCACGTGGCGGCATGCTAGGGAAAATCCATGTGTCTGCCAGTTTAGGGTCGTGAATTTCATCTAACAACGGCGCACCTTGGAAGAAAGTTACTCGAACCCAACGATCCGAGCGCGGATCAAACTTAGTCGCGCCAAAGATCGCCAATTTACAGCGCAGTAAGTGCATTGGTAACGCATCTTTACGCAGCACATTCATTTGAATATCCCCCATCGCACGGTTGCCTAGCGTCCATACGCGACGTGTGATCGAACGATAAGCCGGTTTTTGCAATAGAAACTCTGCTACGGACATTTCTACATCACAGTCAAGCAAGGCCTGGTACAAGCGATTCACTTGTCTGCCGATATCAAGCGGCAGTTCTTTTTCTTCTCCAGCCTCTTCCCCGCGAACACCAAGCCTTGGCTCTTCTTTATCTTGTGAGCGATACCAGAACCAGTAGTTGTTCTCGGCTAGTGAGTAATCCGCATCAATCGCCCAGCGGTACTTGCTTTGCAACACTTCCAGTAAATCTTGGATCTTTTTCCCGCCCGGAATAGATAACGTTTCATCCGTATTCATTTGGCTAGCAAATTCATCCACTAAAGATGGGTAGAGTTCGATCAAGCAAGAGGTGAGGATTTCTTGGGCTTCCACACTCATTGTTTTCTTATGCTCGACCAAACTCGCCCAGTTCGGATGTAATGCCATTAACGTTGTTAGCTTCGATAGCAGTTGTTTGATGTCTGCTATCGCTTGATGATTGAGCCTGTCTTGATGTTCATTGATGGTGATGACTTGCTCTAAATGACGCTGTGCTTTTTGCAGCAATCCTTGCAAAGGAGCATGGAACGACGCTTCACATGGCATCGCAAAGACTCGCGCTACCGCACGTTCACGAGAGGTCATCCATTGGTCAACAATACACGGATGATTAATCAAGTATGGAGCCATGCCTAAGCCAGTCGCATTGCCGACACCAAGGTAGCGCTGCAAGCCACGATGCAAAGCCACCGCGTTGTCGCCACCTTGTTGAAGTGCCAGATAGTGCACCCAATCTAGGCTGAATTCACGCAACATATATACTGCACACATTTGCGCACTAAAAGACTGGCTGAAATCTGAGTTGTTCTCTAACAGTTTGAAATCGGCGATACCAAACTTTCCGTTACCATAAACAGCTGTGGTACGCAGGATATAACCCACTTCCGCTAACTCTTTCGGCTCAGGCTGCTCGCCTTGAGAAAGCGCGCTAACAATGTGCTCAAACACGCGCACACTTTTATTTGCGCGAGCAAGAACAAGTACGTTGTTTGGATTACGCCCCGCTTCTTGTAGCGGTACATTTTCTCGCAATCTTTCCAACAAAGTAACATCAACATCGCCTTGAACCAGTGCAAATGTGACGTCCCACTTTTCTGCAATAACGCGATCATTACGCTCGTCGTCGGCAATTTCATCACAGAATACCACCAAATGATAAACGTGCTCTGGCGTGGTCAATTTGTAAATCACATGACCATAACCACGAGGACAAAGCTGCCACTCATGCTTGGTTACTTGCCAGTTTTGGCTTGCCATATTACGAATCAGACTGCGTACAAAGCTAATTCGGTTTTGGTGCATTGCGCCAAGCCTTTCGGCTGCCATGACAATCGCTGCATCGCGCATAGTTGCTTCCGTATAAGTAGAACGATGTGCATCCATTTTGCTCACCACCTATTTGTTATTGTAAGAATACTAGGGTTTGTGCGGATGCAGGAGGAAAACACCCGCACAAGCTCCACGTTGTTTGAATTAGATAATTGTTATAGCCCTTGCTCTTTCGCCATTTTGATTGCGATTTGCGGTGCATTCCAAAGTGACGGCAACAGAATCAGCGAAACCGGAACCGCGGTAATCACAATGAAAGATTGCAGTGCAGAAATGCCGCCAGAGCCAAGGGAAATTAGGATCAATGCCGTCACACCCATCATTACGCCCCAGAAGGTACGGATGATCGCATTCGGCTCCGTTTCACCACTGATCACGACACTGATTGTGTAGGTCATTGAGTCGCCCGTCGTGACGATGAAGATCGTGGTTAAAATCAGAAATAGAATTGAAGTCAACATTGGCATTGGTAGTTGCTGAGTCACCGCAAGCAAAGCACCTGGCAGGTTAAAGCCTTCGAACGCCGCACTCACGCTACCCGGTTCAGCAATTTCAAACGCAAGGCCTGAGCCGCCCACAATCGTGAACCAAAAACAGGTGGTTAACGGAGCCACAATACTGATGGTGGAAATGACTTGGCGGATAGTTCGACCACGGGAAATACGCGCAATAAAAATTGCCATCATCGGACCATAACCAAGGAACCAGCCCCAGAAAAATACTGTCCACCAGCTTAGCCAACCTTCATCACCACGATAGGTCGCCATTGGGATAAAGTTATCTAGCATACTCCCTACACCTTGAATGTATCCGTTAAAGATAAAATTCGTAGGGCCAAAAAACAGGATGTAAACCATCAATGCCATTGCCAGAATCACGTTGTAACGACTAAGCAGTTGCATGCCTCTGCTTAATCCACTGAGTGCTGACAAGGTGTAAAGAGCAATCGCAAACAAGATGATGATAAGCTGAGTGGTAAAGCCATCAGGAATATCAAACAGCGCATTTAACGCGTAGCTAACCTGCAAGCCTAAAAACCCAATTGGTCCGATGGTGCCCGCGGCTACCGCGATAATGCAGCACGCGTCAATCAATGCACCGAGTTGGCCTTTAAGTGCTCGTTCGCCCAAGACTGGGTAAAGCAAAATACGGGGTTTTAGTGGTAAACCTTTGTCGTAATGCAGGTGCATCACCACGATGGAAGTTAAGCTACCTACAATCGCCCAAGCCAGAAAGCCCCAGTGCATAAAGGATTGCGACAACGCATTCACCGCACCTTGCTGCGGGTTATCTTGCGCGCCGTACAAAGGGGGTGGGCTAACGTAATGCGCGATAGGCTCAGCCGCGGCCCAGAAAACACCACCACCAGCCAATAAGGTACAGAAAATAATCGCCATCCAGCGGAAAGAATCCATTTCTGGTTTTGCAATCCCGCCCAACATCACCTTGCCTGTTCGCCCTGCAGCCAAGCCAAGACCAACAAGAAAAGTGAGAAGCAGCAGTAACTGCCAGTATGGACCAAACACCTGAACTGCCCAGCTAAAACCGGCGTTAACGATCGTAGATAACAGCTCGCCGTCATAAAGTGCAATAGCAACGAACAACGCGATGAAACCACCGCTATACCAAAAGGCCGGGTTATTCAGTCCTAATTTGTCCGTCGTGTTTTCTGTTGTTGATGTGTTGTGTTTTGCTTTTGACTTGCCCGATGACACGCTCATCGTGGAAGCTTTCATGCTATTGGTTAAATCAGACATACTCTGGCTCCAGAGGTTCTTTGCAGCAGCCAAAGACTGGCTACAAATGTGAGTTTTACGCCTGCCGTATTGTTATTATGTGGGCAGGCGGTTCCTACTTTGGGGAATGCTATGAAAAAGGCTCTAATCCTTCTTTAAGGAAGTTGAACCAGTTTTCACCCAATATTTTTCCAGCCTCAGATTCACTGAATCCGTGACCCATTAATCCGTTGTAGATGTTCTCCATCCCTGCGCTGCCGCAGAACCATGGCAGCGCATCTGGCCATCCCGAGTTACTTGCTGAACCTTCGCCGTAATCCATCGCTTTTGACCAACGCCCGTTGCGCATCCACTCCAACACTTGTTGCGGCTGATTTAGGCACAAATCGCTACCGATGCCTAAATGGTCGACGCCAAACATGTCTGCGGTTTTCGCTACCATCTGGCAGAAATCATCCAGCGTGCACTGGCTGCCATTTGGCAAATGGAATGGATATAAACTGAATCCAATCAAACCACCGCGCTCCGTCAGTGCTTTGATCACGGTGTTGGATTTGTTGCGCAGTGCGTCATGCGCAAACGTCGGGTTAGCATGGCTGATACAAATTGGACGCGAAGAGAGCTCGATAGCTTCCAACGTCGAACGCTCCGCGCTGTGGGACATATCAATGATCATCCCGACTCGGTTCATCTCTTCAATCGCTTGCTTACCAAAGCGAGTTACGCCGGAATCATTTTGTTCGTAACAACCTGTCGCCAGTAAGCTTTGGTTGTTGTAGGTCAGTTGCATGATCAGCAGACCTTGACGGCGCATCACTTCAATCAGGCCAATTTCATCATCGATTGGTGAGCAATTTTGCGCGCCGAAGAAGATGCCGACTTTGCCTTCTGCTTTGGCTTTTTCTACATCTGCCATTGAATAAATAGGCATGATGAGGTCTGCATTTTGCTCGAAGCGCAAGTTCCACTCAGCAAAACGCGTCAAGGTTTCGCGCGCAGTTTCGTGGTAGACGATGGTGGCATGAACGGCGGTAATGCCACTCGCCTTAAGCGTTTGGAAATACTCTCGATCCCAATTGCAGTACTGCAATCCGTCAATCACAATCCGTTGTTGGTACATAACCACTCCTTAAACAATTTCTTAGCCTTTTCGTGCGGGTAACTGACACCATCAGTTACCCTGCCGATCTTAGTAAGGACGCTGATAAGCGGTTTTCACTACGGTGTAGAACTCTTTGGCGTACTGACCTTGCTCACGAGGACCAAAGCTAGACTCTTTACGGCCACCAAATGGAACGTGATAATCTGTACCCGCAGTTGGCAAGTTAACCATGACGCAGCCCGTTTGGACTTGCTGTTTGAAGATCGCGCTATTACGCAAGCTTTGCGTGATAATGCCGCCTGTCAGGCCAAAGCGCGTATCGTTCGCGACTGCAATTGCCTCATCCAGATCAGAAACGCGAATCACGCTCGCCATTGGCGCAAAGACTTCTTCTTGGTTCACTTCCCAGCCATTCTGTGTATTTAAAAACAGAGTTGGTGACATGTAGTAACCGTCATGCTCTAGGCTCAGACGCTCACCACCGAAAGCCAGCTCCGCGCCTGCTTGGCGTGCGTTTTCGATCCACTCAAAGTTCGCATTCAGCTGGTTACCATCAACAACAGGGCCCATGAACACGCCCTCTTCTAGAGCGTGACCCACTTTAAGTTCGCTCATGCGTTTGATTAGCGCTTCAACATACGCGTCGTGAACTCCGTCCATAACGACAAGACGAGAAGACGCGGTGCACTTTTGACCTGCACCCGAGAATGAGCCTGCGATTGTTGCTTCGACAGCAATCTGAATGTCTGCATCATCTGCCACTACGAGCGCATTTTTGCTACCCATCTCTAGCTGACAACGCACAAAATTTGGTGCCGTTGCCGCTGCAACTTTACGGCCTGTGTCCACAGAACCAGTGAAGCTCACGCCGTTCACATCCTTCGAATTAATAAGGGTATTACCGACTTGCGAACCGCTACCCAAAACGAGGTTAAACGTGCCAGCAGGTAAACCTTGGCGATGGATAATCTCTGTCAGCGCAACGGCACTTGCTGGGGTTAGGTTGGCAGGCTTCCAGACGACGCTGTTGCCAAACGCAAGTGCTGGCGCGATTTTCCAAGCCGCTGTTGCTGTTGGGAAGTTCCAAGGAGAGATAATGGCGATAACGCCGACGGCTTCGCGAGTAACTTCAACGGAGACACCTGGACGGACGGAAGCAGCGCTATCGCCAATTTGACGCAGAACCTCAGCAGCAAAGTATTGGAAGAATTGGCCAGCACGGTAAATCTCACCTCGACCTTCAGCAAATGGCTTACCTTCTTCACGCGAAAGCAAGGTGCCCAATTCGTCACATCGTGCAATGAGCTCATCACCAATCGCTTGTAGCACTGCTTGCTTGCGCTCGATTGGTGTTTTTTCCCACTCTGGCTGCGCTGATTTAGCCGCTTGAATCGCTTGCTCTACTTGCGACACACTCGCTTGTGCGAAATCGCCAATGTTTTCGCTGATATCAGAAGGGTTAATATTGGCGATGGTGTCCATGCCCGATTGCCATTCACCTGCTATATAGAGGGATTTTTCTGCTTGAACATTGTTAATAAAAGTCATGGTTCTTTCCTTGTTCTTCCGATTTGTGATGGCAAGCCACTCACTCACTGATCTCTAATTATTCTCGTTGGATTTATTCTGGTTGGCTTGCCGACGCGTAGACAACAAACTCCACCAACATCTCTTCTCGCGCTAACCCTGCAACCACCATGGCGGCGCGATTTGGGTACGGCGCTTCAAAATATTCCGCGTACACTTGGTTAACGGTCTTTAAGTATTCTCTGTCAGTCACATAAATCAGGACCTGCAACACCGAGTCCAAAGACTCCCCTGCACACTCCAGGGTGTGAATGAGATTGTTAAAGGTTTGACGTGTTTGTGCTTCGATACCGCCTTCCACAACCGCGCCTGTGTCATCAATAGGAATTTGAGCCGTATACAGGGTTCCGTTGTTGACTATCGCCCATTCAAGCGGCGCTTTAGAAGCAAATAGACTGGTTTTAACTGGGTGTTTTTTAGTAGGAGTATTCACGTGCCTTTCAACCTTTGTAACAGCTTTGTTTCAATATGGTTAAATGATGCACATTGACAGGCGATAAATCTAACGGTAAATTTTTGACATTTGATAAATTAAACTTATCACTCTGTTTAAAATAACGTAAATAAAGGGATTAAGAGGCATTAGGGATGAGTATTAAGCTTCAACAATTAATGCATTTTGTGATGGTAGTCGAGGAAGGAGGCTTTCGAGCCGCTTCACATCGTGCAAATCGTTCTCAGGCGGCACTGTCAACATCGATAAAAGAGCTTGAAAAAATTCTAGGGCAAACGCTGTTTGAACCCGGAAACAAAACCAAATTGACCCCGTTTGGTGAAATTTGTCTGCCCAAGGTGGTTCAGTTTCTTAATATCTACAGTGCGCTGGACAACGATCTCAAAGCTGCCGCGGCCGGACAGCAAGGGAGAGTGCGAATTGCGAGCGTTCCTTCTGTTGCAGCGAAACTCATCCCTAGCGTGTTGGGTGCCTTTTGCGAGCAGTATCCAAATGTAGAAGTAAGCTTGATCGATGATAACGCGGCGGGCGTCGAGGCTCGCTTACTCTCCGGTGAAGTCGACTTGGCGCTCGGTAACCCCTCTCACCTCGATGAGGGCGGCATTGACTTTACGCCGCTGTTAGCCGATCCAATAGGCGTGGTGTGTTTAAAGGACAACCCTATTGCAAGTCATCCAGAAGGAATCGAGTGGCAAACTTTGTTGGAACAACCCTTTATCCGTAACGGCACTTGTACACTTCTCGATCCAACCCCAGCAAGAGCTCTGAGTCAGCAAGCGCTCTATTCGGTCGAAAATATTACTTCACTGTTTTCTGTCTTAGAACTTGGGATTGGTGTCACGACCCTACCGAAGCTTGCTTTCCCAACCAATGAAACACGCTTGGTTTGGATTCCGCTTATCGATCCACCACTTGAAAGGCAAATTGGTATATTTACGTTAACCGATCGCACGATCTCGCCTCAAGCTAAAGCATTTCACGATCTTTGTGTGCATTATTTAAACTATCAAAAAGAAGATAAATAATGGTTCGATTAACATGCGGATAATTAAAAGCCTCCATATTCAGAGTGGAGGCTAATTTGTATTTGTGTATTCGCTTCGTTCTATTTTTTGCGACGATTTCGGTTCTTATACACCACGCAAAAGTTACCACGCTTGGTACGACACTTTGAGCAACGTTCGCAATCTACTGGTGCGCGATTGCCTTCTTTCCAACGTTTGATCAACTGCGGCTCAGCCAATAAAGGGCGTGACACAGCAAAAAATTGGATATCTGTGTTTTCTGCAATTTTCTCAATCGCATCAATGTCGCTCAGCCCGCCGACAGTAATCACCGGTATGCTAACATCCTGACTGATCACGTGACCATATTCGTGAAAGTAACCTTCTTCTTGTAGTGTGTAACCATCGAACGTTTGACCAACAAGTTCGTTTGCTTTGCCGTGAACATTGCCAGATACGATGATCGCATCAACGCCTACTTCTTCAAGTTTCTTACAGACGACGCGAGTTTCATCGAACGTTAAACCGCCGTCAAAGAACTCAGTTGCCGTCAGTTTAACGAGGATGGGAAATTCGCTTCCAACCAGCTTTCTGGTTTCAGAATAAATTTCTAAAAGAAAGCGCATGCGATTTTCTAAGCCACCACCATATTCGTCTTCGCGACGATTATAGTACGGGCTTAAAAACTGGTTAATTAAATAAGTGTGCGCCGCATGAATCTCTACGCCGTCAAAACCAGCGTCTTGAGCACGTTTGCTCGCCAATGCGAATGCCTTTACGATGTAGTCGATTTCGTCCTTTGTCATCGCTTTGCCTTGCGTATTTGTACCACGCTCAGGCACGTCACTCGGAGCGAAGATGACACGCTCACCGACGTTATGGGTGGTTTTGGTGCCACCGTAAGCAATTTGCATCACGATTTTAGAATCTTGTTGATGTACTAGCTCTGTTAGCTTTTTGTATTCTTCAATAAAAGAGTCGTTGTAGATCCCCATCATACCTGCGTTGGGTTTCTCTTCTTCAACGATATTGGCATAACCCGTAACAATAAGCCCAACTTCCCCTTTCGCAAGCGTTTCGTAAATATCGTAAAGCTTTGCCGTCATATGACCATCTTCGGTCGCCATGTTCTCCCACGTTGCGCTTCTCACAAAACGGTTCTTTAGGGTCATGTTGCCAATGCGGGCTTCGGAAAACAAAATGCTCAAAACCAGTCCTCTTAAAGTTGTCTTTATGTTTTATCTGTTCGCAAGTAAACAAGAACGAAAAAGGAACAGCGATACACGATGTATGGCTGTTCCTTCTCTGAATCCTTGAGACCTGCAAACTACAGGCGCACCTTAATGCCTCGGAGACGACAAAACTTTAATCTGGGTTAATGTTTAGTGAGTTTTTAGACTATGTAAAAGGATGATTCTTAATCGTGTTCATTTCACTGGAGTTAAGATGCTTCCTCACCCACTTTCAGTCGTAAAACTTGTGTATTTCGCTAGCTGGTGATTCAACTTAAACATTCGCATTGTTAGTTTGTATGCTGCTATGGGAACTAGCACTACCCCAAATGTTTACATTACAAACTATCGATATTGAATTCTCATATGGTAAGTAGAGTTATTGCGCTGTTTATACTTTTAGCTTAATCGTCGCTATCTCTTGGCATTATTACGCGTCAGCGGAAACGCGCGATCCACTATGTTTTACACACTGGTTGTTTTTGCTTTTAGATATGAATACGTGATAGTGAAGCTAGAGGAGGAACAGGAAAAACAGTGAAAATAAAGGACAATAGAAAGTTAAATGACCTTACTTCCAGGTAAGGCCATTCATGCATTCAGCAGCAAAAGATATTGGCGTTTAGCAAACGCTTAGGTTTGGTTGTTACAGAGCTAGAGGAATCAACTCGACACCAAGCACACCACTGATCCCCATCACCACTAGCAGTGAGACTTTAAACACCGACTTTGACCAAGCGATGTAGTTGTTGTCATCAATGCTGCGAAAGGTCACTTTCGTCCACATAAAGCAAACAACCGCTGCAACCGCTAAGTATTCATACCCGGCTTCACCTAGTAAAAATAACCCCAACGATACTGCTCCAAACGCCACGACATACGCTTTCATGTGTCGATGCGCTTTATGAATACCTTCTTTAACTGGCAATACGGGAATCCCGGCTTCTCGGTAGTCTTGCATGCGGAACATGGCAATGGCATACGAGTGCGGCATTTGCCAGAGACAGAACATGGTAAAGAGTAAAATCGCTTCCAAGCTAATGAAGTTTGTTACCGCTAAGTAACCCACCAATGGCGGAACTGCGCCTGAGATACTTCCCACTAAGGTTCCATACACCGAGTTACGTTTGTACCACATCGTGTAAAAGAACACGTAATACACGTAGCCAAGCAACACGACGACAGCGGATAGTGGGTTCACTCGGATAAATAACAGTGCGGTTCCTACCAGCAATAAAGCAAGTGCATAAACAAACGCAATATCGATATTGATGTTGCCTTTCACTGTTTCACGATTTCGTGTACGTGCCATCTTTTGGTCGATATCACGATCGAAAATATTATTCACCACACAACCTGAAGCGATGACTAACCCAACACCAACTAACGTCGTAACGAACAGCATTAGACTGGCTGGTTCTGTTTTTGCGGCGAGGAAGAACCCCGCCGCAACAGAAATCAGGTTGCCGAAAATAATGCCCGGTTTAGTGATAGACAAATAACTTTTCAGCATACCTTGACCTACAACTTCATGTTGACGTTCATGTTGTAGATGATCCATACCGAGCCAGCGATAAGGATAAGTACAACAATGGCGGTAAACATCAGTGATACAAGATTCCAACGTCCGTCGGATGTTTTTGTTTCCATGTGCAAGAAGTATTTAAAGTGAACAAATATCTGCACTAATGCACATCCAAATAGAATCGCATAGGTCGTTGTATCTGGTAATGATTTCGTCCAAACAAAGTAGAACGGAATTACCGTCAGAATCAGTGAGGCAATAAAGCCTTTCACGTAATCTGACGAACTGGTTTCTACATGTTGATCCATTACATTACCCCCAGTAAGTAAACGATGGTAAAGACACAAATCCAAACGATATCTAGAAAGTGCCAGAATAGGCTTAAGCAGTTAAAGCGCATTGCCATATTGTCGTTCAGACCTTTCGTCGACAGTTGATGATACGCTACCGCTAACCAAATCAGACCAAAGGTTACGTGCAGGCCGTGCGTACCAACCAACGTAAAGAATGCCGACAGGAATGCACTTGTTTGGGGCCCATAGCCTTCTTCAATCAGGTGATGGAACTCATAGACCTCCATACAGATAAAGCCAAGACCAAGCGCGAACGTGACTAACATCCAACGTTTGAGACCAGCAACATTGTTGCGCTTCATCGCGATAATGCCAAAACCAAATGTGATACTGCTAAACAGCAGCAGCATGGTTTCGACAAACACGAATGGCAGTTCGAAAATGTCGTTACCTGTTGGGCCCGCAATTGAATTGCTCGACAACACAGCGTATGTCGCGAACAAGGTCGCAAACAGTACGCAGTCACTCATCAGGTAAACCCAAAAGCCAAATAGCTTGTTGCCATTCGTGTCATGGTGGTGATCATGGTCGTGATGTGCTGCGATATTAGTTTGCATACGTCACCTCCAGATCATCTTTACTTTCGCTGTCTTTCACTGAGTTTTTCTTCGCTTCTTCAAGCTGAGCTCGACGCTCGGCCTCAATTGCTTTGATCTCTTCAACTTCCACGTAGTAATCCACGTCATCGTTGTAGCTGTGCTGAATACACGTCACGATAATACCGACCAAACTTGCTGCCGCTAGCCACCAGATGTACCAAATCATGCCGAAGCCAAATAGGAGCGACCAAGCCGACACGTAGATGCCTGTTGCCGTGTTTTTTGGCATATGAATACGTTCGTATTCCACTTCTTTATTTGGATCGAACTCGCCACTTTGTTTCTGGTACCAGAAGGCATCCAGCACATCACCTTTTGGTAGGTGCGCAAAGTTGTAGAACGGCGGTGGAGACGATGTTGCCCACTCAAGAGTACGACCACCCCACGGGTCACCAGTTAGATCACGGTTTTGCTCGCGGTCACGGATACTCACGTAAATTTGGATGAACTGAGACAATACGCCCAGCGCAATCACAACCGTACCTGCTGCGGCAATCGACAACAGTGGGAAGTATTCTGGGTTGATGTCTTGGCTTAAACGACGAGTCATCCCCATGAAGCCCAGCGCGTAAAGCGGTAAGAACGCCATTAAGAAACCAATAATCCAAAGATAGAACGCGCGTTTGCCCCAAGTTTCATTCATGGTGAAACCGGTCGCTTTCGGGAACCAGTAAGTGATCGCAGCGAAACATCCAAACACCACACCACCGATGATAACGTTGTGGAAGTGAGCGATAAGGAATACTGAGTTATGCAGAACGAAATCTGCGCCCGGAACAGCCATTAGTACGCCCGTCATACCACCAACAGTAAAGGTGATAAGGAAGCCCACCGTCCACATCATTGGCGTCGTAAAGCGGATGCGGCCTTTGTACATCGTGAATAGCCAGTTGAAGATCTTCACCCCAGTTGGGATAGAAATGATCATCGTGGCAATACCGAAGAAGGCATTTACGTTCGCGCCAGACCCCATCGTAAAGAAGTGGTGTAGCCAAACGACAAAGGCAAGAATCGTGATAACTACGGTAGCCCAAACTAGCGATGTGTAACCGAACAACTTTTTACGTGAGAAGGTTGCGGTGACTTCTGAGAACACACCAAAAATTGGCAAAATCAAGATGTACACTTCTGGGTGACCCCAAGCCCAAATCAGGTTGACGTACATCATTACGTTGCCGCCAAGATCATTGGTAAAGAAGTGCATGCCTAGGTATCTATCCAGCGTAAGCAGAGCGATAGTCACCGTTAGGATTGGGAATGAAATGATGATCAAAATGTTTGCACACAGAGACGCCCAAGTGAAAACTGGCATCTTCATCATTGGCATAGACGGTGTACGCATACGCAAAATGGTCGCGAAGAAGTTCACGCCTGTTAACGTCGTACCAACACCTGATATCTGCAGCGCCCAAATCCAATAGTCGACCCCGACTCCTGGGCTAGCCTCAATACCTGAAAGCGGCGGATACGCCAACCAGCCGGTACGACCAAATTCACCTAAGCCGAGAGACATGTTTGTTAGGATGACACCTACAACAAACAGCCAGAAGCTCAAGTTATTCAGATACGGGAAAGCTACGTCACGCGCACCAATCTGCAGTGGCACGATGATGTTCATCAGACCAATGACCAATGGCATCGCTACGAAGAAGATCATGATCACGCCATGGGCAGTAAAAATTTGATCGTAGTGATGCGGTGGTAAGTAACCTGCTTCACCCGCAGAAGAAAGGAGTTGCTGACTACGCATCATGACTGCGTCAGCAAAACCACGAACAAGCATCACCATCGCTACTGCGATGTACATGAAGCCAAGTTTTTTATGGTCTACTGAAGTAAACCATTCATTCCACAAATATTGCCACTTTCCGGCTTTGGTCACCGCGTAAACTACGGCTAAACCAACCAGCGCCACAACCGCTAGGGTGATGACGATAATAGGTTCGTGGAATGGAACTGAATCAAGAGTTAATCTTCCAAACATTACGATTATCCTTGGTTTTCAGGCAAACAGTTCATTGAACCAGGATGCTGAGTCACAACGTCGGTGAACAAGAACGGAGGAACGCTAGAGAACAAAGTGACTGGCTCTGCGATACTTGGCGCTGCCAGTGAGCTGTATTGCTCCCAATCTTCAATACGATCAGGGCTCGCCTTCACTTTCTGCACCCAATTTAGGAACGCAGCACGATCAGACATTGCTGAAGCTGTGAACTTCATTTGCGAAAAGCCTTCGCCGCTGTAGTTCGATGCAAAACCCTTGTAGTCACCTTCGTGGTTCGCTATCAGGTTGAGCTTGGTTACCATGCCTGGCATCGCGTAGATCTGTGTACCTAAGCGAGGGATGAAAAAAGCGTTCATGATGTTGTCCGAAGTCAGTTTGAACTGCACTGGCACGTCTTTCGGGAACGCCACATAGTTCACCGTCGCAATGTTTTCTTCTGGATAAATGAACAACCATTTCCAATCGAGTGACACCACTTCGATGGTCATTGGTTTAACATCACTTTCCAAAGGTTTGGATGGCTCTAGTTCATGAGTCGAACGCCATGTGATCGTCGCAAGAATCGCAATGATGATGATTGGAATTGTCCATACCACCACTTCGATTTTGGTCGAGTGTGACCACTCGGGTGCGTACTCTTCTTCAGTGTTAGAGGCGCGGTATCGGTAAGCGAAGTAAATCGTCATTAAAATCACAGGGATTACAACGATCAACATCAGCAAAAGAGCAGTAATAATTAACTCTTTTTCTTGCACACCAATGGCACCTTTGGGGTCAAGTAAAGCTGAATTACATCCTGAGAGCATAAGTATGACGGACGCCAAACTTCCCCTCGACAAGATGCGTTTATATCTTGAGGCTTCCATTAACTTTCTCGATGGTTGTCTGGTTTCAAAACAGATGCCAATCAAAGTAAATAAGAGCTCACAAATAGCGCAGAGGTAATGTATGAGAACAAGAAGAAACTTCGATAAGTAGTTATTCTACTTAAAATTTTTCAACTTCGTCATCAAGCATTTAACCAGCTAGAATGAACCGTTATTTGCTACGATACGATTGGTATCAAGCCAAGAACCAGTTGTTATAGTCATTAGAATGTTTATGTGTTGAGCATGAGTAACGTCGGGCTCAGAGCGAAACAAAACGGAATTGAGTGGAGATCAAAACCACACTCTTAGTGTGAGTTTATTGTTACACTTTGAAACACTATGTTACATTTGGCGCATTATGAGGAGTAAAAAGTTAAAGCTCATTAGCCACAACTGGAAACTAACCTTCCATTAATGGAAGTTACACACTTTAAATAGAATATTAACTTCAACACGAATTTCTCGTGCTTCAACAATTAATTATTTAAAAACAAACAGTTGAAACTAAAAATTGATGAGACTGACTATCAACTTCATTTACGCAGATAGCCTTAATGAGAAGCGGAAACTAAAAAACCAAAAGTGTGATCAGAATCAAATTAATGATTTCACTTAATATTTGAGTGGTATTTGCATCTCTTTATTGGATTGTGAGAAATCATTCTCAAGGTAAATCCAAACATAAGTTGTAAATACATTTGGGCTGCGCAGAATGAGCACTCCACAACATAGAAAATGTTGAAATGGAAAGAAACTTATTATTCAGGTCTATCAGAGCCTTATTTCAGTGGTCACTTACATACGAATACCGCCATCCACTTCTAAAACCCTGCCAGTAAAGTAATCACTCTCAATAATGTATTTTACTGCATGCGCGATTTCGCTTGTTTCGCCCATCCTGCCAACTGGGATCATCTTTTCTAATCGCTCTATGGCTTCGGGTTTCATTTGCTCTGCCATCGCGGTGTGTACTACACCTGGTGCAACCGCCGCCGCACGAATACCGTATCTTGCGAGCTCACGGGCCCATGTTGTCGCCATGGTCGCGACCGCCGCTTTAGATGCAGAATAATTGGTTTGTCCGATATTCCCTGCTCTCGCAACACTAGAAATATTGATGATAACGCCTTGGGAGCCACTCTCAATCATCTTGACGGCCGCTTCACGCCCACACAAAAATGTTCCTGTCACGTTAACGTTCATGACCAAATTGAATTGATCCAAAGACATCTTACTGATCACGCCATCTTTTGCTTTTACAAGTAACCCATCTCTTAACACGCCAGCGTTATTGACTAACCCATTGAGTTGACCAAAATCTTGGATAATCGCTTCAAACGTGGTTTCAACGTCGATTTCGTTGGTGACATCCACTTGATATGTCAACGCTTTCGCACTCAGCATTCGACACTGCTCTTGTGTTTCCATTAAGCCACTGGCGTTTACATCCAACAACGCTAAATCAGCGCCAGCTTGAGCAAGGGTAATGGCCATCATTTGCCCAAGCCCCTGCCCTGCTCCTGTAATGGCAATAACACTACTTTTTATGTCCATATTGGTGCACTCCATAGCTCGTAATGTTCTCTATCTCAACCAGTCTAAGTTGGCCGAAATGATGCGCGTTTTAGGTCACCATCTCGGGCTGGTTTGTCACAAAACTCGGTCTAGCCTTTCTTACTCTTGTATAACTCAAATAAGCTTGAGAAATCGAGCTCGCCGTGGCCGCTCGCGTTGTGGAAAGAATATAAGTTGCGCGCTAACGACCCCATCGGAACCGAAGAATGTGTTTGTAACGCCGCATCTAACCCCAAGCCGAGATCTTTTAGCATAAGTTTGCTCATAAAGCCCGGCTGGTAATCGTGACTGGACGGCGCACTGTCCATCACGCCTGGGCAAGGATTGTAAAGCTCCAATGCCCAATTTCGGCCAGAGCTTTGCAGCATGATGTTTGATAGCACTTTTGGATCGAGTCCATGATCGATACCTAGGTTTAATGCCTCGCACGTACCAGACATTAAAATGCCGAGCATAAGGTTGTTACAGATTTTCGCCATTTGACCATCGCCTGCTTTGCCAGCATGGAAAACATTTTTTCCCATATACTGCAAAATCGCATTGGCTTTAGAAAACGCTTGATCCGAACCACCAACAATAAAGGTTAATGTCGCCGCTTTAGCGCCAGCAACGCCCCCCGAAACGGGCGCGTCGACAAACAACACGCGTTTATTTGCCGCTTCATTGGCGACTAATCGCGCAGAGTCCGGATCAATGGTTGAACAATCAATCATCAAGGTACTTGGCGAGACAAGATTGAGGACACCTACGCCACCATGTAAGTCACCAAGATACACGGAACGAACGTGAGACCCTGCTGGTAGCATCGTGATGACTGTGCTAGCACCATCTACTACCTCTTCGATAGAGCTCGCCACCACCGCACCAAAAGGTACTAGTTGCTTTGCGGCTTCGCTATCGACATCGAATACTTGCACGTTAAATCCAGACGCGAGTAAGTTTTGCGCCATAGGATGCCCCATCCTTCCTAAACCGATAAATGCGATGGTACTCATGATCATTCTCCTTATTGACCTAGTGTTTGTTCACCCAAATTAGCAAGCGGATGCTCGTTATCTGACCAAAGCGAGGTAAACAAAGTATCGATAACATCTTCATCGACTTCACTGACACTGTTAAATATCCAGCTCGGCTCGCCATCCCGGTCAATGAGCCGAGAACGGACGCCCTCTTTAAACTCACCTAATAAGGCACTGCGAACCGACAAACTCAACTCTAAACGGAAGCAATCTGCAAGCGGTAAGCTGTGGTACTCTTTCACTTGTCTAAAGCAAATATGCGCGGTGATCGGACTGCCCGATGCGAACGTTTGTTTCGCGTTTTCTATCCACTGACTGTTCCCGTCGATAGCCATGATTCGCTGTGCTATCGCATTAAGATCAAAGCCTTTGCACGCTTCCTCTATCTGATCTAAGTATGGACAAATTTGCGTGGTTGGTTTGCTATCAATAACCTGTTCTTCCATTAATTGTAGTAGCGCAGTTACCAACTCTTTCGCATCTTCTTTGCCCCACTGGAGCCGCTTTAGCTCATCCAGTAAGGTGGGATACTGCTCTTCCAACAGTAACCAATCGGCCAAACCAATAGTGACAGCGTCACTTGAATTTACCATTGAACCTGTCAATCCGAGGAATAAGCCCACTTGCGGATCTATCTGGCTTAAAAACCACGTACCTCCCACATCAGGATACAGTCCGATATTGATTTCTGGCATAGCAAGGCGTGATGTTGTTGTCACAACTTTATGGCTGGTTCCCATAAAAAGCCCCATCCCACCGCCCATGACAATACCTTCTCCCCAACCGATAATGGGTTTGTTGTAAGTGTGGATGAGATAGTCACACTCATACTCCAACGAGAAATAGTTCGTACAGAACTCTACGATTTTTTCTTTACTCTCGTTATGCATGACGTGATACATAGCTCGAACATCGCCACCAGCACAGAATGCTTTTTCTCCAGCGCCAGTAAGTACCACACAAGTCACATGCGGATCGTCTTGCCACTTGATAAGCTGATCGTTAAGTTGGACTAACATGTCATACGTCAATGCATTCAATGAAGCGGTGTTGTCTAACGTTGCGATACCAATGCGGTGCACGCCATCTAAGCACTCTATTTCACTAATGGTTACCATCCCTGCCATGTGGCCTCCTATCGGTTTTTCCATTGCGGTGGGCGTTTTTCTAAAAAGGCGCGAACACCCTCAACTTGATCTTCCGTATCAAAAAGATTCAGAAACAACTCTCGCTCTTTCATTAAGCCGTGCTTAAGTGGCGCAGAGCGCATATTTTGAATGAGCGCCTTACATGCGGCGACAGAAGATGGTGACTGGTTCGCAACAGATTCAGCAAGTTCCAGCGCTTTACTTAAAGCTTCACCTTTGGGAACCAACTCCTCAACTAGGCCTAGTTCTTTTGCTTTGTCAGCGCTGACTTGCTCTCCACATAAAATGATACGCTTTGCCCAGCCTTCCCCTACTAACGCTGTGAGGTTTTGGGTACCGCCAGCGCAGGGCAAAAGTCCGACTTTGGCTTCAGGTAAAGCAAGTACCGCTTGCTCTTCAACGACTCGAATATCACAAGCTAATGCCACTTCTAAACCTCCACCCATGGCGTAACCATTAATAGCGGCAATGGAAACACCACGGAATTCCGAGAGCATTTCAAAGGCTTCACCAAAGCATCGCGCCATGTCTAACGCAACCGCTTTGTCACCGTCAGAAAATAGCTTGAGATCTGCACCAGCAGAGAAAAACTTTTCTCCACTGCCGGTTAAAACCAGTGCGTAGACCTGCTTATCATTGTTAAGTGTGAGTATCAGCGACTTCAGTACCTTGAGGCTCTCTGCTGTCCACGTATTGGCTGGCGGGTTGTTCATCGTCACCACCGCAACGTGATTAGTGATCGTATGTTGAATGGCTTCTTGGGTTAATGGCATATCTGAATCCTTTCTCAATGAGCAAATCCAATACTTCGCTACAGCAAGGCCGACTCCTCTGAGAGTAAACGGCGCGCGATGATCAAGCGCATGATTTCGTTTGTCCCCTCCAGAATTTGATGCACACGCACATCTCTGAAATGACGCTCCATTGGATACTCTTTGATGTAACCATAGCCGCCATAAAGCTGTAGCGCGTGGTCGCAAACCTGAAAGCCCACATCAGTCGCGAACCGTTTTGCCATCGCGCAATAAGCCGTCGCATCGGGGTCATTTCGGTCGAGCTTGCTGGCGGCATAGCGCACTAACTGCCGTGCAGCCACGAGCTCTGTCGCCATGTCTGCTAATTTGAATTGTAAGGCTTGAAACTGCGCAAGCGGTTTGCCGAACTGCTTACGCTCCTGAATATACTGTGTCGCCTGTTCAAGGGCCTGTTGAGCCGTACCGACGGAACAGGTCGCAATATTTATACGCCCTCCATCAAGCCCTTTCATCGCAAAGACAAAACCTTGCCCTTCTTCGCCCAGTAAATGGCTAGCTGGAATAACGACATTTTCAAAAGTAACCGCTCGTGTTGGTTGGCTGTTCCAGCCCATTTTGGGTTCTTTACGCCCATAGCTGATGCCATCTGCTTGAGCAGGAACAACAAATGCGGACACGCCTTTGGCACCCTCATCTCCGGTTCGCGCCATCACGACCAAAACATCTGTCTCTCCTGCGCCAGAGATAAAGGTTTTGCCGCCGTTGATGACATACTTATCTCCCTTTTTTGTAGCGGAAGTGGTCAGTGCAGCGGCGTCTGATCCTGCGTTGGGTTCGGTTAAGCAATAGGAGCCTAACCACTCCCCCGTAACTAGTTTCGGACAGAACTGCGTTTTGGCTTCATCGGTAGCAAAACTGGCTATCATCCAACTCACCATGTTGTGAATCGTCATAAACGCCGTAGTGGACGTACATCCCATGGCCAGTTGTTCAAAGATAATTGAAGCATCCAAACGGCTTAACCCTAAGCCGCCATGTTCTTCTGGTGTGTAGAGACTGAGAAACCCCAGTTCCCCCGCCTCTCTCAATACGTCTTTGGGGAAAATCTGCTTTTCATCCCACTCCGCCGCCATCGGTGCTAAACGCTCATCGGCAAATTGTTGAGCGGTATCGGCAAATGCACGTTGATCTTCATTAAGTTCAAAGTCCATAAAAGCTCCTTTTATTCACTCAGCGCAGTTGGATGGTCAAATTAGGCCCCGTTGGAATATCGTCATCAAACCAACGCGCCGTCACCGTTTTAGTCTCGGTATAAAAACGTACCGCTTGTTTACCATACGCATGTAAATCACCATAGAAACTGCCTCTCCAACCAGTAAAGGAGAAAAATGGTAAAGGGACTGGAATAGGCACATTGATCCCAACCTGACCGACTTGAATGTCATGCTGATATTTTCTCGCAGCAGCGCCATTAGCGGTAAATATAGAAGTTCCATTGCCGTAAGGGTTGCGATTCACTAACTCAATAGCTTCTTGCAACGTTTCGACTTCCATACAAACTAAGACAGGGCCAAATATCTCTTGCGTGTAAATCGACATGTTCGCTGTTACACCGCTAAACAAGGTTGGGCCAATCCAGTTTCCATCGGGAAAGCCTTCCACTTCACACTGACTGCCATCGAGTTCACACACTGCGCCTTGTTGTTTGCCATCTTCAATTAGGTCCAATACGCGTTGTTTAGCTTGCTCACTGATCAGTGGGCCATAAGCAGCTTGCTCATCGTCCCAAGGCCCTGGGTGTACTTTCGCCATTGCCTGTTTGAGGTCTGTAATCCATTGTTTTGAATCACCGACAAATACCGCAACAGAAATTGCCATACAACGCTGCCCCGCAGCCCCTACGGAGGCTCCGATTAGGTTATTCACCACTTGATCTTTGTTTGCATCAGGCATGATCACCATGTGATTCTTTGCACCAGCAAAAGCTTGAACCCGTTTAAAATGTTTAGTCCCTGTGGTGTAGATATAACGGGCAACGGGAACCGAGCCAACAAATGACACCGCTCGAATATCAGGATGAGCCAGAAGAAAGTCGACTTGCTCTTTGCGGCCATGAACGATCTGCAACACTCCTTCCGGCGCGCCAGCTTGCTCAAATAGTTCAGCTAAACGAATAGAGGTCAACGGCACTTGTTCGGAGGGTTTAAGCACAAATGTATTGCCCGCAGCGATAGCGATTGGGAACATCCACAACGGAATCATGGCAGGAAAGTTAAATGGCGTAATGCCGCAACACACACCTAGGGGCTGAATCATTGAGTAACTATCAATATCCGTGGCAACGTTTTCGACGGTTTCGCCCATCATGTTGCTGGCAATATTTGCAGCCTGCTCAACAACCTCTATGCCTCGCCACACATCGCCTTTAGCATCCGCTAAAATCTTACCCGTTTCATGAGAAAGCAGTGTGGCAAGCTCATCATGATGCTCTTTGAGCAAGTGCTGATAACGCAGCATGACTCTGGCACGCTCGGATACTGCCACTTCCTTCCAGGATTGGAATGTCTCTTTCGCATTATCAATGGCGGCTTCCATCTCGTGCTCTGTGGAACATGGAACGTACGCAATGACATCATTAGTGGCAGGATTGGTTACCTCAACCCAATCCGATGTTTGAGATTCACGAAACTCGCCACCAATAAACAAGGGAACCAAACGAGTCATCATTTACTCCTTTCTGATTTCAATTAAAGCGGTATTTCAATGCCTATCGCCGTGGCTTCTCCACCACCGATACAAAGTGACGCAACACCCCGCATCACTTTTTTGGCTTCGAGATCACCATTGGTGCCTAGCGCTTGTAACTGACGCAAAGTGTGAATCAATGTCACCAGAATTCGTGCGCCACTAGCCCCTATCGGATGCCCAAGTGCACAGGCTCCACCTTTAATATTTACTTTGCTCGTATCAAGCCCAAGTTCCGCCACCGCTATTTGTGTCACGACGGCAAAGGCTTCATTGATTTCCCACAGGTCCACTTCATAAATGGACCAATCTAGCTGGAACAGCAGTTGCTCAATTGCGTAGACGGGGGCCAAAGTAAATTCTGCAGGTTTTCTGGCATGTGTAGAGTGCGCCTTGATGAACGCAAGTGGTTTAAGCCCCTGATGACGCGCAGTGTCTTCATCCATAAGCACCAGAGCCGCCGCGCCATCTGAAATGGCACTCGAATTAGCAGCGGTCACCGTACCTTTTTCATCGAATGCAGGTTTGAGTTGAGGAATTTTACCAAGGTCAATCGAGCGAGGGTGCTCATCGTAGTCCAGCACCGCTTGTTCTGACTTGGTATTGAGTGAAACCGGCGAAAGTTCATCGGCAAACAAGCCTCGCTCTTGAGCTTCCAACGCACGTTTTGCCGACATCACGGCCCATTCATCCATTTGCTCTCTGGTGAACTTAAGCCTGTCAGCGACTTGCTGAGCATAAACACCCATTAAGTGCCCTTCGTAAGCATCTTGTAGCCCATCGAGAAACATGTGGTCATACGTAGACTGGTGCCCCATGCGCATTCCCTTTCTCGCCTCCCTCAGCAAATACGGCGCATTGGTCATACTTTCCATACCACCAGCAATGGCAGAGCGAATCGTTCCAGCTTTAATGAGATCGTGCGCTAACATGACGCTCTTCATGCCAGAGCCACACACTTTGTTAATGGTGGTGCACCCTACGCCCAAAGGAAGATCTGCCCCCATAGATGCTTGCCTAGCAGGAGCTTGTCCACACCCTGCTGGAAGCACACATCCCATGAACACTTCATCCACCGAAGTCACATTCACTTCGTGCATTGCCGCCTTGATCGCCAGTGCGCCTAATTGAGGAGCAGAGTAAGTTTGCAACTTGCCTTGAAAGCGCCCAATTGGCGTTCTTTTCGCGCTGACAATCCAGATGTCTTTTCCCATGATTCGCATTCCCTTAAGGTATATGTGAACACTTGGCAGACTGATGACACCCTACATAGAATTACTCACCAAGCGCCACACCAGCCTTTATCGCCTTTTTCACTAACAAACTTTCATTCCGCGATTTCTTGACGTTTACGTAAGCATAGCACTAGCCTTTACAATGAGATGAAAAAACACACCAAGCAGACGTTTATATTTCAAAGTTGATGTTCGGCCTTCCCATTTAAGGTTCGATTTCCAGAAACTGGATTTTTATTCGAGGTAAGTATGTTATGGAAAAATACAAGATCAGTGACCTCGCCAAGGAGTTTGATATTACTACTCGCAGTATCCGGTTTTATGAAGACGTGGGTCTGATTGAACCAGAGCGAAAAGGCAATATGCGCGTTTATCAACGCAGGGATAGAATTCGCCTCAAACTGATTTTAAGAGGGAAACGACTCGGTTTTTCGTTGGCAGAAATTCGTGAACTTTTCGAGCTCTACGACATGCAACAAACCGAAGGACAGTTATTGAAAATGCTCAATATCATTGAAGAGAAACAAGCCGTCCTACAGCAACAACTCAACGACATCAGCGTCGTTATGGCAGAGTTGAATGCCGCTAAGGAGCGTTGTATTCAAACACTCAAAAGCAAGCAGACATAAACGCTATACTCAATTAGCAACACCGCTACAGGCTTTTCCACCTTACCTCTGATACCGGGAGACGTTATGAAAAGCACCTATACCCCACTCAATTTCGGACTTGGTGATACCATCGATATGCTCCGAGAACACGTTAATGCCTTTGCTACGGAACATATTGCGCCCATCGCCGCTGAGATAGACCGCGATAACCAGTTCCCGAATCATTTATGGCCTTTGTTCGGAGAAATGGGGTTGCTTGGTGTGACCGTCGATGAAGAGCTTGGTGGTGCAGGCATGGGATACCTCGCTCACGTTGTTGCCATGGAAGAAATCAGCCGTGCCTCTGCATCTGTCGCTTTAAGCTACGGCGCTCATTCTAACCTGTGCGTCAACCAAATCTTTCGTAACGGCACGCCTTCTCAACGCGAAAAATACCTTCCAAAACTCATTGATGGTACGCACGTTGGCGCCCTAGCGATGAGTGAGCCCAATGCCGGTTCAGACGTGATAAGCATGCAACTGAAAGCGGAAAACAAGGGCGACCATTTTGTACTGAATGGCAACAAAATGTGGATAACAAACGGGCCCGATGCTGACGTAGTGGTGCTTTACGCTAAAACGGATGTCAGCGCAGGTTCACGTGGTATTACCGCATTCATTATTGAACGTAACTTCACAGGTTTCACTCATGCTCAAAAGCTGGACAAGCTAGGCATGAGAGGCTCGAATACTTGCGAACTTGTATTTAACCATTGCGTAGTGCCAAAAGAGAATATTCTTGGCGAGTTGAATAAAGGCGTCGAGGTGTTAATGAGTGGGCTGGATTACGAGCGCGTCGTCCTCGCTGCCGGACCACTCGGGATAATGCAAGCTTGCATGGACATTGTGGTCCCGTACGTACATGAACGAGAGCAGTTTGGAAAATCCATTGGCGAGTTTCAGTTAGTTCAGGGCAAGATCGCCGATATGTACTCTCGAATGAGTGCAGCAAAAGCGTATGTATATACCGTCGCAGCGGCTTGTGATCGAGGTAACGCAACACGCAAAGACGCCGCTGGCGCGATTTTGTACAGTGCAGAACTCGCCACACAAATGGCACTCGATGCAATACAACTGCTCGGTGGGAATGGCTACATCAATGAATACCCTGCTGGTCGTTTGCTACGTGATGCAAAGCTTTATGAAATCGGCGCGGGTACCTCAGAGATTCGCCGCATGTTAATAGGCCGAGAACTGTTCGAAGAATCTCGCTAACGGAACATACGACAAGGAAGTCATTATGGCCATTATCAAAAGTAAAACTAAGCCAACTGACGAGTTATTTCTTTCCAATAAAGCTGTTATGGAAACGTTGGTCACTCAACTTAATCAACACATCGAGACCATCAAACAGGGCGGCGGTGAAAAAGCCATTGAGCACCAGAGGCAAAAAGGAAAACTCCCCGCACGAGAACGCATCGCGCGCTTGCTTGATGACAACACTGACTTTCTTGAAATCAGCCAGTTTGCCGCCTGGCAAGTGTATGACGAAGCGATCCCCTGCGCTGGTGTTATCGCCGGCATTGGTATCATAGAGGGGATTCAATGCATGGTCATCGCCAACGATGCTTCGGTAAAAGGCGGAACCTACTACCCACTCACGGTAAAAAAACACCTTAGAGCGCAAGAGATTGCCCAACGTTGCCAACTCCCCTGCGTGTACTTGGTGGACTCCGGTGGCGCAAATCTCCCTCATCAGTCCGACGTCTTCCCCGACAAAGAACACTTTGGTCGCATTTTCTTTAACCAAGCGAGAATGTCAGCGAAAAGCATCCCCCAAGTTGCTGTTGTGATGGGGCTTTGCACTGCTGGGGGCGCGTACGTTCCTGCCATGGCGGATGTGTCCATTATGGTTAAAGAGCAAGGCACCATTTTTTTGGCGGGGCCACCTTTGGTGAAAGCGGCCACTGGCGAAGTCGTGACGGGTGAAGAGCTCGGCGGTGCAGACGTGCATTGTCGAAAATCTGGTGTCGCAGATTATTACGCTGAAAATGATGAACATGCCCTAATGCTTGCGAGAGAAGCCATTGCCAATGCCAATAGAACAAGACCTGTTAAGCCAGAAAACACCGTACTTCCTCCCCGCTACGACGCAGAAGAAATCTACGGAATCGTGAATGCCAACTTACGACTGTCATTCGACGTTCGAGAAATTATTGCCCGCATCGTCGATGATTCTGATTTCGACGAATTCAAAGCCTTGTACGGCAGAACGCTAGTGTGTGGTTTCGCTCGTATTCAAGGACACTTGATTGGCATTGTGGCAAACAACGGTATCTTGTTTTCTGAATCGGCACAAAAAGGCGCGCACTTTATTGAGCTGTGCGCCAAACGGAAAACACCGCTTCTTTTTCTCCAAAACATTACCGGCTTTATGGTCGGAAAAAAGGTTGAAGAAGAAGGCATCGCAAAACATGGCGCCAAGTTAGTGATGGCCGTCGCTTGTGCTGACGTGCCGAAGTTTACCGTGATCATCGGTGGATCGTACGGCGCTGGTAATTACGGCATGTGCGGCCGAGCGTATGATCCAACCATGATGTGGATGTGGCCGAACGCGCGTATTTCTGTGATGGGCGGAGAACAAGCAGCAGGCGTTTTAACACAAGTTCGAAAAGACGCGAAGGAACGTCAGGGGGAAGCGTGGTCAGAGCAAGAAGAGCACATTTTTAGAGAATCGATCATAGACTTGTATGAAACACAAGGACATCCCTATTTTGCGAGTGCTCGGCTATGGGATGACGGAATTATTGACCCTAAAAAAACGCGTCAGGTGTTGAGTCAAGCGTTAATGGCAGCATTAAATGCCCCCATTCCTGATAGCGAGTTTGGCGTCTTCAGAATGTAAACATCCAAAGATGAATTAAGGAAGTTAGTATGCAGGAAATGCAACCAAGCATTATTCCCAACGCCCAAAGGCAAGATGATGTTCTTTGGCATGTCGATGATAATGGCGTAGCGACCATTACCCTAAACAGAACAGCTAAACACAATGCTTTTGACGCTTGTACGATCGACTTGCTGATCCACCGCCTAGATTATCTCGCTTTACGAACGGATGTGCGGTGCTTGGTATTAAGAAGTAACGGCAAGCACTTTTCATCCGGGGCCGATTTGAATTGGATGCAGTCGATGGCCGACAGCACGAGGCAAGATAACTTCGTTGATGCCCAAAACTTGGCAAGACTCATGGAAACATTAGATTCGTTCCCTCAACCCACCATCGCAGTTGTTCAAGGTTCCGCTTATGGTGGTGCTTTAGGGTTGATTTGTTGTAGTGATATCGCCATCGCAAGCCAAAGTGCCAACTTTTGCTTAAGTGAAGTTAAGCTTGGTTTAGTTCCAGCGACCATTGCGCCTTACGTCATGCGCGCGATGGGGAATAGACAAGCTAGACGCTATATCTTAAGTGGTGAAGTCATTTCAGCCGAAGATGCCGAACGGTTTGGTATTGTGCACGAAGTGAAAGAAGCCAAACAGCTTGAAAATGCGGTCGATAGTGTAATCAAGACGTTGCTACTTAATAGCCCAGATGCGATGCGTAAAGCGAAAACGCTCTGCCATCAATGTCATCAAAACCCCATCGATCAACAACTGATTCACTATACTAGCAAGCTCATTGCGGACATTAGAGTATCACCCCAAGGTCAAGATGGGCTGCAAGCGTTTCTTGAAAAACGTAGCCCAAGTTGGGTCACCAAGTCACAGGACAAGTAATGCTACCTTCCAAAGTAAAGATTGTCGAAGTAGGTCCTAGAGATGGGTTGCAAAATGAATCTCCTGTTGCGACCCAGACTAAAATCCGGCTGATCAACTTACTCTCTGATACTGGGTTAACGCATATTGAGGCGGGCTCTTTTGTCTCACCCAAATGGGTGCCACAAATGGCGGACTCAATAGAGGTCATGAAAGCAATAACACGGCGAAATCATGTTACCTACTCTGCCCTGACTCCAAACCTAAAAGGCTTAGAACAAGCGTTGGAGGCTGACGCCAATCAGGTCGCAATTTTCACTTCATCCTCAGAAGGATTCTGCCAACACAATATCAATTGCTCGATTGCAGAAAGCCTAACTCGCTTCGAACCTGTAATGCGATTAGCCACCAAATACGGTATCCCTGTTCGTGGCTATCTATCCTGCGTTGCCGACTGCCCTTACGATGGCCCGACAGCCCCAAAACAAGTGGCGAGCGTGGTCAAATCACTCATCGATTTAGGGTGTTATGAGGTGTCTCTAGGCGACACAATCGGTACAGGCACGCCAAACCGTATCGCTGCTATGCTAGAAGCCGTCATGTTGGTTGCACCTCTTCCCCAGCTTGCTGTCCATTTCCACGATACATGGGGACAAGCTCTCACCAACATTTATCAGGCACTGAGCATTGGCATCAATACCATCGACAGTAGTGTAGCTGGGCTGGGTGGATGCCCATACGCTCATGGAGCATCAGGGAATGTCGCAACGGAGGATGTACTGTATTTATGCCAAGGGTTAGGAATAGAGACGGGGATCGACTTAGAGCTACTGGCTAAAGCTGGCTGGATGATCAGCGAAGAGCTGGGGCGGGAGCCTACATCAAAAGTGTCATTAGCATTGCGTAACCGCGTATTATCACTTTCGTAGAAGGCCATCCGGCACCTCAAATTCTCCCAACCCAAGTTAATTTGCTCTACTTTCGAGTAGGGAAGCGAAACCGCCCGCCAGTACGATAAATAATTAGAGAAAATAAGATAAGCACACAACCTACTAGTTTATTTGCCGTTAGCACTTCGCCATACCACAGCACGCTCAGAATAACCGTCCAAACTGGTTCTAATATCATAATTAGAGCAGCGTTACCTGCCTGAACAAATTTTTGCCCCATGGTTTGCATTACGTAACGCAAGCTCGTCGCTAATAAGGTACTCAACGCAAACCACCACCAAATAGAGGAGTCAACCTCTGCCGGGAAAGATTCCATAAAAAATGAAACCAACAAACCTAAGCAACCTGCTGAAAAAAGTTGCACGCAAGTAAGCAGCAGCACAGGTAGTTTTTGAGAGTATTTGCTATTCACATTAAAATGAAGCGCCAAAACCAGTGCTGCACCAAGAAACCACAATTGACTGGCCGATTGTTTCCAGCCACCAACTAAAGAAAGACAAGCAAGACCTAATACAGCGATAGGCAAAGAAAGCCAGAAAATTCGTTGTGGTCGTTGACGAAACATAACCCATGCAACAATCGGCACAAACAGCATGGAAAGGCTCATGATAAATGCGCCCTCCCCGAGAGTATCACTGATAGAAATAGCGTAAATCCATGTCATAACGGCACTGCCTAACAGGAGCCCGACACCACCAGCAGAAAGCACATCTTTTAAGTTTGCTTTCAGCAAAGGTCGGTAACATAGAGGCAGTAAGCAGAGCGAAGCGATAGTAAATCGCGCCCCAATAAAGCCAAAAGGTGGTAAACCCTGTATTGTTTCCTTAGAGAATATCCAGCCAAGTGCCGCGATCATCGTCGTCGCAACCAGAATAACCGTCGCTTTACGTTCTGAGTTAAACATAAGTACTCACAAAATATGGAACACACAATAGCGCAGCAAGAGAGTTTTACTGCGCTATTGTGTAAATTTGAAAGGGGTTTGTGTCGAGCGAAAAAGTGAAAGCCCGATCCTCTCCTGTATTGTTGTCACGCAGATTGAAGTTCTGCTGCTAGATACATTAAATGCAGGCAAAGTCCTAAGGCAAGCCTTTTCGCATACTAAATTACTTTAGCATTCTATACAGCAAGCAAACTGGCTAAAACCTGTACCGGGTGTCGAACTACCTCCCCTTCAAAACGCTTAACTTGACTGCGGCAGGAGTAGTATTGCGACTTCAGCGCTCCTCAATACAGGTTGAATAAGGCGAATTGCTTTTTACCCATCGCCCCTACAATGAAAACTTATTGATTAACTACAACGAGCGATTAAATTGCTCCACGGCCTCTACAACACGGCTAGCGCCATCTTGTATTTCATTCATCACATTGCCTGCTTTTTCAGAGAGCTCTAGCGTATCTAGTGCTTCTTTTTGGCATTTAGCGATCAGCTTAACTGCGTTATCTGTTCGCTGTAGGTTTTCACTGACCATTGTGACAATTTCATCGGTGGTTGCATTGGTTCTTGTAGCAAGCTGTCTGACTTCATCAGCAACAACGGCAAAACCTCTACCATGCTCACCCGCACGAGCCGCTTCTATCGCCGCATTTAACGCCAATAAGTTAGTTTGGTCAGCGATACCACTGATGCTATTTACCAACTCGCTAATACGCGATGAGTGCGCTTTAAGCTCGTCAATCGCGGTGTTCGCTTGCTGCATTTGCTCGGAAAGTATCTGCATCTTTTCTAACGTTGAGCCTATAACCTCTTGCCCTTGCAGGGTTTGTGTTCCAGTTTCTTGGGAGATTTCGTTCGCCAATTGCGCAGCCTGGGCCATTTTCTGTTCCTGCATCACCTGCTGGGTAATATCTGTCGCGAACTTAACGACCTTGTAGAGCTCTCCTCTGTCGTTATGGATAGGGTTATATGAAGCCTCTAGCCACACCTCTTCACCATAACGGTTAACTCGTTTGAATCGCTCTGATGAAAATTGCCCTTTTGCTAAACGTTGCCAAAACTCACGGTAAGCTTGAGAGCTCGACTCTTCCTGATCACAAAACATGCGATGATGCTTCCCTAGAATCTGATCAAGCGTATAACCCATTGTGTTTAGGAAATTATCGTTGGCTTTTAAAACATGGCCATCTAATGTGAACTCAATCACCGCCATAGAACGACTTAATGCATTTAGCATGTCCTCTTGCTCACGGGATGATTTGATCGTTCGCGTAAGTTCAGAAGCAAAAACAAAAAAGCTTTCTACTTCTCTGCGCTCATTTAAAACAGG
This sequence comes from Vibrio sp. D417a, assembly GCF_030248595.1. Taxonomy (NCBI): domain Bacteria; kingdom Pseudomonadati; phylum Pseudomonadota; class Gammaproteobacteria; order Vibrionales; family Vibrionaceae; genus Vibrio; species Vibrio sp. D417a. The sequence goes on along the minus strand of NZ_JAHGAM010000016.1, from coordinate 71,415 downwards.
CTGGATAATCGTTCTTAACCAGGCTTCCTCACCATTACCTTTCTGTACTTGCAATGCCCCATTCCAGAACACTTTATCTTGGACGGCTTTCTTCATTCGATGAAAGTGGTCTGTATTGCGCGAATTTGACGGTACCAATTCAGTAATTGATTTCTTTAAGATCTCATCATCATGTAAGAAAAGTTCTTGCTGTAGTTTGGTATTTGCAGAAGTAATGAGGCCTTTACTATCCAATGTTAAGCGGATCATCTCTTCATCTAAACTGGTTTGGATTTGCTGCAGGATTTGCAACTCCTGCTTTAATCGTTGATTTTCTTGTTGAAGCGACTTATTAAAAAACATGACTTTCTCTCATTCGACCGACCTTCGGACTAGTCAAAGGTTTATTATTTGTATACCGAATAAACTGCAAGCGGCAAAATCGTTTGGTTGCATATTCAAACGCGATTTCTATTTCTCATCAAAGGACCCCGCTGGGAATACGGCGATTTTTTCTACAGTGTAACCTAAGCGCAGTATACTGAAATTTCTTCAGCGCCCAAGCTGTTTATATATTTATCAATATTAAAGCTCTTTATCGCCAGTTTGAGGTTTGTATTTGTGGATATACTTATATGGAGAAGCGGTGTGTTCAGATCAATAAGCCTTTTCATTAAAAAAAAGGGCCTTGACTTAATTCCAATAGTTTTTGCCGTTTTATCGCTGTTCCATCCGCCGTTTGAGCGATTAGCCACTCCTTATTCGCTTGCATTTCTATTAATAGCGCACGGAGCAACCAATAACAGCACACCGACCAACAAGCTTTTGGACATTTTCAATTTAGGACGATAGGACGATTTCTACTCTATCGATAAGTTTTAGTATCCCAAAACGACAATGACCACCATTTATAACGGTGGTCGCCGTAACAGGAATTGGACATCAGTGAGCATTTTTAAAAGCTGGAGCATATTAGTAGTTCGCATAACTATGCATTTAAGTAGCTCATATATTGCCTCTGCCTACTTAAACTCTTAATTCCAAAGCACGCTGGTATGCCGCTTTAGCCGCTTGTTTTACAGCACTTTCAACTTCTCTCTCATGCAGAGTAGTAAGCGCCGCTTCAGTGGTTCCGCCGGGTGACGCAATACGTTGGCAAAGTGTATCTGGTTCATCATCAGATAGTAATGCTAATTTTGCAGCCCCCAGGGCCGTATGACCAACCAGGCGCTTTACATCATCAGATCTCATCCCCAGCTCTTCACCAGCTGAGATCATGCATTGCATCATAAGCAGGAAATACGCCGGACCGCTACCAGAAAGCGCTGTGACTAGGTTAATGTCATTTTCATTCTGTACTTCTAAGCACTCACCAAAAGATTCAGCGACCGTGGTTGCAAGCTTCTTTTGTTGATCATCGGTGTTGGCATTTGCATATAAACCAGACATCCCAGCGCCGACCAGCGCTGGCATATTGGGCATCAAGCGCACTATTGCACACTCATGGCCCAATATATTCTCGAGTGTTTTGATAGATGTGCCTGCAGCGATGGAAACAAAAACCTGACTTCTATCTGCTCTGATATCAATTTGTTTTGCAACAGCTTCTATAACCTGAGGCTTGACCGCCAGCACAACAACATCGGACTTATCAACGACATCCTGCGTTTTACTTACCGTAGATACACCATATTTGTCTGATAACCATGCCACTCTTTCTGCGGATGGTTCTGACACCTGTATATCCTGCGCCAGAAAACCTTTCGAAATCAGCCCACTAATCATGGCGGCGGCCATATTACCCCCCCCAATAAACCCGATAATCGGAGATTGTTTATCTTGTGTCATTTCGCCCTCCTTAGAAACCTGTAACAACCGTAACGCCAGGTGTGGTTGCCGAATCCATAGTGGTTAGAGCCTCAATCGATTGTTCCAGGCTGATAGTACGGCCCAGCAATTTCTCTGGTGTTAATTTTCCGGACATCATCATGGCTAACATGGCATCGTAACGATGTGCTTGCATGCCGTGGCTACCTATAATTTCCAGTTCGTCAGCGATAACTTTAGCCATAGGCATAGCAGGATTGGCCTGTTCAGCAAGTAATAACCCGACTTGTATATGCTTGCCTAATTTGCGCAAGCTCTTCACTGAGTTTACACAGGTGATAGAGTGCCCCAGAGCATCAAGAGAAACATGTGCACCTCCTTTACTGATCTCAATTACAGCTTCTGCAACATCAGCGACTTTATTGCCATTTACCGTGGCTACAGCCCCAAGCGAGCGTGCCATTTCCAGCTTGGTATCATCAATATCGATGGCGATTACATTGGCACCAATTGCAGTCGCAATCATAATCGCTGACAGGCCGACACCACCACAGCCATGTACTGCTACCCATTGTCCGGCAGAAACTTTGCCTTGATCGACTACCGCTCTGAATGAAGTTACAAACCGGCAGCCAAGGCTGGCTGCTGTAACAAAGTCCAGATGCTCTGGTAGGGTGACCAAATTTACGTCAGCGTGATCAACAGTGGTGTATTCAGCAAATGATCCCCAATGCGTAAAGCCGGGCTGGGTCTGGTTACCACACACCTGATGATTACCGGTATTACACTCAGGACAGGAGCCACATGCGTTTACAAACGGCACTGTCACTCGCTGGCCAACCTTGAACCTATTCACCTCTGAACCAACTTCTTCGATAACACCGGCAAATTCATGACCGGGTACGTGCGGGAGTACAACGTCCTCATCATGACCTTGCCAGCAGTGCCAGTCACTGCGACATACGCCTGTCGCTTCAACTTTAATTACCACACCATGGGAAGCGGGTGTTGGATCCGGTACATTTTTGATTTCTGGAATAGATGAAAATTTTTCTATAACGACGGCTTTCATAGGCTTCTCCGCAGTGCTGTTTAGTGGTATCAGTTGTTAACAGTCTATCTTTGTGCGAAGAAATTACCTTGCAAAGGTTGCCTGGATATCAATCAAAAAGTAAATAGTCTTTCATAAAACAACGTAATTATGAAAGACTAATTCAAATGTAAAGAAATTGTGACATAGGTTGGTTGTGTCAAAGAGAAACCGGTAGCCTTGTGGATGACTTCAGCTCTCGTAGAGAAATATTTGAGCTAATCACAGACACGCCGGGTAGCTGCCTTAGCTCTCTTTCAACAAAATCGCTGTAATCATCAAGATCTTTAGCGACAACCTGGAGCATAAAATCCGAATCGCCGGTTGTATTGTGGCAAGAAAGCACGTTCTCAGAGCTTTGGATAATAGACTCGAAAATCCTAGTTGTTTCAGTATCATGCTTTGTACAGGTAAGCTGAACAAATGCCAGAACGCCAAACCCTAGCTTGCGGCGATTCAGGTTAGCCTGATACCCCTCTATATATTGCTCTTCTTCCAAGCGCTTTAGCCTCCTCCAACAGGGGGTTTCACTGATTGCCAGCTCTTGGGCAAGCTTTGCATTTGTTAAGCGTCCATCCTGCTGCAAACGCTGCAATACGGCAACATCGACTTTATCAAGCTTCTTCATGGAAAGATTCCGCCATTAATGAGGTAATAATTGGAAGACTAATGCAAAAATGGGCTTATGTCACACCTGAAAAGCAAGGCAATTCCTGCTATGACCGATAAGATTAGAGCTTATTAGTCGAGTTTTTAGCCGAGGTACAACAATGCAGTCTTCCATACTTAGCGACATCAGTCCGGTTGCGTCACAATTGAAAGAGTCTTCTATCCGCGCTATTGCCAACTTTGGTATGTCGCAAAAAGATGTCATTCCCCTGTGGTTTGGAGAGTCAGATATTGTTACACCTGATTTTATTAAGCAGGCGGCTTTCGAAAGCCTGGAGCAGGGGCAGACATTGTATACACCAAACAATGGTATACCGCAGTTGCGCCAGGCGCTGGCTGACTACCAGTCACGTCTGTTTGAGCGTCCGTTTACCGATGAGAATATCGTAGTGACCTTGTCTGGTACCAATGCGGTGATGCTTGCCGCTCAGGCCGTATTAAAGCCAGGGGATAAGGTGGTTGTTATCAGTCCTGCTTATCCGATACTGACCGCTATTCCAAGTCTACTTGGTGCGGAAGTCGTAGAGTTCCCTCTTACTCAGGTCGAAGGACGATTCGAACTGGATATGGAGGCGCTTTTTGCGGTGACGAAAGATGCCCGGGCATTAGTTATCAATTCACCAGCCAATCCGACTGGATGGATGGCGAGCGAACAACAGCTTAAAGCGATAACCGAGTTTTCTCGACAGACCGGGGGATGGGTAATCTCGGATGAAGTGTATAACCGCCATGTTTATGAGGGAACATCTGCCCCTTCCTTTTGTCAGTTCATCGATGACCATGATCGTATTATTGTTTGTAATAGTTTCTCCAAAACCTGGTGTATGACGGGATGGCGTTTGGGCTGGCTTACTCTGCCTAAGCCTCTCCGGCCAACGATTACCAAGCTGATTGAGTTTAATGTTTCCTGTGCTCCTGCCTTTGTTCAGGCCGCAGGCGTTGCTGCAATTGAGCAGGGCGAAGGCTTTTTACAACAGACACTGAAGCGTTTTCGTCATTCGAGAGATATGGTGCGTGAAGCATTAGGTAATATCTCTGGCGTAACCTTGTATGAAATGCCGGCAACCTTTTATGCCTTCCTGAAGGTTGATGGGTTAGCCAACAATAGCCAACCATTTATTCTGGATATGATTGAGAAGTCTAAAGTAGGCGTCGCACCCGGAGAAGCATTTGGTGAGGCGGGCTGTGGTCACCTGCGTGTCTGTTATGGTACCAATCACACTAGTCTTGCCATCGCTTTAGAGCGTTTACAGACAGCACTGGAAAACAGGTAGTAAGATGTTTGAATTAGTCATTGGAATACTGTTTCCGCTATTTTCCCTCGTGGCTGTGGGGTACGGCATTGGTCGTTGGATTAAAATGGATTTTCGGCCCATTAACCGTATTAACATGGATATGTTCTTGCCTGCTCTGGTGTTTTCTTCAGTAGGAACGATGCCACTTGATATGACCAAAGTGCCGCTGCTTAGTGCTTCGCTTGTTGCGATATTTATCCCTGGCTTGTTAATGGTTCCAATATGTCGGTTGTTTAAACTTCCTTACAAAGTCTGGGCTCCGCCACATATGTTTCGTAATAGTGGTAACTTAGCAATACCTCTCTTTACTTACACGTTTGGCGAGGATGCTATAGCACCAGCAGTACTGTTGCTCGTCGTTTCGGTTTGTACGCATGTCAGTCTTGGTCTGACATTAGTCAGCAAAGGGAATCCTCTTAAGCAGGTTGTACGTATGCCTATGTTTATCGCGGCTATTGTGGCTCTGATACTAAACTTGACCGACATTGGTATCTGGGAGCCTCTTTATAATGCAACAGCACTTCTGGGGCAGACAGCCGTCCCAATTATGCTTTTATCCCTCGGGACTCAGATGTGTAATATGCGCCTGAGCGGTCTTAAAGTCGGTCTGCTTTGCACTCTGCAGTCGTTGGCAACAGGGGCGGTTACTTTTGGGATTATTTATATGCTTATTCCACTGCCGACCATGCATTTGCAGATGATGTTACTCTTTTCGATGTTGCCTCCAGCAGTCATGAATTACCTGCTTGCTGAGAGGTTTGGCCTTGAGCCTGCCAAGGTCGCTTCAATGGTTCTGTTTGGTAACTTTTTAAGCATCGTAACTTTGCCAGTGCTATTGACGATTGCTTTGTCATTAGAGCCTTTTTAATCAATGTTCTCTTTTGAATGACTATACATTCTGGACAAAACTCTTAAGAGTTCATGTTTTTTCGCTTTTGTCCAGAATGTGCACACCCCGGCTCTGGTTCGACATTAGGAAATATAGGGCAAATTCTGACGGGATTTATCGATCGAAAATTTTTTTAGCAAATAATGGGGCAAAGATAAGTTTGGCAGAGAAAGCCCAAGCTTAGTCTTCAGGCTTTATATAAAAACTCTTTGGATACCTAAAACAACCCTAGCTCACTTCAATTGCTGCCCGCGCTAATGCTTTTGTTTTGTATCGTAACTGATTTGCTTACTGACGTTCTTTAGTTGCACTCCTACCTTATTAAATGCCTTTTGAATAGTTGTGGAAACATGCTGGCGGCCCTCTCCTTCAAAAAAGTTAGCTCGATCTTGCTTCGTTTCGAAGACGCAGACTATTTCTAAGCTTTGTGGAAAAGAAGAGAATTTGACGGTATGAGTCACCCAAAGAAAGCCATCGTAACCTTTTAGCGTATCTTCACAAACTTCGGTCAACACTTCTCTAATTAGATTCTCGACCTTCTTATCTGATTTGCGCATAAATTAAACTTCATTCCTATCTAACGCCTTTAATTAGGTTTCAGTGTACATTGTCTTAAACAGTATTTGGCAGTGGTATTTAGTCAATAGCCTGTAGATGAGGTTATTCGCACGAAGATTTACCGACCTACTCGCTTCGAACTACATCTTACTCTGTTAAAAATAAGCGCTTTGCAACTCTACAAAACGCTTCTAACTTATTAGATTATTTTAAGTGTGTTTCAAGGAATGCAGAAACCTTGTCCATTGCAATGCCGACTGCTTCTGGATGGTCATACAGTTCATAGTGAGACCAATTTTCCAAATTAACCAGCTGTCGGTCTTTTGATTGAACAGAGCGGCCATAAATTTCCTGCCCATCACGATAAGCACCAAACGCCCCGACTTTTTGCCCTACCACGGCCATAACAGGCTGAGTCAATAACGTTTCGGCAAATGCAAAGGCATCCCAGCTCAGTGTTTTCTGTGCATGTGAAAACAGCATACGAGTTGCACCACCTTCGGTTTGTCCACGTGATGTTTTGTAGTATTCAGTAGCTTCGAACACGTCTCGTTCTGTTAATCCATTTTCTTTTGCAAATTCAATATTTGGAGGAAGAAGTTCATCGATTTTCAGCTCTGAGCCGCGAGCTTCGGCTGTTCTCTGTGCAGCCATAGCTTCAAGATTGGCGATAGGGTCGTACATACTAAAGCCTTCACGGAACAAGCGGCCTAAGTTAACAGGCGTAATACCTACGACAGCTTTCAAGCGCTTTTCGGTTAGGGCTGAATTGATCATGTAACCACCACCGCCGCAGATACCGAGTCCACCAATTCTATTCTCATCGACATATGGTAAAGTTACTGCATAGTCGATAACGCGACTGATATCTTCAACACGTTGACTTGGGTCTTCTACGTAGCGAGGCAATCCCCCCGATTCTCCTTGGAAGCTCGCGTCAAATGCGATCACGACGTAACCTAACTCAGCAAGGGCTTTACCATAGACAGCGCTGGATGTTTGTTCTTTACAACTACCAAAAGGATGAACACTTATCATTGTTGGGTAGCGTTTCGATTCATTGAAGCCTTCTGGGAATAAAATTAATGCAGACATATCCCAAGACATATCAGCATTTCTAAAAGTGATTTTTTGCATATTCATAATCAATACCTTAAGAGTAAAAAGCCTTGAGAGCAGAAAGGCTCGAAGCAATTGAGCCTTTCATCGGGAATATTAAAGAGTGCGTTGGAAGAAAGATGCGAGTTGGGATACTGCGTCATCGACGTATTCGGCAACATCATAAAGCGACATATGGTTTGCACCATCAATGGCATACAAGGTTTTATCTGAACTCGCTGCACGCTCTATCAGGTCATCACTCATCCATTTGCTGCCTGCGTCACTACCAACGACAGCAAGAATTGGCTGAGTTAGGAATGCTTCCGCTTTGTGGTACGCATCGTAAGTAATGATCTGGTTTAAGTTACGAGTTAGAGCAAAACCCGGCGCATTTGGATGTTCACAACGTGGTGTGTGGTAATACTCCCAAGCTTCGCGTAGCTCTGCATTTGAGGCATCTTCTTCACGCATCGGAGCTAGAGGAATAGTCGCGAATTCTGTACCATTCGTATCGGTTGTGCGAGCATTCGAACCAAATTCTAAGTAACCAACAGCGTCAGCATCGTTAACCGAATTATCCCAACCATTACGGAACATTTGGCCAATGTTTACGGCACTAACCATACCCAGTGCTTTGATTCGACGGTCATTGATCGCTGCATTTGCACTATAGCCCGCACCAGCACAAATCCCCATTGCGCCAATTTTATCGTTATCGACGTACTCTAACGTTGTCAGATAGTCGACGACTGCGCTCACGTCTTCAGTACTCGTGTAAGGGTTTTCCATTTGGCGAGGCTCACCTGTACTTTCACCTTGATACGAACGGTCAAACGCAATGGCAATTATGCCGCTTTTTGCAAGTTTACTTGCATATAGGCCTGCGGTTTGCTCTTTTACGCCACCACCTGGGTGTGAAACAACAACCGCCGCATATTGTTTACTTGCATCAAAATCTGTAGGGAAGTTGATAACCGCTGAAATCTCAATACCTTGACCATTGAGATTTTTGAAAGTGACTTTAGACATAGCGACATTCTCCATTAGAAGTTAACTGTTCATCTCAGGCTGACCTAAGCTTCGATGTAATATTAGTCAACACACTGTTTCGGATAAATATCGTTTTATCTACATGACTGTTTAGTTATACTTAACAAATGAGAATAGAACCTTCTTTAATTTCATCACTGACGTGGTTTGCACATATTGCTCGCCATCGTAGTTTCACTAAAGCAGCCTTAGAAATGGGGGTAACCCGTGCTGCCTTATCACAACACCTAAAAGCGTTAGAACAACAGCTACAAGTTCGGTTAATTAATCGAACCACCAGAAGTATGTCGCTGACGGAAGAAGGCCAACGTCTGCTTGATATTTTGCAACCTTCATTGGTGAACATTGAGCAGGTCGTTAACGAATTGAACGACTCTCATCTTGAGCCTTCGGGATTAATCCGTATCAGTGTATCAAGAACCGCTGCTCGGCTGCTTATTGAGCCCTATCTAGGTGAGTTCCTCTCTCGTTATCCTAAAATACGCCTAGAGCTAATCATGGATGATGGGTTTTCTAACATCGTCGCAGAAGGCGTTGACGCTGGCATTCGCTTAGGATTAAGCTTAGATGAACATATGGTTGCGATCCCTATTACTCCGCCGTTAACAACGGCAATAGTGGGCTCTCCTGAATACTTTAGGCAAAATGGACTACCTCAAACTCCTGAGGATTTAGAAGATCACAATTGCCTTGCTTATCGTTTTACCTCTAGCGGAACAATTGATCATTGGTCGCTAACCTCTCCAGATGTTGCAAAGCGCACCCTCGTTTTCGAGCCTAAAGGTAATGCTATTTTTAATGATGACTATAGTATGTTACAAGCTGCAATACAGGGTGTGGGTTTAGTGAAGCATATTGATTTATGGGTGGAAAAGCACATAGATGAGGGAAGATTGACCCGAGTTCTGACACCTTGGTGCAAAGAGTTTCCAGGGTTTTATTTATATATACCTTCACGAGAGCATATGCCGAAAAAAATCCGCGTCTTGATGGATTTTTTAATCAAAAAGCGCGAAGCTCTGAAACTCAAAGAGTAATTGCCAAATTGCTTTAAATAAAAAAAGCGAGCACGAGGCTCGCTTTTAACTTTCTGTTTTCGTTATATATTACAATAGCTCAACCGATTGTTTGGCTATCACAAATTCCTCGTTAGTAGGAATAACTAGTGCTTTCGCACCGAGCAACTCAGATGTTGCAATAACACCTGCGTTACCAAATCTTGCATCTTCGTTACCTTTCTCATCTTCAACAAAACCTAACAGTTTTAGGTTTTTCAAGATTTCACGACGAATTGGTAGTGAGTTTTCACCAATACCACCAGTGAAGATGATGCCGTCTAATGAATCCAGAGCCGCTAGGTAGGAAGTAATGTACTTCGCAACGCGGTAAGTGAAGATCTCAAATGCCAACTTCGCACGTGAATTCCCCGCTTCCATTGCTTCTAGTACACCACGAGCATCACTTGTCACACCAGATACACCTAAGAAACCTGACTTCTTGTTCATCATCTCGAACACTTCGTCTTTTTCCCAGCCTTTACGGAAAAGGAACTCGATAACACTTGGGTCGAGGTCACCACAGCGAGTGCCCATCATTAGGCCAGCTAACGGCGTCAAACCCATACTTGTATCAACACATTCGCCATTTTTAACCGCACTCACTGATGCACCGTTACCTAAGTGCACAGTGATAAAGCTGCTTTCTTCAACCGGCTTATCTAGCATTTTCGCTGCTTCACGGCTTACGTAGTAGTGGCTTGTGCCATGAGCACCGTAACGACGCACTTTATGCTCTTCGTAAAGCTCGTAAGGAAGTGCGTACATAAAGGCTTTGGCTGGCATTGTTTGGTGGAAAGCAGTGTCGAATACAGCAAATTGAGGCAGTGAAGGGAACGCCGCCATTGCCGCTCTCATGCCTTCAGCGTTCGCTTTGTTATGAAGTGGTGCAAGTTCAGCAAGGCGCTCTACTTCTTGAATAACTGTTTCATCAACTTTCACAGTTCCTTTAAAGGTTTCACCGCCTGCGACAATGCGATGGCCTACAGCGACAAATTTTGAGCTCAAACCTAGAGTTTCGAGTAGTTTTACCACTCGCTCAACAGCGTACTGATGATGGTTACCGCCAGCTGGAATTGCTTCAACGGTTTTTTCTCCCTGATATTTCCAACTGATTTCAGCTTCAGGTAGGCCAAAACACTCACCAATACCTGATACCAAAGCTTCACCGGTTTCAGAATCAATAACAGCAAATTTTAATGAAGAGCTACCAGAGTTGATCACCAGTACAAACGAATTAGACATGAAATAGTTATCCTGTTGTAGAGCAGAGGTTGTAATAGCGCTTGTGCGCTGCGTACTTCTTGTTTGCCCCTCTATTATTCAATAATTTTTTAATCTTTCAACAATCTTTTAGTAAAAGCGATTTGATTGAACAAATTTTGTTGATCTGTAGCAAGTTTTGATTTTATTTGAAGACTAAAAAATATCACTTGTTAAACATAATTTATGAATAGGTCAATTTGTACAAAGTCAGATATATAAGCTACGTTGTTTATTGGGTGAACAAAAATAACAAACCAATCAATAAATCGGGGTAATAATGTGCCCACTATTGCATTTCTATTAGTGATCTTAGGTTTGATTTTGCTCTGCTGGGGATGGCAGATGACAAAAAACATCTGCTCGAAAACTGACGTAACCGGGTGGACTTTCCTATTATTGTTAATCAGCTGTTTCATTTTTGCTTATGCCGTTTTTTTGCACGCTATCATGCAAAAACCTATTGCTTCTCTCTTAGAAACGGGGGTTTCTCTTATACTTTTTGGCGGCAGTATCTTTGTCGTGCTGGTGATTAAGTGGAGCAACGATTCAATATTAGAGCTTCATACCGTTGCTGAAAGAGAGAAGCGCAATGCCGTCCATGACGCTCTTACTGGGCTCCCTAATCGTAAATACTGCTTTGAGTCTATCGAAGGCAGAATACAATCTAGAGACCCATTCTCGGTGATCCTTTTTGACGTGGTTAATTTTAAACAAGTCAACGATGCAATGGGTCACTTTTGTGGAGACCAGTTACTTATTCAAATTGGTCAACGCCTTCAGGGGAAACTGAAAGGCAATGACCAGATATTCCGCGTTGGTGGTGATGAATTTGTCATCCTGACATCTTCTGCATGCGAGGAAACGGGTAAAAAACTCATAGAAGAACTAGATTCTGCAATGTCTGAACGCTTTCATTTAGATGAGTTTCAAGTTTCCTGCCGCGTTGTTTTTGGTATAAGCACCTACCCATATGACGCCCTAACCAATGATCTTTTGATCAAGCACGCAGATATCGCTATGTATCACGCCAAGCGTAATGGCAATCTTTTTGCGTTTTATAATGAAGATATGAACGTCGGGGCTAAGTACCAACTTGAGATATCTTCTCGTATTCAATGTGCGCTTGAAAAAGAGGAGTTTCAGTTGTATTACCAACCGTTGATTGATGCACACACTAACTTAGCTGTCGGTTTTGAAGCAGTGATTCGTTGGCATGACGAAAATGGTAAAACGATCTCACCCAACGACTTCATTCCTATCGCAGAGCGTAGCAATCAGGTGCACAACATTACCATGTGGGTTCTTAACCAAGTAGAAAGGGATCTGCAAACATTTATAGAGAAAGGCATTAAGCTTCCTGTCCACGTAAACTTATCAGCGAAAGATCTCTCATCTAACTTGCTGTTTAATCGCTTAGAAACTTTGCTCAAAGTAAACCCGCAATTCGCTGACCTAATAAGTTTAGAGATCACTGAAACGATGGCGATCGATAGGGTCGTTGAGCTCAACCCCTTAATTCATCAAATTAAAGGATTAGGTATAAAGATCAGCTTGGATGATTTTGGCACTGGGTATTCATCTTTGTCACTGTTAAGAGATCTTCCGGTTGATCAAATTAAAATCGACCGCTCATTTCTCTCCACAGCAAGCCGCACAGAAGGCTCCCGCTCTATCGTTGAGAACACGATTGCGCTAGCACATGGATTAGGGTATTCGGTCGTAGCAGAAGGCGTTCAAGACATGGACACACTGCATTTTTTGAGAAGTCGAGGCTGTGACATCATTCAGGGTTACTTGTTCTGTCCTGCCCTGCCCTTAGACGAAGTAATAAGTTGGGTAAACAAACACGATGAAAAGCAAAACCGTATTAGACGCGCATAAAAAAGCCGAGCGCTTTGCTCGGCTTTCAATTCTTTGTGTAGCAACTTAAACCGTCGCTTTAATCACTCGTGATTATGCGTCTGTACGACGGCCACGACCGTGACCACGTTCACCACGATGTGCACCACGGTGATCACCACCACGGTTGCGATCGAAACGACGTTCGCCACCTTCACGATTGCCATCGCGGTTGCCGTCACGGTTACCACGGAAGCCACCTTCGCGACGGCCGCCTTCACGACGATCACCACCACGGTTGCCGCCTTCGCGGTTGCCACGGTAACCACCGCCATCACGACGACCACCATCGCGACGACCACCGTCACGGCGACCACCACGAGACTCGCGGAAATCATCGAAATCACATACTACAGCACCAACATCTTGTTGACGGATACGTAGTTTGCTTAGCTTGTTCGCCGCGTCTGAAGTCATTGCTTTAGGTAGCTGTACGAATGTGTGACCTTGAGCTAGCTTGATCGCACCGATAGAACCTTTACCTAGACCTAGTTCGTTTGCTAGAGCGCCAACGATGTCTTTAACTTGAACGCCTTGCTCACGACCAACTTGAAGCTGGTAAGTATCCCAGTCTTGGTTGTTGAAGTTACGACCGCCGTCGCGACCACCTTCACGGCGCTCTTTACGACGTTGCTTGTCACGCTCAATTGCTTCAACCATTGGGTCTTCGCCAATGTAGAACAGAGGACGTTTGCCTTGCTGACGCTTAAGAAGCATAGCAGCAAGTGTTGCTGGGTCGATGTCTAGAGAAGTTTGTAGTTTCTCTACCAGCTCAGCAAATTTGTCTAGTGCTTTGTGCTCTTTCTCTGCTTCAAGCTCAGCGCCTAGCTTAGCTAGACGAGCTTCAGCAACTTGGTCACGTAGAGGAAGTTGGATTTCTTCCATAGATGACTTAGTTACACGCTCGATAGTGCGAAGCATACGAATTTGGTTAGTGCGAACTAGAAGGATCGCTTTACCCTTACGTCCAGCACGGCCAGTACGACCGATACGGTGGATGTATGACTCAACATCAAATGGGATGTCGTAGTTAAATACGTGCGTAATACGTGGAACGTCAAGACCACGAGCTACAACATCAGTTGCAACTAGGATGTCAATAACACCTTGTTTGATGTGATCAACAGTACGTTCACGTAGAGACTGAGGAATGTCACCGTGCAGTGCAGCTGCTTTGAAGCCACGTGCAGATAGCCAGTCAGCCAGACGCTCAGTATCTTGACGAGTACGTACGAATACGATTGACGCGTCAGTTTCTTCAGTTTCAAGAAGACGAGACATCGCTTCATCTTTCTCTACACCTTTCACTACCCAGAACTGTTGTTGAACTTTGTCTACAGTGTGGTTTTTACCAGCAACGTCAACCGTTACAGGGTCACGAAGGAAGCGTTCAACGATCTTCTTCAGCATTGGAGGCATAGTTGCAGAAAACAGAACGCGTTGTGCTGACTCTGGAGCGTGCTCCATGATCGCAGTTACGTCATCTACGAAACCCATGTTTAGCATTTCGTCTGCTTCATCAAGAACGAAAGTACTAACTTCGTCTAGGTGTAGACGTTCGCGATTGATAAGATCTTGAACACGGCCTGGAGTACCGACAACTACATGAGCGCCACTTTTAAGAGCACGCATTTGGTCGACAATAGATGCGCCACCGTAAATCTCTAGAACTTTCAAACCTTTGATATTTTTACCAAGGTTTTTCATTTCCGCTGCAACCTGAATTGCCAGCTCACGAGTCGGAGCAAGTACAATCGCTTGCGGTTTGCGTTGGTTTAGATCGAGTTTGTTGAGAAGAGGCAGAGAGAACGCTGCTGTTTTACCTGTACCTGTTTGAGCTTTACCCAGCGCGTCAGCACCTTCCAATAGGTGTGGGATTGCCGCAGCCTGAATTGGAGTTGGTGACACGAAACCCATTCCGTCTAGAGCAGAAAGGATAGAATCATTCAGAGATAAATCACTGAATTGAATAACAGAATCTTGCATTGGGATCCTACTTAATTAAACAAAAAAACAGTCCCATATGCTCTTCCAATTCGATACTGATCCATCCAGATACTGATTCCATTCAGACGGGAACACAGCACAGTACACAACCGCGATAAGCCATTAGGGACGACTAAGGGAGGCGGATTATTCCTTAAAAGCATAAAAAAATCCAGAAAAAATTGAATTACATCACAATTTATTCTCAACAATGGTATTTTTAGCATATTTTTCCACCAGCCCTACCATTCCCCGTAGATTCGCGTAACTCACAGATGAGAATTTCATCAATATTTAAGCCAATTTCTCGTGGTTAAATTGGCAAAATTCACGGCGAAATTACGCTCCACAGGTAGTAATAATAGCTCGCAATGATTATAGTGTGCCCAACTCCATAGGTAATTTAAGAAAAGATGTTTCAAGATAACCCACTACTCGCTCAGCTTAAGCAGCAAATCCAAGAAAACCTGCCTAAAAAAGAAGGCTCAATAAAAGCCACAGATAAAGGCTTTGGCTTTTTGGAAGTGGACAGTAAGACTAGCTTCTTCATCCCGCCTGCGTACATGAAAAAGTGCATGCACGGTGACAAAGTCGTCGCCATTATCCGCACCGAAAATGAACGCGAAGTTGCAGAGCCACAAGAGCTGCTGGAACAAGCCGTGACTCGCTTTATTGGTCGAGTAAAAATGTTCAAAGGCAAGCTCAACGTAGCACCTGATCACCCACAGCTTAAAAAGCTGTCTCTTAAAGCGAAACTAAAGAAAGGTCTTAAACCTGACGAGTTCGCCGAAGGTGATTGGGTTGTCGCACATCTTATTCGCCACCCTCTAAAAGGCGATAACTCTTTCTTCGTAGAAATTTCTGAAAAAATCACTGACGCGAATGATAAAATTGCGCCTTGGTGGGTAACGCTTGCTCAAAACGATCTACCAAACTCTGAGCCAGCAGGCATCGATAACTGGGAACTGAAAGACGACGCGGAGCTAGAACGCGTAGACATGACTCATGTTCCATTCGTCACTATCGACGGTGAATCGACTAAAGATATGGACGATGCGCTGTACGCGAAGAAAACCGTATCTGGCGATTTCGAACTCACCATCGCTATTGCGGACCCAACCGCCTACATCACACCTGAAGATGAAATGGATAAAGTAGCGCGTGAGCGTGGCTATACTATTTATCTTCCAGGCCGCAACATCCCGATGTTACCTCGTGATTTAGCGGACAACCTATGTTCTCTGATTGAAGGTGAAACCCGCCCTGCTATTTGCTGTACCGTAACGGTAAGTAAAGATGGTGTGATTGGCGACGATATTAAATTCTTCGCGGCAAACATCAAATCACATGCACGCCTAGCATACGATCACGTGTCTGATTGGTTAGAAAACGGCAGCTCTGAAGCATGGCAGCCATCTGAAGAGATCGCGACCATCGTTCGTGATCTTTATGAGTTCTCTCTTGCTCGCGCTGAATGGCGTGAGAAAAACGCAGTGGTCTTCCCTGATCGTCCTGACTACCGTTTTGAGCTCAGTGAAGATAACGATGTAATTGCTATCCACGCAGACATGCGCCGCAGTGCAAACCGCCTTGTTGAAGAATCCATGATTACCGCAAACATCTGTGCAGGTCGTACATTACGCGATAAATTTGAAACAGGTGTTTTCAATACGCATGCTGGTATCAAGAACGAGAAGATTGAAGAAGTGGTTCAACTTGTCAATCCAGAAGGCCAGTTGGAGTTCACAGCGGAGTCTATTGCTACACTAGAAGGCTTTGCTGCATTGCGCCGCTGGTTGGCTGCTCAAGAAACGTCTTACCTAGATAACCGTATTCGTAAGTTCCAAGCATACAGTGAAGTGGGTAATCAGCCTCTGCCTCATTACGCAATGGGTTTAGACATCTATGCAACTTGGACATCACCAATTCGTAAATACGGTGATATGATCAACCACCGTATGTTGAAGGCCGTCATCCTTGGTAAAGAACCCGTACAAAAACCAGATGACCAAGTAGGCGAAGAGCTAGCTCTACATCGTAAACATCATAAAATCGCTGAGCGAAATGTCTCAGATTGGCTATATGCACGCACGCTTGCTGATGAGCCGAGCAAGAAAACTTGTTTCACAGGTGAGATTTTCGATATTAATCGTGCAGGCGCACGTGTCCGACTTCTCGAAAATGGCGCAGCAGCCTTTATTCCTGGTGCACTAATTCTTGATAATAAAGAAAGAATTGAGTGCAATGGCGACAACGGTACCATCTCTATCGATAAAGAGGTCGTATACAAACTTGGGGATACATTGGAAATTGTCCTTACGGACGTAAACCAAGAAAACCGCAGTTTAGTTGCAAAGCCAACCCAGGTATTCGCTGAACAACCAGCAGCACAAACAGAACAGACTGTAAGTGAATAATACCGAATGAAGTTAAAAGGCGCTCTATTGAGCGCCTTTTTTATTTGTTATGTAAAACGATAAGAACGAGTATGCCGAACATTGAGATCATTCGCTTTAATCACTTCACTGCGCGCAAAAGTGAGCGTTACACTGCAACACATAATGGGTTATATATTGTTGAAGAAGGTGCCCTATTAGTTCATCAACCTAATGGTGAGCAATTTGAACTTAAAGCCGGAGATTTCACACTCTATAACTCCGCAGATCTGAGCAGTGCAGAGGCCGTCTCTAGTGACGGTGGCTTTAAAGCACTGGCTTTGGTCTTCAACCCAAACATATTCTGTGACTTTAAGAAAGCGCACCCGATGCTACGTTCCAAAACGGAAGAAAGGCGCTTCTATCCTTTTTCGACGCAATCCGGTAGCGAAGTAGCACAATTGAAGGACATGTTGGTTAAGTTAGCGAGTCGCAACGCTCCAGACTACACACAAAGCCATATCGCAATGGCATTGCTGTCGTTGATGGTTGAGGTAGAGCCAAACATCCTATCTATCATAGATGATGCAAGTAGCCTGAGCGACTCTCAAAAAGCCATTAAGTACATTGAGGGTAATATTGAAAAAGACATCACGCTAGAAGGCTTAGCGGCTCATATGAGCATGTCCATCGCGACCTTGAAACGTCGCCTCGCCGCAGATGATCTTTCGTTTTCTCAGATATTAAAGGTGAAACGGATAAACTTCGCAGCAACCCAACTGCGCAAGTCAGAAAAATCAATAACAGAAATAGCGTTTGAGTCTGGTTTTAAAAGTGCAGCGCATTTCAGTACAGCATTTAAATCCGTTTACAACATGACCCCCAAAGACTTTAGAAACCAAGTCGTTAAGCCTAAAGTATAAATCATGTCGGCATTCGCATCCGTTGGGCTCGCCCTATTCCCAAAAACACGCTTGAGGATCACGCTCCAATTCGTTGAGTAAGTCCTCAAGCATTCGGCTAAATGGAAGTGGCTTATAAGGCACCCACCTTAACAGCTCGTTGTGATATGTGGGAACATAGAAATACCAAAGTTGGTTGTCCTCATCAAACATGATCTTCGCGACGGGAGAAGTATACTCGCTATGCTGGGAGTCGAGGAGAAAATGCGCCCGATGAAGCTCAACACCATTTTCTACTAGCTCATAGAGGCACTTGCCCTGTTCGACAGGCAAGTTAGCATTACGCACAGAGCAGAGCGATTGAACTGATTTGTATAAACGACTTGTCGCCATTTGGGACACTGACATCAACGTTCTCCCGATGGATGATAGTTAGAGCTGTCGATCCTAGTATATAACCTTTACATCATCACCGATGGTAGTTATCTACCTAACTCAAGTATAAGATAGCTATATTATCATTTGCCCAGATTATCATCTCAATCCACTTGGAAACGCTAGCTCCATCACCTCTTGACTAGAAACAATTCCCCTGTTTAGCGCTAACAGTTCACAAAAGTGTAACCTGAACGCAATATCATAAACTCTGCTTTATCCCGTATATGGAGTTTAATATGTTACGTTTTACTGTGGCGACGTTATTGGCCATAGCAGTCTCCCTCCCTACCATTGCAAAAGAAATCAACATCTCAGGGTCAACGTCGGTTGCTCGTGTGATGGATGTACTTGCTGAGGAATACAACAAAACACACCCAGACGATTACGTTGCTGTTCAGGGCATTGGTTCGAGTGCTGGTATCACCATGGTCAATAAAGGAGTAGCCGAAATAGGCATGAGCTCTCGCTATCTGACTGAAAGCGAAAAAGGTGAAGATCTCAATGTATACCCTATCGCTTATGATGGCCTCGCTGTTGTTGTAAACCGTACCAACTCTATAGAAAACCTTTCTCAGCAACAACTATTTGATATTTACAAAGGTAAAATTAAGAATTGGAAAGAGGTCGGGGGCGCAGATCAGCCTATCGCGGTGGTTACTAGAGAAGCGTCTTCAGGTTCACGTTACAGCTTCGAAAGCTTGCTGGGACTGACCAAAATCGTTAATGATCGCCTTGTCTCGGATATCAGCCCAAACAACTTGGTTGTAAACAGCAACAGCATGGTAAAAACCATTGTTAACCATAACACTCGCGCCATTGGTTTTATCTCTGTAGGGTCAGTAGATCGCTCGATCAAGGCGATTCAGTTAGATGGTATTGACCCAACCTCGACAAACATTAGCAATCATAAGTACAAGTTGGCGCGACCATTCCTAGTGCTATACAAAGTAGATAAGATTAGCGATGCAGGTAAAGGTTTTATCGCTTTCCTTCGTTCAGAGCAGGGACAAAAAGCGATTGCAGATTACGGTTATACGCCAGTAAAAAACTTTAATCAGTAAAAATAAAAAAGAGAGCACCTTGATGCTCTCTTTTCCTATGTAGTGTTCTCTCCGGTTTCGGAATTAGAAATGCAGTTGAATTACAGAGACCACAACCGCACCAGGTCGACGAATACCTTCAATTTCCACTTTAATTTCGCGCTCAATCTCCAAACCTTTTTTGATTGGCGTTACTTTTGTTAACGTGCTGACTGCACGAACATTATTGCCTGCTTTGACAGGGTAAGGGAAACGGACTTGGTTTAAACCCAAGTTAACTACCATTTTAGCTGTTGGGAACATTGGCTTGTCTGGATCGACTGAATCCGTCAGTTTAGGCAGCAATGCTAATGTTAAAAAGCCATGAGCGATAGTTGTCTTAAATGGAGATTCAGTTGAAGCACGCTCTGGATCAGTATGAATCCATTGCATGTCTTCCGTTACCGCACCAAATTGGTTAATACGTTCTTGAGACACATGAACCCAATCACCAGTGTGAATAACTTCGCCAATTTTTTCACTTAACTCGTCATAAAGCTTTTGAGCCTCAGGTGCCATTACGATCGGTGCAGGTTGAGGTGCAACTTCTTCGTTGACGGCTGGCTGCTGGTGATCACGAACTTTTGAGAAAAGAAAGCTATTTTGAGCTTTCCCCAAAAAGTCACTCCAATAATCGCGTAACGTTGGAGACATCCAATTCATAAACTCGGATTGATGAGCAGAAATCGCATCAACTTTGTCTTTAAATAGATTTGTGACCTTCATAAACACCCTTAAGAATTCTAAGCACAACTGGCTATACCAGTTAATTTTGAATTAGTTCACAAAGTCTTGCAAATACTTTCGGGCGAACACATGTACCCTAAAAGCATGTTATGTCTTATATATCAGCAAGATAACAATAAAACACCATTTTATTGACGTGCGCCAATATAAAGTAAAAACTCTATAAATTGGTACTTTTTGTCCCTTTTTCACTCCGCTTTCAAACTGTCCAACATCACATCAGTGATCATAAAACAAGCAAACAGTACTTCTATTATAATTCAGCACTTTACAAGTCGGACTATGCTCCTTATTATACCGCCCACAACGGAGAGATGGCTGAGTGGTTGAAAGCACCGGTCTTGAAAACCGGCATACGTTAATAGCGTATCTAGGGTTCAAATCCCTATCTCTCCGCCACTTATTTAGAAAGCTCGCATTTATTGCGAGCTTTCGTCGTTTTAGCTCTTACAAAAACGAGATTTAGAAATCCTCGATCGTAAACGAATCCGGCACTTCACTATATTCCAGTTAAAAGCCCGCTAATGTTTAGCGGGCTTTTAACTCCGATTTTCTAAAGTTTAAGCAAACTTCTTAATCATTTCAGACAGGTCATTGGTGCAATTTTGCACTTTGGTGTTCATATGATTCGTTTCAGTCATCAGTTCATACGATTCACTGTACTTTAAATTAAGCGACTGGATGTTTTCATTTATTTCATCCGTTACATAAACCTGCTCTTCTATCGCGACCGCAATTTGTTGGTTTCGTTCGACGACGTCCTGAACAAGGGACTCCAGTTGTTGAATGCTATCCAAAGCAGTACCCAGCAATGTTACCGTTCCGGTCGACATTTCGTTACCTTTCTCTAACGCAGAAACCGCTGATTTGCTCCCATTTTGAATCCCTTCAATGGCCGATTTAATCTCTGTTGTCGATTCCTGAGTTCTTTTAGCTAAGGTTCTCACTTCATCTGCTACAACGGCAAACCCTCTGCCTTGTTCGCCTGCCCTCGCGGCTTCAATTGCAGCGTTCAACGCTAATAAATTAGTTTGTTCGGCAATACCATTGATGACTTCAACAACGGTTCCAATTTGCTCGGTTTGTTGGTTCAAACGTATGACCACTTTAGATATTTCGCCGAGCTCATCAACCAACTCTAAAACCGATTGGTTAACATTATCGATAACGCTACGGCTGTCTATCATCGTATTTTGCGCTTCTAACGTAGCCTCGGCGGTCGCTTGAGCATTATTTGATATCTCAGATGAAGAGGCTTGCATCTCGTTGACCGCTGTTGCGACCGAGTCAATCTCCACTTTCTGTGCGCTTAAGTTCTCCGTCACTTGCTGGCTATTTGTCGCAGCACTGTTAGCACTTGCGCGCGTTTCTTCACAAGAGTCTTTTACAGACACGCCAACGCGCCCCAGTAGCGCATTGGCAAATTGCTTACGCATCTTCATACCCAGCTCAATCTCAGCCAGATCGTTGATTCTTCCGCAATAAATATATTCCATGAGTGGATTGTTGAAGTCTTGCCTAGCCTGTTTAGCGAGCTTCTCAACTGGTCTGGTTAATACATAAATAGAGAAAACGGAAAGTAACGCAACAACGCCAAACGCTATCACTGGTGATTGATTCATTTGTAGAATGAGTAAGCCAAGAAGGTTTGAAATTAAAAGGAAGAAGGCCGATCTCATCCACAAACGTGTACGAGGAAGATACATTTTCCACGGCTTACGATTATTTCGAAGCTTCGAATACGCTTTTTCCGCTCGCTGGATGTGTATACGCTCAGGTTTAAATCTCACTGATTGGTATTCCACAACTTCACCATTAGATTTTATAGGAGAAGCAAACGCGTCAACCCAATAATAGCCGCCGTTTTTACGTCGATTTTTGACCATTCCCATCCAGTGTTTGCCAGTTTTCAGGTGAGTCCATAAATCTTTAAAAGCCTGTTTTGGCATATCAGGATGACGCACAACATTGTGGGGTTTACCGATAAGCTCCCCTTCATCAAACCCCGCGACTTCATTAAAGTTTTCACTGGCATATTTGATGTAACTGGAGGTATCGGTAATGGAAACTAGGCTGTAACTCGAGGGGTAATCGTATTCCGTTTCACTCATAAACATGTGTCCTTACATTGATTAATTAACAAACGGCAAATATGAATTTATCAGCATAACATATACATGCATAATGATAGGTTGATTCAAAAATAAAACAAAATTATTGACAAGTTTACTTGTTACTTAATGACTCTAGTCGCATTTTTATCCTCTAATACAAGGCTTCGTTAATATGCACAAGACTGAGCACTGTTCAAAATTAATACACAAAAGCGCTTCCGTACTGAGTTCGTAAATTGTTATAAGTAATCCACTAAAACGAAAACAAGGAAGACAAACGCAATGACTATTCACTTTCGTCAGCTTGCAGCTAAGAGAAACACGACACACTTGTTTATTGACGATTGGAAAATTAACACTCAGCAGTCTTGGGGGATATTCAGCGCGGATGGAGATATTGGCTCTCTGCTTGGAGACCTTATTTGTGATGAAATGTCACCAGATAGTGGGGAAATTGAGCTAAATGGGCTGTCCGTTGCGCAAGTGTCGTTATCAGAGCAACAGCGATTACTGGAAAGAGAATTAGAAAAGGATGATACGGATTTTCTTGATCGTATCGACCAAGGGAGCACTGTTTATTCATTAATCCTAGAGCAGAGCCAAGACACCAACTTAACTGAACAGCTAATTAATGATCTCGACCTAAGTCATCTTAGAGATAGTGGCTTCCGTGTTCTCTCTACCGGAGAAACCAGAAGAGTAATGCTCGCCCGAGCTTTAGCCACACAACCTGACTTAGTATTACTCGATAATCCATTTACTGGCTTAGATATTGCGCACCGAGCTGCTCTCGCTCGCTATTTACACTCGCTTTCTCAAAATGTGCAACTACTCATAACCTTCTCTCGCGAATCTGACATGCCTGAGTGGATCAATAGCATCGCGCTTTTCAGTGCAGGAAAGCTTGATAGTACAATGGATAAGTCCAGTTGGGATAATCATCCAATCATTGGACAAATTAAATCTCAGTCAAAGCAACAGAGTGAAGAAATGATGAGCTTGATACGTCAGCATCAGCACTCGACACCATTCAACAACCCAATATTTGAACTAAAGAATGGGGCTGTTGAATACACCGATAAGAAGATTTTTACTGACTTGAACTGGCGCATAGACAAGGGCCAACATTGGCAGGTCAAAGGTCCAAATGGTTGTGGAAAGAGTACCTTACTTGGATTGATCTTTGGCGATCATCCGCAATGCTACAGCAATGACATTGATATTTTTGGTAAAAAGCGTGGTACTGGCGAGACAATCTGGGAAATTAAGCAGCATATCGGCATGGTGTCTTCAGCGCTACACCTCCAATATCGAGTCAATTGCAGCGCATTAGAAGTCATTTTGTCAGGATTTTACGATTCGATCGGGTTGTATAACCAGCCAACTCGCAAAGAGATGGATATTGCAAACGAGTGGCTCGATATCTTACATATGAGCCAGTACAAAAAAAACTCATTTAAGCAATTAGAGTACGGCCAGCAGCGACTGTTACTGATTGCAAGAGCCATCGTGAAACAACCCACATTATTGATTTTGGACGAGCCGTATCAAGGGTTAGATTTTTTGGGTAGACGGTTAGTTAAGAACACACTTGAACTCATCGCTAGAGAGAATTTAAGCCAACTATTGTATGTGTCTCACTACCAAGAAGACCGCTTAGATAGCATCAAAAATGAGTTAGAGTTTGTGTTTGATGAAAATGCTCAGTGTTACAGAGCTAACGTCTACCAATCATAATGACTTCGCTGCGCAAGCTGCTCATAGGGTAATGGTTTGGAGTACAGGTATCCCTGATGATATCTCACTCCCATCTGCTTTAAGTGTTCAGCTTGCGCTATGGTTTCCACGCCTTCAGCGATCAATTGTACTTGTAATTCTTCCGCGAAGTGAACCATCGCTTTTAAGACAGAAGCACTAAGGCTAGGAATACCAATGGTTTCGACAAAGCACTTATCGATTTTTAAGTAATCTATGCGCATGTGCTGTAGAAATGCTAACGAGGTTTGGCCAGTTCCAAAATCATCGATCAGCACATCAATACCATGCACTCGCAGCGCTGCAATGCATTTTCTCGCCTCTGAATCAATGAGCTGACGCTCTGTTATCTCAACCCCTAATGAGACTTTGTTTCGGCTCAACTGTCTGTCGAGCAATTGAATTTTTCTGATCGCGTTTGGTCCGACTAAATAACCAGGCGGCACGTTAATACCAAGGTGGACAGGCTGATCAAAGCCTAATTTACTGAAGTCCTCTGCCGCTTTATCCAGAACGAAATCAGTAAGTAAAAAAACCAATCCACTTTGCTCTGCCGCAGGGACAAACTCATCCGGAGAAATGAACCCCTTACTTTGATGCTCCCATCGCACTAGCGCTTCAAACCCGAATAACTGGCCGGTATCAACGTTAACTTGCGGTTGGTAATACAGGGTCAACTCTCCTCTTTTTATCGCTCTTTTAAGATCCAGTATCAAATTGCGATGAGGATCAATAAACTTATTCAACGCATACAAGCAAAGGTAGATCACGAAAATAATTGGAATTGAGTACAAAAAATAGGAAAGTGTTCTCTGTTTGACGAAAAGATCGCTGGCTTCACTCAAAGCTTCATACTCAAACATTTGCGACGATTTGATACCGATAGGATTACTTCCCGCTCTTAATGCTCCTTCTGGTGAAACTTGATCATGGATAAACAGCGCAGAGCGTTTTAGGCGTAAATCGTTGTTAAACCCTATTGTCGCATTAAAGTAGTCATGATCGATAATCGTTACGGCTTGATAACCCCGCTCTCCTTCCGTTACCACTAGCAAGAACTGATCGTACAAGCTATCAACACTACCAAGCGCTAGCGTTTGTCCCTTGGGAAAGGCGATGTGCTCAGCTAACGGTTTAGAGATACTTCCCAATTTCGAAGAACAAGTAATGACTCCCTCTTTCACAATGAGCATTTCTTCAATATCTCGTTCAAACATTAAGCTTTGCTGGAGCTCTTCACATCGTTCAGGGTGTAGCAACGCCGTGCGGTTTTCTGTCTCTATTTGGAATAAAATTTCATCTGCAATTTGCACATTTTTTTCTAATAAATGATTGAGATTGTTTTGCACGCTTTCACGAGCTAAATACAAAACCTCTCCAATAACCAAGGGAATAGGCAGAAGAAAAATGATGGCTTTTTTAAAAATCGCCTTATTCAGCATATAAAAGTAACCTTTTATAAAACCGATTTACTGAGATGGTACCTCGATTCCGATACCCGCTAGCAACTCACGTTTTTTAACATTATTTGTTTGGATTAACTCAGTATGCGAAACGCTGAGTAATACCGCAAACTAAACAATGTCTTATTCACTCCTGTTCCAATTTAGTATCAAGCGCCTCAAACCTGAGACTTTAATTCGACACCATGTTATGTCTATCGGTACTTGCGAAAGTCTTTACCTGTCTGTTTCTCATCATGTGAGAATTACCCATTAAAATTATTTTTCTTTTCTCAGTGATTAAGAATTATATTTGTCGTAACTCCTACAACACGTTACAACACTCTCATGACGACAAACAAAGCTAATGCTAACCAGGTAAACGAAAAATCACTGCAGTTGTTAATGCAAGTTGCAGTTAGTCCGTTCCCAGTTTCTGCGAAAACGCTAAGCGAGCAATTGAACGTTCCTTTAAGCAGCCTTTACCGACACTTAAAACTGCTTAAAGAGTGGAACTTGATCGAAGAAAGCGTTCACGACAAGACATTTGTCGTTGGTCCGGCGGCATTATTACTCATGCACAGCTATGAGACCGCGCAACATGGGCTCGACATGGTCGAAACCATACTGGCTAGGTTGGTACAACAAACCGGGGAAATGGCCGCTTATATGGTACCAGCGGGTTATCGTGCGCTTTGTGTCAGACAGAAAGAAAGTATGCAGGCGCTGCGTTGCAGCTTCGTCCAGGGTCAAAGTCAACCTCTGCTGCGCGGTGCCTCATCTAAAGTGATGCTTGCTTTTATGCCTCAAAGTCGATGCGAGAAAATCTTGAGATATTTTAATCAAGATCACCGACGTGACGAGTGGGAAAAAGAGCTCACAACCATCCGTAAACACGGATATGCCGTCAGTACTTCTGAGATTGACCCTGGTGTTTCAGGTATTAGCGCACCGGTAATGAAAGGAAGCAAACTGATTGGCGCAGTCTCGGTGATGGCTCCGGCCCACCGAGTCGAAAAGGATAAGCAGCGCATTATTTTACATGTACTGCAAGCGGCAAGGGCACTACCACCAGAAAGGTAATTCATCATGTTAAGCTTTTTCAAACGCTATAAACTCCACCACACCGTGAAACAGCCGCAGCATTACCCTTTTTCTTTTATGACAGTGTGTGAGTATTTGCCACCCATGTCTAAGGGCGCGTTTGAATTAGCTGATCAAAGTTTGGAAAATGCTAGCGATTGGCTATACCAACAGCATGATCATGAAACCGCTGAAAACTTTGGTCACTTCAACCACGACAAGCTGGAAAATGGCGAGTTTCAGGAAGCATTAAGCCTTTCGCTTTCTCGCCACTCAATTCCTGTTTTAGTAACTAACTGTACCGAGGCAATCTTGTCCATGTTACCTGTGGTCGTGTCCTATCGAGACGAAGTGGGTGTGGTAAATATTGGACATGACATGAACTTGAAACCAACACTTGAGCCACGCTTAGGCTCTGCATTCCATTTTGCTCTTTCTCGCTATCAAAACGTACGATTGTTTTTTGCTGGCGTCAGTGAGCAAGAGACGAAGCAGGAAACGTGGGAATACGCGGAAGATCAAGGTTGTGATTGGGTGACCGAGAAAGAGTTTTCTTTTCGTCATCGCAATAACGTTAAGCAACAGATCGGCAATTACCTAGACCACTGCGACCAAATAATCATTAGTATCGACCTTGGATCTCTAAAAACCAAAAACAGCCTTGATGGCGCGTCAGAAATTGATATCCAAATGGTTCTACGCACGATTAGGCAATGTTTGGTTGCAGGTAAAGTGAGAGCAATTCAGCTCGTTGGCGATCGAGATTGTCTGGTGTATTCGAGACAAACGAAAGCCATACTAGAAGAGTTATATCAGATGGCTCCACTCATCGTTCACGCTGCCTAGCGTTATAAACATTCAGAATCAGGATCGCTTCCTTCCTGATTCTGAACCAACATGCTTACTTATTATCCTTAACTAACAAATAGTTACACATATAAATCGACACACATCACACTTACCTCTTGAACTAACCTGACACTTACGTTGTAATAAGGCCGCTAAACTTTGGTATGACATACGAAATAAAAAATAACCAAAGTTCAATAACTAAGCGGCTTCAAAACAAAAAAGTACCGCAACTATTCCAATTTCAGTGAGCATTTGCTCACGCTCGCTTGATGCCATCTTGTTCCACTCATTAGGACATTTGATGATGCGTCTTTGCAGTATTTTCACTGCGGTTCTTTTTTTACCGCTAACCTCACACGCCACCACTTATGACGTAAAAGATCTATCTGAGTTAGGTCAACTTTGCTCACACAAGAGTTTTAGTATCGAAAGCGATGGCACGACTTATCGCTGTACAGGGAAACTAGTCCTACCCGCTGGTGATAAAATTGTCTCCTCATTACCGGAAAAAGAGATAACATTAAAAGCAGATTATGGCATTGTGTTAGAGGGGAATAATACAATTGGTGAACCCAATAAACGTATCTCTCTACACGCCCTCGCTACCGGATTAACGGTTAACAATGAGAAAGCATCAAACCTCGACGATTACCAAAACAAACACACTGTCATCTATGGTGATCTTCTATCGGCATACCCAACAAAGCTTCATAACATTCTCATAGACGGGAATATTAAGCTAACAGGTTCGACACTTAACATTGATGGAATGTACAACACCATTATTGGTGATATTTCGACACACAGCACGACCAATATATTTAATACAAACATCTGTGGTAAGGTCGAATCACAAGGCGAAACACTACACCTAAAAACAAACCATCCTTTACAAGACCATTTTGTCGTCGGTGATGTTTCTGCGCACAACTCTCTGATTATAAAAGATATGTCGATCTATGGTACGGCTGAATCTGTAGGATCGTCAGCTACATTAAATGGCTCATTCTATAGTTCCACCGCAGCAATTAAATACTTCCAAACATTGAACTTCAACAACGCTCCAAATCAGCCTAGTCAAGTTTGTGGTGAAATCCAACAAACGCCAGGAAGTGCACAAACGAAAGCACAAGACAACAAATACACGCAATACTGTGGATTGGGCGAGGCTGATTGTCACTACTCTTCCCAAGTCTGTCCAATCACCCCTCAAGATGTTCCGAATTGCAGCATGCAGCCTCCATCGGAGAACGACTTAAACCTCAGCGTCACACCATCGGACGACATGGCACTGATGTGCGGCGACGATCTTCCGCAATTTACAGCAACAACAACCAATAATGGAGAAGTTGTAAGCGCAGAAGTCAGTGCTGTCCTATCACACCCTGACTTGTTCACTTTAGAGGTGGTTAAAGGTCAGCAGACATTAGGAGCCAACCAATTTATATCTGACGAGAATGGTGAACTTGTTGTTCGAGTGGTTCCGAATAATATTGATACGATCTCGTTAGATACCAACTACACACTAACTTTCACTATGGCGAAAGACACGAGCAAGCATCAAACTGTTCGCTTTATGTTTACGCCATTTATGTTTGAGGCCTACTCAAAGACAAAAAGCACCACTTTAAATGAAATACGCGTTATTGCAGGTAAGCCAGAAAACGTGCATACGCGATTACTTGCTTGTGCCACCACCGGCGAACCTGTAGTAGCAAGCAACTACAATGGTACGCCTAAAGTTTTTCATCCATTGGTTCAACCATTAGGAGGAAGTGAAGGAAACTTTAGCTATTCAGCAGAATTTGAAGATGGCTTGTCTGAACATGGTCTTATCACGAACGAGTCCGGCATATTTGAAGTGACACTGTCCGATCATTTTGAATGTGAGGGATTTGAAGAGTGCCCTGAAGAAGGCAAAGTGGAAGTGAAAGGAACATTTAATGTGTACTCGCGACCATGGACACTGGCTATCTGTGACAACCAACGTGCTTTGCCTTCTGGCACCTCTGAACAAGGAGATGGGTTTATTGCCGCCGGAGAACTTTTCTCTCTAACAGTGAAGCCGATCATTTGGCAACCTGACGGCTCTGTAAGTGGTTCTGTTGAATCAGCACGCTATTGTGATGCCTCTATCACCCGTAATTTTATGCTTGATGACGCTCCAGCAGCATCCGTTGTCTTGTCGAGTGAGCAACATACGCCATCAGAGACAGCGAACCAAACCTCAAAATTGCTAAAAAGTAGTGACTCACTGGCTCAGGCGCATAATTCAGCCAAGAATGATCAATTCGTCTTTAATGGATTATATTGGGAAGAAGTCGGGAGCTTGAGAGTAAAAGCAAACCTAGAAAGTAAATATCTAGGTATGACTGTGAACGAAGGCTATCGTTACGTTGGTCGTTTTTACCCAAAATATTTTCAAGTGCAAGACCAAGAATGGCACTACCCACATGGCCAAACTTTTGCTTACATGAATCAACCTTTTGAGAAAGTCACTTACGATGTTGTCGCACTCAATGCGAATAAGGAAAACGTGAAGAATTACGTCCACTTTTCGTCTAACCTTCAACAACATTTCGATTTAGGCGAGCTAAGCTCATACTCCGATCGGTTTTTGCCGCCTAAGCCTAAGAAGGTAGACTGGAAACTACTGGGTAGCGCGAGTGTTGGAACGTTTGTTATAGAGAAGCCCTCGACCAATGCGACTTGTAACAATAGCCCATGCTGGAAAAAGAACACGACAGATAAGCAATATCCTGATGGTCCATTCAATACCGAGACTAATAGTGATATCAGCCAAATAGGTTTAGTCTCAGTAAAAGCCGTTGATGAGGTAAACTTCTTCGACGATAGCGAAGTGCTCACAAAACAACCAGACATTCGATTCGGTCGTTTGAACTTTCAAGATGTAGGTGGCAACCAAGGCATGGTGATCAAAGTGCCACTTGCTGTAGAAACTTGGCAAAACGGTCGATTTATGACTAACTTCGATGACAGCTCAACAACGGCGAATGGTGAATATTACTTCAGCACGCCAATTTGGTCGAATGCGCCTGCAAACAACGCCATGCTTTCTGGAGTTGGGACAATGCATGTTGGCAGGATGACCGATATCGTTGCAAGCCAAATTGACTCAGCACGCGAGCAAATACAATTCCACCTGGATTTAGACGGCTCAGGTAATCGCATCCCTTGGCTGAAATACGATTGGGATAACACGACAAGTGAAGAGGAAAATCCACCTGTTACAGTTACGTTTGGTATTCACCGAGGAAACGATCGCATTATTTATCGTGGTGAGCCAAATATGCTTGGCCTAAATTAACGCGAAACGACAAAACAAAAAAAGCCCCTCAATTGAGGGGCTCTTTTCACACAGACTGTGTAATTTACTTTGCGCCACGACGCGCTTTCAGGCGCTTCACCATAGCAAGACGACGCTCTGCCGACCCTTGGTCTGTTGCCGACTGGTTCGGATTATTACGACGACCTTGACGATTCTTGAATGCTGGTTTTGAGTGCAGCTTTTCAATGTAAGATTCACGCTGTTTTGGTTCATAGCCTGCAAGCTCAATACGGCGAATTCGCTGCTGGATTAGATTTTCAACCTGAACAACCGTGAGCTCTTCATCTCGGTTTACAAATGAAACAGCATGGCCTTGTTTACCTGCACGGCCTGTACGACCAATTCGGTGAACGTAATCTTCCGCTAGGAAAGGCATGTCATAGTTCACAACGTGAGGTAAATCTTCAATATCTAGACCTCGAGCAGCGACATCGGTAGCCACCATGACACGTGCTTTACCGGACTTGAACTCTTCTAACGCACGACGACGAGCACTTTGAGCTCTGTCACCATGACAAACCACCGCTTTGATACCATCAAGTTTCAGCTCTTTTACAACGTCGTTTGCGGTCTCTTTGTAGTTCACAAATACCAGCACTTGTTTCCAGTTCTTACGACCAATCAGCTCCGAAAGCAGTTCCGTTTTTCGCTCTTGATCAACTGGATATAACACGTGAGCAACTGTCTGTGCTGTCGTATTCGCTCGCTCAACTTCAATACGCTTAGGCTTACGCAGGATATCTTTTGCTAGCAGATTTAGTTGGCTCGAAGTCGTTGCAGAAAACATCATAATTTGCGGATCAGTATCCACATCCAGCATGATCTTACGTACTGCGTGAATAAAGCCCATGTCCAAGATACGGTCTGCTTCATCAAACACTAAAAACTCTAAGTGTGCGACCGAGACATTACCTTGTTCAATGTGCTCTTCCAATCGACCAGGTGTAGCCACTAGGATATCTACACCGTTTTCTAATGCCGTTACTTGAGAAGACATTTTACGGCCACCGAAAATCGCAGCCACCGACAGGTTCGTGTACTTCGTGTAAGCTTTGATGTTGTCAGCAATTTGTTCAGCAAGCTCACGAGTTGGAGCCAAGATAAGTGCGCGAGCAGTCTTACGAGAAGCGCTACGGTTACTGTCTAGCAACTGCTGAATCATAGGCAGAGAAAACGCAGCCGTTTTACCAGTACCTGTTTGTGCTGTAGCGAAAATATCATGGCCTTTGCGAGCCATTGGAATCGCCTTCTGTTGAATTGGCGTTAACTTTTCATAACCGCATTCTGCCAGTGCTTTAACCACTTCTGGCGCAAAACCTTGAGATGAAAATGACATTGAGCGTATTCCTTAAACAAACCACTAAAAATAGCTTTAAAAATTTAGCCGTGCACTATACCCGAATTTGAGTGATTTATCTCACTTTTCTCATTGAAATCCTACAAAAGAAAAAACGGTGAGCACAGATATATTAGTGGTTCACCGTTTTCGTTTAACCTTTGCGCGATTTAATGTTTGATGCCAGATAACTGAAGGAGAATTCGCTCAAGCTCATCCCATGGCAACAGCTGAGAATCTATCACTTCTAATCGTGATTCAAAGCCTTCTAAGCTGATTTCATTCACCGACACGACTCGGTTGGCAACATTAAACGCGTAACAACCTTGATCCGTATTGACCACTGCTTTAACACGCTCTGCGGTCAAGTCCGACAGCATAGAGAAAAGCTTTTCAAAATCAAACTTATACTCTGCCCCAAACAACCACCCACAACTAAAATAACCCTGCCCTTTGTTCTCTTTGCGCACAAAGGCTTCACCAGGCGCCAACTGGAATTGAGGCTCTTGGTGAGCGTGGTCATGATGATGTGACTCGATATGGGAAGAAGCGCTGCCGTAAACCCGCTCAATATCCAAGACTTCTATCGGCAACTCACCGTCATGAATAAGCTTACTGAATACTTTTGAAGGGGATTGGTCCGTCACCCAGTCATTAAACACATCAAGGTCGTGGCTGGAACATAGGTCAACCTTACTACCAATAACCACATCTGCACTGTTTAACTGGTCCACGAAGTTTTGGTTAGAAAGATACTTTTCATCACTTAAGTTACGCGGATCAACCAAGGCAATCGTCGCTTTAAGATCAACGTAAGGTTCATACTGCTGTGAGGTAAGCGTCGCGATAACCTGTTTTGGATGACCAAGGCCTGTCGGCTCAATCAATAAACGGTCCGGTTTTTGACGCAATAATGCGGTGATACCTACCGACATCGGCACACCCGCAGTGCAGCACATACAACCACCCGGCACTTCTTTAATCAACGCGCCTTGGTCGGTCATCAATGCACCGTCGATGCCAATCTCACCAAATTCATTGACCAAAACCGCCCAGTTTTCTTTTTCCGGTTTGTTCTTCAGTAGATTTAAAATCGTGGTCGTTTTACCGACACCCAAAAATCCGGTCAGTATGTTGGTTGGTACTCGATTTGACATGCTTATCTCCGACACGTTAGTGCATTAATGCTCCAGCAAAGTATACGGAGAATGTGACTCGCTTCAACGCTTTTTATCGCACGCATCAAGCTCATTGCGTGATGCGTTGGAACACATTTTTCGAGCTTGTTTGGGTTGACTTATCAACTCTGAACGCTTCATATCAGACAGGTATCTACTGGTATAAATAACGCAAGTAAAAAACGCGATAATAGCGACTACGATGGGAAGAACTCCGAGCGTGTTTTCGAATTTAAGCGCAGCAATAGCCAACGCGAAAACAACGACAGAGATAAGTGCGATTGACTTACTTTTGTTGCTTTTCATAATAACTCGCCTTTCGTAAAGTTAGCCCCCTAACACCTCCTGTACTAGAGGAATGTCAGTTTGAACAACATCCAACCTGACTATTCAATGCTACTCCTTTCGCTACTTGTGAAATTTGACAAAGCTAACATTTACTACAACATCAAACGACGAGCTTATTATTATCTTTCAGATACTTACTGGGTTTTAAAACACTTACTAGCAAATCGTTCCACCGCTTACCAGGATATCGCTATCATTGGCAATACAAACTTGCGCCACCAGCCTCAGCCCTTCGACTATCATGTCCAAAGACATAGAAGGCTGACTGCCATTTGCTGCTTGTTCTGGCAATAATGGAATATGAACAAACCCGTGACGAATCGGATTGTCTATCAAGTAATGTTGGATCCCATAAAAGAGATGGTTACATACAAATGTTCCAGCACTGTTGGAAATCTGGCTAGGTATACCCTGCGTTTGCAACGTTTGCACAACACGCTTTATCGGTAGTGTCGAGAAGTAAGCATCAGGACCATCGGCCACCACGGGTTCATCAATCGGCTGATGACCAGCGTTATCTGGAATACGAAAATCATCGACATTAATTGCGACACGCTCTGGGGTTATCGCGCTACGCCCGGCCGCTTGCCCTACAGTAATCACACAGTCTGGCTGGTGCGCTTCTATTGCTTCAATAACGACTTTCACCGAGTCATATCGAACTACGGGGACTGGGCAAGTAACTATCACACCGCCTTTTATGGCCGCAGCCTCTAATTGCTTGACCGCTTCTAAGGCGGGGTTAATGGCGTCACCACCAAAAGGTTCAAAACCGGTAATCAGGACTTTCTTCATAACAGCCTTTAGGAAAAGAGTTTTACAAATTATTGCACTCCCCTTCACCCCATCCAATAGCAAAAGTATTGTTGACATAAGCCAGACAACATTGTGTGACTCATGTCTAACCAGAGAGTGTTTTCTGCCTCATTGAATCTAGGCAAGTTCCGGACTATCGAGACTAACTATCGATGATTAGTGGCAGGACGAGGCTCTATCATTACATGACTCGCGCAGAAACTTGGTTTCCACGCTTAACTTAGGTAGAGTACGCGACCGCAATGCAATTCGAAGAGATTGAATACAATGAATATTGATAACCATGTAATCGAAACGATTGAAGAGTTAGAGGCATTTCTGCATTTAGTAGAAAGCGGCGCTCTTGGCCTTGAAGGTGTCACTGGCGTTGCGCTAGCCACCTCTAATACCGATGGTCGTCCATTTGTTGCCGTATTAGGAGAAAAGCACCAATTGCTCCTTGGCCGCTGGGTTTCGCAGCACGTATATGACAATGGTAAAGACATCGTTCGTAACGGCCCAACCAGAAAACACTAAGCGCTCGACGCCACCTATAACATCACGCCGTCTTATACACCAAGCGTATGCTTTGAAAGCAATGCGCTTGGCGTACTCAAAAAATAAAAAAGAAAAGGCTAGCCTTTATTAATTTTGTCGGTATACTGCACATCAGCTCTTACGGAAAGAGCTATTAATGTAATTAAAGATCAAAGTTTCTCTCAGTTCCACATCGAATTCCTCGTTTACGTTCCTGCGACAAAATAGTTATCTCTAAAATCATATAGTAGCACTTGATATTAGCTAAAAATTCAATATTTAAAACAATCAAATATAGAGGTATCTATGTCTAATAAATTAACTGGTTCAGTAAAATGGTTCAACGAAACTAAAGGTTTTGGTTTTATTTCTCAAGACAATGGCGGTGATGACGTATTCGTTCACTTCCGTTCTATTGTTTCTGAAGGCTTCAAAACTCTTACTGAAGGCCAAAAAGTATCGTTCGTTGTTGAACAAGGTAACAAAGGTTTACAAGCAGCTGAAGTAACTGCACTGTAATTCTTTGTGTGGCATCAATGTTGTTGGTGCCACAACCCCCTTCCACTTGTTACTGCCCTTACTATTCTCTATCTAAGTTTATATAGCCAAATCACTTACCTCTCCCACACCATCATTAATCACTTTCAATAAAGTCACTTTGGTATACATCTTTAGGTAATCACACAACCTACCTTGCAATTCCAGTTTGGAATTAAATTAATCTCATTCATATCTGAATCACTTCGCCTCATGCTTTGCTCATAAAAATAAAGTTTATAAAATAAAAGCGATTGGCGAATATAAGAGAAAAAATGAAATTAAATATATCTGCTCAATCAATAAATTCTAATAACTACGAGCACATAATCCCTAGCTGAGAGATTGAGTTTGCACTGAAATGTCATTACATGAAGCCATTTATCGGACAACACTTCATAGGGACAGCGTCTGGATTCACACACTTCGGAGCATTTGTTGAGTTAGAGGAAAACCGAATCGAAGGTCTCATTCCTTTATCAAATTTCCAAAATGGTGAGTTCGAATTTGATGCAGTCAAACAAAAAATTTCCAGCCAGAGCGCCACGTTTACTTTAGGGAGCAAAGTGCACGTGTTGGTTAAAGACACCGATTCGAAAAAAAGAAAGATCATGTTCAACTTAAAAGATGCGGAACACGCGGTAGGTTAACCTGTTTTAGGTTACTTTCTAATCCATTAATCAAAAATAAAAAATAAGCTTTTAATACCGCAATTAACTTGTGACATTTCGCTGACATCGACTCATTCTAAAACCCTAATATCTGACAAAGGAAACGAATCTAATTTTTGTTTCCAGACACCATCGCAGAGTGTATTTCCAGCACTCTGTTTGCCTCGAGAGGTTCTTATGACAGCCTAGGATCTCTCGAGGCTTTTTTGCACCTATTCAAACCACCTGATTCTACATCCCAACTATTATCCCCTACCCAAGCTGTACTTTTTAACTAGTTCACTAGATCGACAATTGTTATTTAAGCAACTGATCACACAACCTCTTCCAAATTTTGGGTATAAAAGTATCAATACTTTCGTTAACTAGGATGTAAATAATGAAAAACTCGTTTGATCTCACTATGCCCAACGAAGAAGGATACTTTGGTGAATACGGTGGTAGCTTTGTTCCACTTGAGCTTGAACAAATCATGCATGACATCAACGCAGCTTATGAGGAATGCAGCAAAGATCCTGAATTTAAAGCGGAACTCGTTCGCCTGTATAAGCACTTTGTTGGACGACCTAGCCCAATCTTCCATGCGGAAAACTTGTCTAAAAAATACGGAGCAGACATCTACCTAAAGCGCGAAGACTTAAACCATACAGGCGCACATAAAATTAACCACTGCTTAGGGGAAGCCATTCTCGCTAAAAAGATGGGTAAGAAGAAACTGATTGCTGAAACTGGCGCAGGGCAACACGGTGTTGCGCTTGCTACAGCCGCGGCATTGGTTGGCTTGAAATGCGATATTTACATGGGTGAAGTTGATATCGCCAAAGAGCATCCGAATGTCGTCCGCATGAGAATCCTTGGTGCTAATGTCATTCCTGCCACTCATGGGCGCAAGACTCTCAAAGAAGCGGTAGATTCTGCATTCGAAGCTTATCTGAAAGATCCTGATACACAACTTTATGCGATAGGCTCTGTCGTTGGCCCTCACCCATTCCCTAAAATGGTGAGAGATTTCCAATCAATTATCGGTAACGAAGCACGAGTTCAATTCAAAGAAATGACCGGCAAGTTACCCAATAATCTCGTCGCATGCGTTGGAGGTGGTTCTAACGCGATGGGGCTATTTACTGCTTTCTTAGAGGATGAACAAGTCGCCATTCACGGCGTTGAACCTGCGGGCCGCTCTTTGCAAAAGGTTGGCGAGCATGCTGCAACACTCACACTCGGTGAGCCAGGTATCATGCACGGATTTAAGTCTTACATGCTTAAAGATGCACAAGGTGAACCTCAGGAAGTGTACTCTGTAGCAAGTGGCTTGGATTACCCATCGGTTGGACCTCAGCATAGTTACTTAAAAGACATTGGCCGTGTCAATTACAGCTCAATCACCGATGACGAAGCGATTGATGCATTCTTTGAGCTGTCTCGTGAAGAGGGAATAATTCCTGCTATTGAATCCTCACACGCTGTCGCTTACGCAATTAAACTCGCGCAGCAAGGAGAAACCGGCTCGATTTTGATCAACTTATCAGGCCGTGGTGACAAAGACATTGATTTTGTCGTTGAACACTACGGCGCAAAATACGGCATTGAATCACTCATATAGCCTAACTCCGTAGCCTAACCCTACATGCAAAAAGCTACCAGGTACTAGGTAGCTTTTTGTTTTTGTCTACTATTTTAAGAAGCAAGTCCCTTTACTCACTGTTCTCACTATACCTTTAGAGCATAATTCGATTAACCGATAAGAGCTGGAATGCCTGGAAGCTGACCAACAATAGCAAGGGAGCCTGCACAAACGATAAACGCAGTGCCAGGAATCAGATATTTATCTTTGCGCGATAGTTCGTTAGCACGCTCATGGTCGCCGATAAGCCCGAGGTTATCCAACAGCATCGTGATTGCCCAACCGAAGACTGGATTAACGAATGCACAGGCAAAAATACAGATACCTGCACTGAGTGAATCTTTATGCTTATGGATCATCTGCATACCCGCTTCTAAAAGTGGTAAGAATACACCGACAATCAAAGCAACACGCAGAACAGGCTCCCACATTGCTAGATCCATTGGGTAGCCAATTACCGCCGCCGCAATACACATGAAACCCGTTAACAGTGCGCCACCTGGAATAGGACGTTTGGCAATTGCGGCAGGAATCATGTACGTTCCCCAAGAAGAAGCTAGGTTTCCGCCCCCTAAGAGTGAACCAACCCCCTGACGAACAGATGCTCCGACCATCGTGTCATCGACATCCATGAGTACACCTTTCGCTTCTTTTGGGTAGTTAAGTTCTTGAAACACACGATGGCCGAGATAATCAGGGGACCACATAGCGACTGCCAGTAGAGCAAATGGAGTCACGGCAATAAAGTGCTCTAGGGTTGGCCAGCCTAGCTGCCAGCCTGTATCTTCCCCCCACCAGTAGAATGGACTGAAATTAGGCAGGCCCGGCTCTGTGGTAAAAGCAAACTCAGCGCCCATCAAATAAGCAACAATACCCGCGAGTGCAGAGCACAATGGGATAGCGAGCCAACGTTTATTGATCTTGGCTAAGTAAGCGTAAACCATAACGGTTAGGCCTATGACCACAAACGAAATGTAACCTTGGTCCGTACTTGCAGCCCACGCTTCCGTCTTATTAATTTGCCCGAGCAACCCAACAGCACCAAGGTAGATCAACAACCCTCCTCGAACCCCGATACCAGTCAGAGTCATGAGTTTAGAGCCACCTTTGGTTAAAGCGAGAATTAAACCAAAAACACATACCATCAAACCTAGCGCGAGAGGGTGCCCTCCTGCAGCTGCGATCATAGGAATCAGCGGTATCATTGGGCCATGGGTTCCCGCTAAGTTTGCATTCGGGTTTAGGATGGCAGAAAACAAGATGACGAACAGGGCTCCAGCGATAAGTAATTCGTAACGCACGTTTTCTGCAATGAATTCCGGAGATAAACCAAACTGAGCAGCAAAAGCGGAAACCATGGCAGTGACCATAACCACTTTACCAATGGTTGCTGCTAATGCAGGTACCCAGTCTTCGATTTCAATACTGTAATCACGTGAGGGCAAATGAATTCCCCAGCGACGGAAACTCATGACGGTTAAATCATGATTTAGAAAGTCTTCTCGGTTTTCAAATTCATGCGGTTTTTTGCGCACATCCCTGTAAAAAGTCTTACTTTTGTCAGACATTGAGTCATCCTTTTATGTTTCAACGTTGAACTACGTCAACTAGAGTTTCGCTTGGTAGACAGACCAATACGAGACAACACCCACATCAAACATCGAGGCCACACCAAGAAAGTGGTATGGCTAATTTTTGATTTGAACCTATTAAGCATGTATTGCTATCGGTAGGAATATTAGACATTAGTAAAAGAACAACAAAAATCTCAATTATTACACAATAATTCAACATCGAACTGGGACGCTTGAACTTTTAAGAGTCATTTTTGAGCAGAGAGCCAAGTAGAGCGGCCAATTCCGATTTATACTTTCAAGGTAGAGAGCACTGTGCTCGCATCCATCGCAAAGTAACTATAGATATCTCTGCATTGTATACTTTGTTAAACTCCGCCCTTTAATGAGTAAGGCCCTTAAAAATGATGACTGACGAAGAGAGAATCGAGCTGCAACAGAACAATCCACTGCACGGGTTAAAGCTAGAGACTATGTTGCAAGAGTTAGTAGATTTTTACGGCTGGGACATTCTAGATACAGCAATGCGTTTTAATTGCTTTAACACTAAGCCTTCGATTGCAAGTAGCGTGAAGTATTTAAAGAAAACCGAATGGGCGAGAGAAAAATTAGAAAACTTTTACCTTTATCGCTTTAAGCGTATGCCACGCGCGAGCGAAGAAGAATACAACTTACCACCAAGAGCTCGTACCTTCCCTCATGGCCTTGAACCTAAAGAGCCAATGCCGCTAACCGTTGACTCTATTCTTAAGTCACAAGCTAAAGCAGCGTCTGCATTTAAAAAGCGTTCACCTCGCGGACGCCCTGCTCGTCGCCAATAACACTATCTTGAAAAGCAATAGAGCCCTACTGGTAGCTCCAGCAGGGCTCTATTGTTCTTTAAAGGAATGGCTAGAAGCGAAGACTCAAGCTAGTGAGCATTCCCTTTCTCCAGCAACTCCCGTAAGTAAACTCACATGTAGTTTACGTTTTCTATTGATTACGCTTTTTCTTCTTTTTACCCGTACCTGCTGGCTTCGCTCGCGGCTTCATTGGTAAAAAGTAGGCTTCACTCTGATCGTCTTCCACTTCAAAACCGACTACGTGCTCGCGTTCAAGTTGGAACTTATTTTTCTTTTCTATCACTTTGAAATGGTGGTAGTCGTCGTAATCGATAAGAGATAATCCTAAACCTACTTCACCAGCACGACCACTACGACCGATTCGATGCATATAATCAGCAGGGCTACGCGGAAGATCGAAGTTAATCACCACTGGAAGTTTTTCAATATCAAGGCCGCGTGCTGCGATATCGGTGGCAATAAGAACTTGAATCTCGCCAGACTTAAAACCGTCAAGGACACGAGTACGAGCGCCCTGCCCTTTATCACCATGGAAAACTTCAGCGGTAATACCGCGTTTTGACAGCTTTTGAGCTAAATGGTTACAGGCATTCTTAGCATTCACAAAAATCAAAGTCTGTCGCCACTGATGCTGTTTGATTAAGTGCGCGAGTACCGCCGTCTTCTCACCTTTATTTACACTAAACACGCGCTGCACCAAAGTGCTGGCTTCTGCGCTCTGCAACTGAACTTCAACAGGGTCGCGGAGCAACTGCTGAGCCAGCGTCGTGACTTTATCAGGGAAAGTAGCAGAAAATAACAGCGTCTGTTTCTTCTCTGGTAGTAACGCAAGAATCTTATTCAGTTCTTCGGTAAATCCGAGGCTCAACATTCGGTCGGCTTCGTCAAGAACAAGCGTTTTTACTTGGTCCAACTTAATCGCGTTACTGGATACCAGATCAAGTAATCGACCCGGCGTTGCAACAATGATGTCACAGCCACCACGAAGCGCCAGCATTTGTGGGTTCACCGATACACCACCAAATACGGCAACCGTTTTGATCTTATCTCTGAGATGGTATGAGTAAGATTTGACGTTATATGCCACCTGTGATGCCAACTCACGAGTTGGTACTAAAATCAGGTGGGAAACGAAGTTGCCACGGCGATTGTTTGATTCGTCTTGCTGAACAATTTTTTGCAAGATTGGCAGCGAAAAAGCAGCGGTTTTACCAGACCCCGTATTGGCACCACCAATAATATCTTTCCCTTCAAGGATATCAGGAATAGAACGGGATTGAATGGGCGTCGGTTGGCTGTATTCCAACGCTTCTAGTCGCTCGACTAATGTTGGAATCAGGCCAAGATCGGCAAATGTCGCTTGCTGTGTTTTATCTGTCATTACGATGAGTGGCTCAGTGCTAGTAAAGGCCGTGTATCTTATGCTATTTCGCGTCTGGATGTTAGAAATAATGGCCCAAACAGAAGATTGGTGAAAGAAGCACTATAGGGTTCAGGAATTTCCTTTCACTAACATGAGTTAATGGTTTCCGTAACCAATACTCTACGACCAAGATGGTAGCGTTCGCGACGAATCTATTGTCCACTTCGAAATTGATTTCAGCTCATTCGGGCAGAAAGAAGCTAGAAGCACTTGCTTATGTTGCGTGAGTAAATGAATGTAAACCTCAGTACATAAAAACGAACCTAATTTAGGTAAGCTCTTGGCAACTATATGCCACGACTCGAAAAGTAACGCGTGGGTGAATCGCCATAGACCCGACGAAACATCGCAATAAAGTTACTGGGCGTCGAATAACCTAAAGCATGTGCAATATCTCCCACCGATTCCCCTCGAGCTATCATTTCTAATGAATGTATTAGCAGTACTTGTTGCCGCCATTCACTAAAACTCATGTTTAACTCACTTCGAATCAATCGTCTTAACGTCCGAGATGAGACTGCCCCGATATTGGCCCAATGCTCCACAGAATGCTTGCTGTTTGGGTCTATTAAAATTGCTTGAGTAACTTTTTGCAGTCTCGGATCTCTGGGCAGTGGGATGTGGAGTGACTCATGAGGGCTATTGACGATTTCATCGGATATTACGGCGAGAATACGTAAAGACTGTATGGATAGATCGTCTGTTTTGCTCCATATCGATGCTCTAACCGATAGGGCTTTCAACACATCGCTCATTTGGATAACACAAGGTCTCATTGGAAACCGCTCACAACTCTCTGGAGTAAACAGTAATGAACGACCTTTCAGAGAACCACAAAAATAAACACTGTGCATCGCACCCGGGGGGATCCAACCAGCTCGGTGAGGTGGTAGTATCCACGTTCCTTCATCGGTTTTTACCTGTATTAGCCCTTCATCTATACACAGTAACTGGCCTCGATGATGACTGTGCCAATTATGTGGCCGTTGATCCAAATGGTTGAAGTCGCTCCTTTCATGCTGCCACTCCTTAGCGATCAGTGCGGCGCCATTTTTCCATTCGCTGTAATCAGAGTTTGTCACTTTATTTACTCAATTCCATTTTGGCCATTATTCATTATTTTCTGTCCTCTTAACGTTACCATAGCAAGTTAGCGTTCGAGTAACATTTTAGCAACGATCATTTTATCGAAGGCAGAACCATCATGAACGAACCTATCTTTATTATCTATTACATTACAGCAGGCTTGGGCATTGGCTTTCTCGCTGGACTCGTTGGTGTGGGTGGTGGTGGAATGGCCGTCCCTATTTTTGCGTTTCTATTTTCACTACAGGGAATAGCTGATACGGAAGTAGTGCATCTTGCGTTAGGGACATCAATGGCTTCGATGATTATTACAACATTGGGCAGCATGCGCGCTCACTACAAAAAAGAGAATGTAGACTCGACAATGGTAGGAAAAATGTTGAGCGGAGTTCTAGTCGGAACATTTTGCGCCACATTCGTAGCATCGTATCTACAAGGAGTCTATCTGGCAGGCTTTTTCAGCGTATTCATGTTGTATGTTGCTTATAAGATGTTTCTCAACACTGAAAATGAGTACAAT
The DNA here is from genome assembly GCF_030248595.1 of Vibrio sp. D417a. Classification (NCBI taxonomy): domain Bacteria; kingdom Pseudomonadati; phylum Pseudomonadota; class Gammaproteobacteria; order Vibrionales; family Vibrionaceae; genus Vibrio; species Vibrio sp. D417a. The sequence goes on along the minus strand of NZ_JAHGAM010000016.1, from coordinate 28,144 downwards.
CCGAACCCACATGGGGCTATCGGTAATATCACTGTAGGCTCGGTGATTGGCTCTGTATCAGCACTTGTCTCTATAAGCGGTGCGGGGTTGATCATCCCCTATCTTGTCCAGCAAAATTTTGAGGTAAAACGTGCTATTGGTACCTCTGCTGCGATAGGTTTCCCTATCGCGCTGTCAGGAAGCCTCGGTTACATGTTAAACGGATGGGGAAATACAGATTGGAACAACTTAGTATTAGGATACATATACCTTCCTGCAATGCTCAGCTTCTCCATTAGTAGCTACTTAACTACTAGCCTCGGCGTGCGTTGTGCAGAGTATTTCCCAAATAAAGTTCTTAAGAAAATCGTTGGTATTTTGTGTGTTCTTCTAAGTTTCAAAATGTTGGTACAAGTACTTAGTTAGAGCAAATAACACGGTCACTAGTAGGCCTTGCACTATGGTGAAAGGATAAGCCTGCAAAAACTTACTTCTCGCTTTGCTGGTCCAAGCACACAATGTGTAAGAAAGCTCCTCATTGTTGCACTCTTATGACTTTGTTAACCTGGCCAGAATTACATCCAAAATGTGCTGATGATTGTCTTTTCTGGAAACCTCGTCATGCTCCTGGCAAAGTGCTTCCTCCCCTTCTGATGCGAGAATTTTAATGCCACGCTCAGTACATTCTGCGAACGCACTAAACTGACTCACACTAGGAATCTCTTGAAACGTCACATTGGGAAGATCAACAAGTGATTCGGCTGGTGTCAGTGCGGGATGTAGCCGATCAGAAAGCGTCACCACGGTGATAGCATTGTTCATCAAGGCCAGAGTTTCAGGGACAAAAGTTTTCGTTAGCTCAGGGTTGATAACGACGACCGATTTCAGTTTGTTTTCAGACTGAAATCGGGGGGAATTTTTGATCCGGGATGCTGGTAATATCAACGTTATTTTTACGTAACCAATGACAGTCTACATTGGTGGCGTTGTGACACGATGTTCGATATTTCTCCGGGCTTATTTGCGCTCCGGAGAGCATCAGCATAGATGTGCCGCCCAGAAAAAAGCCGACCCCCTGCACTGCATCAGTATCTACGCCTCCGGACAGTATCCCGACCGAACTTAATTCGTTCAGCCCAAGCACCAAATCACTGGTTCTGAATGTGATTTCATCAACAGCCATTTCTGCATTGATTTCGTTCGGTGCAGGAGGCTTTGGTACCACAACGACATAACCTTGTTGCGCCAGGCTCGAGGCTATCCAACCACTGTGGGAAAACGCTGACCGTGTTCCGCCCTGCGACAAAAGCACAACGGGAAATTTTCCACTTGCTAAAGGGGCATCTAACTGCGTTTCGACTGATTTAAAAATGTTCCCCCTACCAAACGTGAAATTGTTTTTTTCGTTCGTTGTGGGATACCAATAATAGACTTCTACTGGCTTATCTCTGTCTTCACTGAATCCCGTTTTGATTGTTAGCGCAGAATGGTATTTCGGCTCATTCGTACTGGCGCTGGCACTGACACACAATGTAGCGAGTAGAAAAGACATTATTATTTTGGTTTTCATTTTTCCCTCAGCCGGTAAACACATTATTCTGCACGGCATCTAGAAAAATAACGCGCAGGAGATTCTCCATATATTTTGCGAAACATAGCAATAAAGTTACTTGGAGTCGAGTAACCCAAAGCAAGTGCCTACTTTGAACTGCGCCAGCACTCTCTTGGACAGAAATGATTTAGAGCATTTACTTAAATTAGCAAAATACGAATAACTTCTGGTATGGAAAATCTGTGTCCAATCTGGCAGGAGCAGTTTAGTTATTGGAAATGCAGCTTTATCGAGACGTTCTATATGTATTGGCTTAACAGAGGTGTTGCGAGCTTCAATGCAATACCAAACATGATGCATGAAATCGCAGAATCTAAAATTCTCCATGTTCTTGGCTTACTAAAAAGTGGGATCAACTTGTTAGCCAAATACACTAATCCATAAAACCAGATCCCTGATGCAATCAGTGCCCCTTTAACAAACAATAGTTTTTCATCAGGTTCCATTTGAGCAGTCACACCACCAAGGATCACCACCGTATCCAGATAGACATGTGGATTTAAAAAAGTGATAGCCATCGCCATTAAAACGACTTTTAACCAACTCTGGGCAATGTCCGAATTTTCCAACTCTAGGTGACTTGAACCATTCCATGCTGATTTTGCAGATTGGTAGCCATACCAGAAAAGAAATACTACGCCGCCAAGAGTCAAAAGGTCTTTCCATAATGGTGCTTTATAGAGCAGTGTCCCTATACCAAGTACACCAGTACTGATCAGTAGAATGTCTCCAAGAAAGCAGATAGTGGCAACGGACAGTGCGTATTGCTTTTTTAATCCGCACTTTAATAGAAACGCATTTTGGCTACCGATTGCGACAATCAAACTTCCAGAAACAACGGCACCCGTTAACAAAGTATTTATCACATCAAACCTCAATGGATTTTGAAGCAAACACCAACGATTGCTCTATCACTGAATCAGACATGATCACTTGCAAGTGTTTAATCATTTCTTGCCCCGCCTCCTGCAAGCGTTCGAGTGGCATTTCAGGCAAGCTTTCTAGAATAAACCACATGTTACGTGTGTCAGATTCAATTCGGGTTCTGACACCCTGCCTCCAGTTCCAACGACGACAAGTAACGCCTACTTCATCGCGCCAAATTACTTCCCCAACATCAGGGTTTTCAATTGAAGCCTCACCATTTTTCATGGTGTCAAAGGATTCAGAGCCATCTGCGATAGTGAGTGTTGGCGTTCCTTGATAACTGTCCATATCTTCACCACCTACGGGTATGGCGTATCGAATACTGATGGCATTATAAATATCCACAATAGGGTCAATGCTCTGCATTCCTCCATCTTTCAATACTCGTTTTCGCAGTGCAGCAGCCGAGCAAGGGGTTCGATTTGGTTTAGCGCCAAATAGACGAAAAACGTCTCCCCACGCATTGATGTGTGATTCTGCCCATGGATAGTCGTTCTCAATGACGGAAGTACATGCTTCTTGCAGAACCCGTTTTGCATACTCTTGGCTCTGAACTTCCGTTCCTTTAACGGATATGCTCAATGCTTTGAACTCTGGTGCAATCTGGGAAATTCGAGCATCGATTGACGGCACTACAACAACCATTAGATAATTCCTTCAGTGATTCATTTTCATGCAAGATACATTACAATGACCAAAAAAGTCAATATATCGACCAATAGTGGCACTGATGCTGATTTCATTAATCAAGCGGTAGCCGCAAGGATCAAGGAACATCGAAAAAGGCTCAAGTTGTCACTGGATGCCCTGTCAAAAAGAGCAGGGATAAGTAAAGGCATGTTAGTAGAAGTAGAGAAAGGGGCAGCTAACCCTAGCATTTCGACGTTGTGTAAACTGTCTGCTGCCCTTGGGATTTCGGTTGCCGATATTGTGAATGTTGCGAGTAATCCAACAGTCAACATCATTGATAAAGAGGACATTCCAACGCTTTGGACTGGCGAGCACGGTGGTAGCGCAAAACTTCTGGCGGGAACAAGCGGCCCAGATATGATTGAGTTGTGGCGCTGGAATATGAAACCATCAGAAGTTTTTGAATCAGCAGGTCATCCACAAGGCACGTTTGAACTTTTTCATGTTGAGTCTGGAATACTCACTTTGAATATTGATGGGAAAGCCATAGAACTGCATGAAGGTCAGTCCGCTATAGCTAAAACGGATGTCCCTCACAGCTACTCAAACCAAGCAGATTCGGATTTAGTTTTCACTATGAGCGTTGCTGAGTTACATCGATAAGCCCACTCATTTAGAGGCGAGTTCAAATAAGATTTATTAAGGCAAAGCCATACTCACAATAGATGGATTAGTACTAGCCCCAAGTAACAATGGGGCACTTTTGCGTTGGAAAGTACTCAACATAAAGGTTCTCGACAAAGATGAATCAACTCGATGCTGCCCAAAAGACGTCCAAGCGAGTTTCAGATTTCAAGTAACTTTTGAGACTTTGAGCACAACTTCGAGCACTTTATGTATATCGGTGTGTTCAATCCTAATAGAGCATTGAATAGTTATATATTGAGCAATCCATGTGAACTATGAAACTTAAGTTAACCGCTTGATTTGCTCTCTTACGATATCTAAAGCTGATTGCAATTGTAATCGGCTTAATGGACCTGCAAGTGATATCCTCACTGCTGCCGGCACTTCATACCGACCCACAGCAAACATTTCCGCTTCCCTCACTCTGACACCATGTTTCAACAACGACTGGTTAAAGTGATACCCTGTTAATGGCTCAGGCAAAGGTAGCCACACATTGTAACCAGGAACACCAATCTGGATTTCGGGAAATACTGCCTTCCAGATCCGATGACGTGCACTGAGTTCCATCGCTATCTCTCTGTCCACGGCTTGCATAGCTCCGCTAGTTAACCAACGACAAACAAGGTCGATTATCAAAGGGCTAACATACATACAACTGACTCGTAGCGCACGTTGCAGTAAATCTTTGAACGACAAAGGCAGAATGATGAAACCCAGCCGCAATCCACCTGCAAAGTACTTAGAAAAACTGCCCACGTATAAGGTAATATCTGGAGCGATAGCAACTAAGGGACTCTTTCGATGAGACGGTGGGCAGTAGAGAACATCGTCCTCAATAATCAACACATTGTAACGACGACATATCTCTATGATTTTTAGTCTTCGGCTATCCGTTAACTGAGCTCCGGTCGGGTTCTGTATTCCCGGCGTAAGATAAAGCAGCTTTGGGCGATGCCTCTTACAGTGTAAAGCCAGATCTTCTGGATCTAATCCATGTTCATCGACTTTTACTGGCACTAGCTTTCGTTCGGATTGCTGACATGCATAGATGAACTCTGGATAACACAGCCCTTCAGCAAGAATTGTATCTTTAGGGCGGCTTAGAGATTGAATAATCAACGATATCCCGTGTTGCCCTCCATGAGTCCACACTAGACGCCGTGCATCAATATCGATATTGAATTTGGTCATCAGCCATTGTCGAAGAGTCTCGTTATGACCCCGAATGCCATCAGCGGAGTAGTAATCCAGCACGGCTGCCTGCGCAATTTCCTCGTGTGATAGCTCTTTCAACGCATTCGCAAGAAATTTCGGCTGCGATAATAGCAAAGGTCGGCAACGTGCCAGATCAATGCCTTTTTCTTCCAATACCGGATGATAAAAGTGGTTCAGTTCAGTTTCTCTGTTACGTACATAAGTACCGCTTCCTACTTTTGGTTCCGTTAAGCCCCTCCGCTCTAGCTCCCTATATGCCCTCGTCACCGTTCCAACCGTCACACCTAAGCGATAAGATAAAATACGCTGAGGAGGTAATTTAGTGTCTGGTTCGAGTTCACCACTCTCTATCACCTCAGCAATCGCATCAGCCAGTGCCATAAACTTAGGTCCGGAACGACCCGATATATCAGGGACTAACATTGTCTCTCTCCGAAGGGGTACAATTAATTCTTGTATTCAGGATAAATAAGGCCTGACGAAAATGAAATCAAAGAATTGTCACCATGACGCATTAACTGTAGGTCTCTCTCACTTCATCCCTTTATTCTTGGCTTATCAGCACTAGTTTGAGAAGAAAAGAAATGACAACATTATGGGACCTAACTCCAGCGATGAGTTTATTTGCGTTTGTCACCGCCATAACACCCGGCCCAAATAACTTATTGCTCGCCAACTCAGGGGCACAATTTGGTATAAGGAAATCATGGCGACACCTAATTGGTATCCGTATTGGCGTAATAGGGTTAATTCTGCTTTGTGCATGTGGTGTCGGTGTTGCCCTACAGACTCATCCAAGTTGGTATCTCGCTATAAAATACATCGGTCTGGTTTACATGTTCTGGCTGATGATTAAGCTGCTATGTACCAACCCTTTCGCAGGCAAACCCACTAAAAGCAAACCAATCAACGTAACTCAGGCTACGTTGTTTCAACTGGGTAATATGAAGGCTTGGATGGCATCACTTGCTTTGGTCACAAGTTATAGTCTCCCTTCTAACTATTGGTTCTCTGTTACATTGATTACTTTCGTGTTTACGACATTCGGACTGTTTGCAAATATTACTTGGGTCTGGGTTGGTAAAAAAATTCGTATTTATCTCAATACCGTATTAAGACAGCGCGTATTCAACATCAGCCTAGCGACGATAACATTCATATCATTGTTACCAGTTTTGGGGCACTCTGCCTGAATGACAAAGAGCAGAGTTTTGTATGTATAAAATTGCCAATTATCTAAATTCGCATTTCGAGGCGTAACACACTTTGGGACAAAAAAGAGTCAGCCTAACGGTCTGGCTCTTTTGAATAAAAAAATAGTCTGGTGGGAGAACTTGTAAGGCTGTGGCAGGTTACACTCACTTACTCCTTAGGCAGGTGACCAGTTTCCTTCGCAAGCTTTTGCATCGCCTCGGCAAACGTTGTTGTCCCGCCTTTAGCTTTAACCTGTATTACCTTATATCCCAACTTTTCCAACGCTTGGCGCTCTGCCAAAACAGCTTTGTCATCTTGCTGGCTACCTTGAGCTGGCTGATGAATGTAACATCCCTCTAATTTACCATCTTCGACCAATTGGTGGTGTTTCAGTGCATCGATATCAAAATTCATAATAAGTCTTTTCATCAAGAGTGGGCGTTTCTGTAGCTAATTACATGCGCTTCAAAGGCTTCACGACACTATCTAAGCCTTCAATTTTGAGCGCTAAACATAGCTTGAGCAAATCCCCTAGCTCGCCGCTTGGCCAGCCCTTTTTATCAAACCACAGTAAGTATTCTTCAGGCAGGTCGATTAACACTCGCCCTGCATATTTCCCAAATGGCATTTGCATTCTAGCGAGTTTAATGAGGTTTTCTTTTTCTAACATAAGTGACAGAGAGTTAAGGTAACTCGCCCAAGGGTAACACTGGTTCTCCCTCCTCACCAGCAAATCGCAGTCACGTTTATTTTGGCGGCCTTGACTCGCTTTGTGCTAGAGTACGCGGCATAAAAAATGAGAACGAGAAAGCAATGAAGTCACCTTGTCGAGCAGCATGTAAAAATAACGCCGGAATATGCTCTGGTTGTCACCGGACGATGGATGAAATCATCCAATGGAAAGACAAAACCGATCTCCAACGAGATGCGATTATCGAACAAATCGCAGGAGAAGATTCAACGCACAGTTGTCCTGAGTGCGGGACTCAAGCCCATTGTGATATCGCCGCAGGCAAAGAGACATGCTGGTGCTTTACTATAGAAACCCGTGATTTACCCAAGCCAAGCGCCAACCAGCTGTGTTTGTGCCGAAAATGTCTAGAAAAAAAGCCAGTTGCGTAATACGACTGGCTTACTGATCATCGTTTTCTGACTGGTGTTTATTTAGCGGTTAAAGCGGACGCTTCAAACTTAATGCCTTCCCACCCTGTCACCATAAAATTACGAATATTCTGGTGATCGCTGTTCTCTGGATGCTGCAATACATCTTCACGATAAAAACGGCCAAAGCAGGCTAGCGTCGCTTCTTTGTCTAGGTTGTTTAGCAAACCGAAAGCGAAGATCTTACACGAACCGTTGTTCTCGCCTGCATTGTTTTGTGTCTCACCATTTACAAAAGCGGTTGGCTCAAACGTATAGTTATCTTCGATCACCGCCATCGTTGCTTCAAATTCGACCTGCTCTGGTGACGCTGCCAATAAATCTAAAAACGATTTTAATTCCATTATTCCTCTATCCCTACTTCATCATATTGATGACACATTAGTTTCATAAAAAGCCAATATAAGAGTCATCAATCATACATATATTCAGAGCCTTACCAAATCACACGTCATTCAGCGCTCTATCATTCCAGTTGCGGAAATGGACAGCAGCATAAAACCCATGCTGATTGACAACCTATCGGATTGATAAGGAGATATCATGATCACCCCTTTAAAGGCAATCGGTGCACTCGCGTTGTCATCACTTGCCATCGCGTGTTCATCACAACCCGAAGATACCGTGGCTTCATTCGCTACACAATGCAAACCTACCACTGCACCCGTTACTGGGGAAACGTCAATTCAAGGTTTAACTTTTATCGGAACATCCGTTGCTGATGCACCATTCGACACATCGGCAGCTGAAATCGTCAGTTATGACGCCTGTACAGATAAGCTCTATGTGGTTAATGCTCAAGCAAAACGTGTCGATGTAATGTCTATGGATGACAACGGCGTACCAACGCAAAGCGCATTCATTGATCTCAACAGCGCTGGCGAAGCAGCGGGCATTGAAATTGGCGCAGCAAACAGTGTCGCTGTATTCTATGGTTTGGTAGCAGTTGCGATTGAAAACAGTAATAAACAAGCGAATGGTATTGTTGGCTTGTACCGCTCCGACGATTTGTCATTAGTCACGACTTTCCCAACAGGCGCATTGCCAGACATGGTTGGCTTCTCAAAAGATGGCCGATACATCGCAACCGCTAATGAAGGAGAACCAAACAGCGATTACAGCATTGACCCTGAAGGTAGTATCACTTTGATCGATCTGAGCCTTGGTGTTACTCAAGCAGAAGTGACACAAATTGGCTTTAACGAATTTGATGGTTCACGAAAAGCAGAGCTCCCAATGAATGTGCGTATTTCGGGGCCAAACGCCACCGTCGCACAAGATCTAGAGCCTGAATACCTCACTTTTGCAGATAACGGTAAAATCTATGTCGCGCTACAAGAAAATAACGCCATGGCAATCGTCAATCCAGAGAGCAAATCGGTAGAAAAAATTGTTGGCTTAGGTGAGAAGTCTTGGTCGGGCGCTAAACTCGATGCATCCAACAAAGACAAAATCATTGGGAACTTGAAAAGCTACCCACAACTGGTTGGCTTATTTATGCCTGACGCTATCGACAGCTACTCAGTGAATGGGAGTACTTACATCGTATCTGCAAATGAAGGCGACGGGCGTGAGTACGGATTCAAAACCACTCAAGAACTGTGCGACAAAGCTGGCTTTATGTGGGATGAAGACGATTACCTCGGTACAGATGAATATACATCTGAGCAAGGAACCTGTTTAAGCCATATTGATGAAGTGCGCGGTAAGAAGCTGAAAGTAGCAGCAGAACACCCATTGGCAGAGGCACTAAAAGACAACAAACAACTCGCGCGTTTAAAAGTGATTAAGCCGGAACAAACGCTTTCTGCACAAGAGAATGTTCAATCATTTGGCGCGCGTTCATTCTCGATTTGGGATGAAAACGGCAAGTTGGTCTTCGATAGTGGTGACGATTTCGCGACTATCGCGCTGCTGAATGAAGGCAAGAACTTCAACAGCACCAACGATAACAATAATAGTGGCAATGACCGAAGTGATGATAAAGGTATTGAGCCAGAGGCGATTGAAGTAGCACAAATTAACGGTCGTCATTACGCGTTTATCGGCTTGGAGCGTCAAGGCGGTATCATGATTTATGACATCACAGACCCGAAACAAGCGCAGTTTATGCATTACGTCAACCGCCGTGATTACAATCAGCCAGTATGTACAAAAGTCGAAGATGGCGAATGCATGAACGACACATACAATCCAAAAGCAGGCGATTTAGGCCCAGAATCCATTAATTACTTTACCCGTAATGGTGGTCATTTTATCGCCGTTGGCAATGAGGTATCGGGCACGACATCCGTCTTCCGAATCAATCTATAAAGTAATGTAAAAGTCATTTAGAACCAAAACGCCCGACGTAAGCCGGGCGTTTTTTTGTATGAGGTAATGTCCTACTCTGCCGATACTAGCGCGTCACACTTTGATGCGCAGATAAAATCGTTTTTATGCAGACCTTTGATAGAGTGACTCCACCACGTTACGGTAACCTTACCCCATTCCAACAAAATAGAAGGATGGTGGAACTCATCTTCTGCCAGTTCCGCGATTTTGTTACTGAAAGCCCATGCTTGTTTGAAGTTCTTAAATTTATACACCTTTTCTAGTTGAGGTATATCTTCTCTTTCAATGATCTGCCAATCAGACAATTGCAGCAGCAGAGATTGTTGTTCTTCTTTGCTTAGTGCAATGGCATCGATACTACAAGCTTCGCATTTTTGTTCATTCAACATGAGCAGGTTCCTTTGGTTCAAAAAGTGGAGGAAGCAGTCCAGCTTCAATCGCTAGATCGGCTTGTTTCAATAAATTTAACTGACTAATTTTAAAGAGCTGAGAAAAGTCATCAATCACGTAATACTTCGGTTGCATGATGTCGATACGATAAGGCGTTCTCAGCACTGTTTGTAATTCAAATGGGTCGCGAATTGCTACATCACTCTCTAATGCGTAGAGGGTTTCGCCAGGAGATGAAAGAATACCACCACCGTAAATTTTGGTTTTGTCCCCTTCTTTCACCAAGCCAAACTCTACGGTAAACCAGTAGAGGCGAGCGAGATAGGCTCTTTGTTTTGGGGTAGCGGCTTGCCCTAGTTGACCATAATGCTCGGTAAATGCAGCAAAGTCTGGGTTGGTTAACATCGCGCAATGACCAAATATTTCGTGGAAGAAATCTGGCTCCTGTAAGTAATCGAACTCATCTCTTGTACGCAAGAATGTGGCGACTGGAAAGCGCTTATTACCGAGTAGATTAAAAAATCGGTCGAAATCAATAAGCGCGGGAACGGGCTCCACTTGCCAACCTGTTGTCTCCATCAAGACACGATTAATTTCTGGTAACTGAGGAACGCGGTCTTGAGGTAAATCAAGCAGCGTCAAACCGTGTAAATAAGCCTCACAAGCTCTGTTTTGGATCACACCCATTTGTCGTGTTACCAAATCTCGCCAAATGGCGTCTTCTTCACGGCTCCATTCAACCCTGCCTTCCTGGTTTACGGGTTTAGAACGATACTGGGTCATGGCTCATCTCCATTAACAAATCCTTTACATTAAGCCTATCTGTAGTCTTAAGAGCTTCCAATCCCTGCGCGATTTTCTCAGCATCATCCCGATGTAACATATTGTTTACAACTCATCGTAACTGCATGATTTTTATGACACGATATAATATCTGGCTTGTTTGACTTTATCGTGTATTCCTCTCAAACTAAAACCTGTTATCACTTTGTTATAGAGGGACCTATGCGCGAGAGCAGCAAAGTATGGCAACCGAGCGAAAGTCGTATCGAAGAAGCCAACATTACACAGTTTATTGAACACATTAATCGACAAGGAAATACCCTTGAAAGCTTCGCTGATCTGCATCAATGGTCACTCGATCATGCAGAAAAATTTTGGCAGGAAGTTTGGCTATTCTGCGACGTCATTGGTACTCAGGGAGAGACCATAAAAGAGCGAGCAGAAAGTCGCTGGCAGCAACCTGTTGAAAATAGGGATATAAAATGGTTCCCAAACGCGCAAATTAACTACGCCGAAAATTTGCTAACCTACGCGTGTCACCAACCCGATGATCTCGCGATTTGGTTTGAAAATGAACGTGAAGAAAAACAGACCTACACCTGGAAACAATTGTGCGAAGAAGTTTCGAGTGTGCAGCAATGGTTGAAAGAATGTGGAATTAAGCAAGGTGATGTCGTCGCTGGTTATTTACCTCACCTACCTCAAACGGTGATAGCTATGCTAGCAACCACCAGTTTAGGGGCGACCTGGACTTCCACCTCACCTGATTTTGGCGTCGAAAGCGTTTTGGAGCGCTTTGGTCAAGTGAAACCCAAAATCCTGTTTACTTGTGATGGCTATACATTCAATGGCAAAACTTTCGATATGTCTGAGAAAAACCAGCATATTACGGATCATCTTGATGGTCTTAAACAAGTTTGCCAAATTAGCTACCTTAAACCACACATTTTTGAATGCGATGTCTGCACCCAAGATTGGCAAAACGTCCTGAATCAATACACACCCGAAGCGCTGACTTTTACTCGTGTGAATTTTAACGATCCGCTATTTGTGCTCTATTCTTCAGGCACAACAGGCAAACCGAAATGCATCGTTCATTCCGTCGGCGGAACGGTGCTTAATCACTTGAAAGAGCATCAACTGCATTGCGATATTCAACCGAACGACCGAGTGTTTTACTACACAACCTGCGGTTGGATGATGTGGAACTGGCACGTTTCTTCACTCGCGAGCGGTGCATGTTTGGTGATTTTTGATGGTAGCCCTGTTTACCCTACTCATAATGTGCTCTGGGACCTCGCAGAACAAGCCGAAGTGACGCTATTTGGAACCTCAGCAAAATACCTAGAGGCGCTGGAAAAAGCATCTTTTTCTCCGCAGAAAAGTGATGCATTTTCAAGTCTGAAAACCATTTGTTCGACTGGCTCTGTTCTGTATCCAGAACAGTTTGATTATGTCTATCAGCACATTAAAGAAGATGTACACCTCGCCTCGATTTCTGGCGGAACAGACATTTGTGGCTGCTTTGTATTAGGCAACCCTATTTCTCCCGTTTATCGGGGAGAGTGCCAATCAGCAGGGTTAGGGGTCGATGTCCGAGTCTTTAACCCACAAGGTAATAGCGTAATGGGAGAGCGCGGTGAGTTGGTTTGTGCCAATTCATTACCCAACTTCCCCGCTGGCTTTTGGAACGACACCGGGGAGAGATATCATCGTGCTTATTGGGATAAGTTCGACAATATTTGGCACCACGGCGACGATGTTGAACAAACCAGCGTTGGTGGATACGTGTTTTATGGTCGAAGTGATACCACGTTGAATCCCGGTGGCGTAAGAATCGGCACGGCCGAAATCTATCAGCAGGTGAACAGTATAGACGGTATTCTAGATTCCATCGCAGTAGGAAAAGAAGTCGATCGCAACGAACAAATATGGCTGTTTGTCCAATTAATGAAAGGGATAGAGCTCAACGACGAGATGATCGCCTCCATCAAAGCACAGCTAAAGTCTGCATGTTCTCCAAGACATGTACCTAGTGCGATTTACGCAATAAGCGATATACCTAAGACACGCTCAGGAAAGCTGGTCGAGTTAGCCGTTAAGCAAGTCGTTAACAACCGAAGCGTCGAAAATTTAGGCGCAATAGCCAACCCTGAAGTGCTGGAGGAGATACGCAGGATAGTCGTCTCAAAATAACCTCCGAAGACTAAGTTGTTCGAGTATGTCCTTGCCTGCACCACGACGACTTGTTTAGAGCAAGTGAGAAGTTACATATACCCTCAGCAGATAAGAAAAAAGCGAGCTTGTTAGCTCGCTTTTGTCATTTTGTGTTCTTTATTCAGCAGTATTAGCGGCGACCAAGCCCCATTAATACCGACATTGTTTTACCGTCAGATACAATGTCAAAAACGTGTTGCGATTCAACTTCAGTAAAGCCTGCTTCTTTCAGTGCACGCTCAGACTTCGCAAGGGTAAAACCGTCTTGTTCACATTCTGCAATCCAATCAAAATGAACAAAATAGCCGCCGTGGTTAAGTAGAGAATGCGAGATCGTTAATGACGCGTCTAAGTCTTCCACGAACGCTAAAACTGATGATGCAACCACCAAGTCGAACTGTCCACGAAACGCAGGGTGCTGAGCGACCAAGCCGCGAGATAATGCATCTACCACAGGTTCTACGTTGACGAGCTCTTTTTTATCGAGTTCCTCAATCATGGCTTCCGATGCGTCTAATGCTACGATGTCTTTAACCATCGGTGACAATCGTTGACTTAACTGCCCTGTTCCGCATCCAAAATCTAGTACTTTAATGCCATCAAGCTGAGTTAGCTGTTGTAACTGCTCAAACACCGACTGCGCAAATTGCTCTGTTGCTGGATTTGATTCCCAGTTTTTTGCTAAGCCGTCCCAATCTTGTGCCATCGTGGCCTCCATGTTCACTTTTTGTAACCCACATAGATTACCGCAAAACCGTTAAAAGACCATAGACTTATCTGGCGGATTCGCGTTTTTTTCGATAATCTTTCATGGCTTTGGGAGCGCATCTGCATAATACCCAAATTCTTTGAATTCATTTATTGGTTGTGTCAAATCATGAACTTAACTCAAGTAGAAGCCTTCTGCACCATCGCTGAGTGTGGTTCTGTTTCTGAAGCGGCAAGGCAACTCGACTGCAATCGCACCAAACTCAGTATGTCGATTAAGGCATTAGAGAAAGATCTCGACGTTGAATTGTTTAACCGAACTGGCAACCAGCTCACCCTCTCTGAAGCTGGGAAAGCCATTTACAAAGATTGCGAACACCTACTTATCATCGCACAACGGGTCAGAAAGACCTGCGCTCAAATCTCGGAAGGGTTTAACGCGGAAGTTTGGGTAGCACGTGACGACTCCTTACCTGATGATCTCTGGCAAGAATTATCTCATACATTGAATAACCGCTTTCCTTCAACAACCTTCAACTTAATCTTGGCATCCAGTGGCGACTTAGCCAACTTGGTCAGTACCCACCAAGTAGATTTTGCTTTCGGCGTTGATTATGAGCGAGTAGACGATCCTCGTATCGTATATAACCCATTAGGCAAGATACGTATGATGTCAGTATGCAGTGTAGAACACCGCCTAAGTAAGATGCGCCGTGTCTCAGACGAGGATCTACGTAGTCAGATGCAAGCACTAATGGTGTACCTAAATGAGAAAGACAACCCTGAACTGCAACCTTTCTCGACTCGATATATTGGTTTTTCGAGTTTTGACTACATGCTGAACACCATCTTAGAAGAAGACGCTTGGGGCGTGCTTCCAGAACCATTAATCCGCCATTACCTTCGTCAGCAGAAGCTCGCCGTTATCAAACACACATACGGATTGACGCAAGAAGACTACTGTATGTTTTCACCTAACGGCCATACTGAGCATCCAGCAATGACGTGGTTAGCAGATAAATTGAGCGAGTATTTATTTGACTTCTAAACATTTTATCAGTGAGCGTCAATTTTACTGACACCAAAAAATTACAGTAAGCCATTGTTTTATAATAACATAAATAAAAACGCAATTTTTTAGATTAGTTACTGGTCACTTTGTGGTTGCCTAAATTACCTTATGAGCGAAGAATAGTAAGGTATTAAAATTCAAAGGCATCTTTTATGTGTGACAGGACAAGCAAAAACGAAAACCGTATTCTAACCATTTCAGCCCTTTTGGCATCTGGGTTCGCTGCTGGTGGTATGGTACTTGGCTTGCTTGTAGGCTCAATTGTCATCGTTTTTGACGGTGTTTACTCTTTGGTCAGCTTACTGTTAACTTTATTGTCACTGGCCGCTTCTTACTACATTAACAAGCCTTCAAAATCTGTATTCCCATTTGGAAAAGCGGTCTTAGAACCAATCGTTATTGCGATAAAAGCAGCCGTCATTTTAGTGGTTGTAAGCTTCTCTCTCTACTCTGCGATATCAGCATTGATGTCTGGAGGTCGCGAGGTCGATGCTTCTATTGCGACCTTATTCGGCATCGTGAATGTTATCGGCTGTGGTTACGCTTGGTGGTTTATGGCGAAACGCAGCCGCCGCTTCTCATCAGGCTTGATTGAAGCGGAGAAAAAACAGTGGCAAATGGATACTCTGCTAAGTGTGGCGGTGACCGTAGGATTTATCTCGGCTTGGGCTGTTTCACTAACGCCATTCTCTGAGTATGCGGTATATGCCGACCCCATGATGATGGTTTTAATGGGCTTTTACTTCCTCAAAGTACCGTTCGATATGCTAGTAGGTGCCTTACGTGAACTACTAATGATGACACCAAGCAAAGAGCTGTGTCAGAGCGTTGGCAAAGATGTTCTTGAGATTGAAAAAGTGACTGAGCATCAATTGAAACTGGCTGGCGTAACGAAGGTAGGTCAAGAGCTACGAGTAAATGTGGACGTACATATTGATGACGACACATTGGAGCTTGATACACTAGAGCACACTCGTAAGCAGCTTATCAAGCGACTGTCGAAGCACAGATTCAAGCTTCAACTACACTTGAACGTCGCTTATTAGAGTGCCACCAAAGAGCCGTTAAAATTCAATAAAAAGCTCCCAATCTCGGGAGCTTTTTTAATTTTTTCGATTTAGTTGCTTCGTATTCGAATACAGCTCGCAAGGGAGATCTGTTCGTTGCTCACTTAAATTCTCTGATCTCGTTGGTAACTTACCCAGCCGCTTCGCGCTTCTCTTTGGTGACTAACCAACACATCAGCGAGCCCACCGTTACCATCACAACGCCCTGCCAAAAGCTATGGCTCAGAGTTACGCCAAGAATAATGGAAGAAAATAAAGCGGAAAAAATGGGCGTGAAGTAAGACAAGGTGGCGAGAAAAACCATATTGCCGCCAACGATCGCGATGTTCCATAAACCATAACCACCAGCCATTAAAGCCGCAGAAGCCACTAAGTACCCCACCGCTTCCCAACTGAATGTCATTGGTGGCTCATCCGTAAACGCATATTTGACCCAAAGCGAAGCAGCTGTTGCAATGAAAAACAGGGTAATCGCATTATGTTTAGATTGCTGCCTTTGGGTTAAGTTGCAATAAAAGGCCCATATAACCGCCCCAGCGAAAGCCATAAAATACACCAGAGGGTTACTACTAACATTGGACATGATCTGAGTTATGGATAAGCCATTCTCACCGCACACAGTCCAAGCAACCCCAATAAACGCCAGCGTAACTGCTGGATAAAGCAACCAGTTTGTTTTTTTATTGCTGCCAAGGACCGCAAATAAAACCGTCAGTGCGGGCCAAAGGTAGTTGACAATCGACACCTCAATTGCCTGCGCGCGCGAGTTGGAATATCCCAAAGATAGAGCGAGAAATATTTCATAGCAGACGAACATCGCACCACCAAGCACAAGATACTTGGGAGAAAAGTAAGACAACTTTGGAATACCGACCACGATAAGAAGGAAAACAGAGCTAAGAGAGTACAACATGGCTGCCCCGCCTACAGGACCTAAACTCTCCGTAACCAACCTCGCGATGCCAAGCAGACAACTCCAAGAGAGAATCGCGATACAACCATAAAGTGTGAAACGAAATTGCACTGATTTCATGTGACCTACCACTCACGAATGCCAAAGGAAACGTCAGCTTAACTCAAAAATGATCAGGTTCAACGTACTGTTTTATAAAAATCAGTATAAAAATCATTCTATTAAGCCGTTGGAGTTGATATGAAACATTTTCTGCCCTCTAGTGTTATGCTTACACCCTTTGTTGTGCGCTACTATGATGAAGATGACAACGAGAGTGAAAACGTTAAAACACACTCGGAAACGCATGGTCTAGATAGCGAAGAGCAATCTAAGGAACGTTCAGAGTAAAGGAATCCAAACATGAAAAAAGTCGCAGTCATTTTAAGTGGTTCAGGCGTTTACGACGGTTCTGAGATCCACGAAGCAGTGTTGGCGCTCTACGCCATCGAGAAAGCAGGGGCAACTTGGCACTGCTTTGCACCTAACATTGACCAACTCCATGTCATCAATCACCTAACTGGTGACGAAATGGATGAAACCCGTAACGTCTTGATCGAATCAGCTCGTATCGCACGCGGAAACATTGACGATGTTGCCAAACTTAACGTTGATGAATACGATGCCCTACTGCTTCCAGGTGGATTTGGTGCTGCGAAAAACTTAACCGACTTCGCCGTTTCAGGTGCAGAGTGCTCCATTAACACACACGTAGCTCAAGCTTGTCGCGCGTTTGCTAATGCGAAAAAACCAGCTGGCTATCTGTGTATTTCTCCTGTCATTATTCCGATGATTTATGAGCAAGGCGTGAAAGGAACGGTAGGCAACGATGAGGCAGTCTCAATAGCATTTAATCAAATGGGCGGTGAACACACCACGTGCCCTGTCGAAGACATCGTTTTTGATGAAAAACACCTCGTACTTTCAACCCCTGCTTACATGTTGGCAGAAAATATCTCTCAAGCGGCCTCAGGTATCGAAAAGTTAGTATCAAAGCTGATTAAAATAGCTTAATTATTAGTAGTTAGCTTATAAAACACTTCCCTATCCCCATTGATAATTAAGTTATTAATGGGGATTTTTTATACTTTAGTCGAATTTAGAGATATATCCGCGTCAGAAGTCAATTTTTGCCAATCGTTTGCGTCCATAGTTTCATATTTGTTCTACTTTATATCAGTGTTGCACTTATACGCAGTGCAACAAGATCACTGTCACAGTTTTTCTCTTGCAAGTACCTCTAAGTAGGTAAACTTGCTTCAGATCAACTTCAATCTGGAAACGAATGTGCGACAGTAAACGGCAAATTAAGAAAGATTATTAAAAATAACGACGGAGCTATCCAATATGACAAGTGCATTTTTTATCCCTACGGTAAACCTAATGGGCGCTGGTTGTTTGAAAGACGCAGCAGACAGCATCCAATCTCAAGGCTTTAAAAAAGGTTTGATCGTTACGGATAAGATCCTTAACCAAATCGGTGTAGTCAAACAAGTTCAAGACCTTCTCACTGAGCGCGATGTAGCAACCGTTGTGTTTGATGGCACTCAACCAAATCCAACTATCAGCAACGTTAACGACGGCTTAGCACTTCTTACTGATAACGAATGTGACTTCGTTATCTCTCTAGGCGGCGGTTCACCACACGACTGTGCGAAAGGTATCGCGCTTGTTGCTTCTAACGGCGGCAAAATCGCAGATTACGAAGGCGTAGACCAATCTGCAAAACCAATGATGCCACTTATCGCGATCAACACGACGGCGGGTACTGCATCTGAAATGACGCGTTTCTGCATCATCACTGACGAAGAGCGTCACATTAAGATGGCTATCGTTGATAAGCACACAACACCGCTTATCTCGGTAAACGATCCAGAGCTAATGCTAGCTAAACCTGCTTCGCTAACTGCGGCAACAGGTATGGATGCCCTAACTCACGCGATTGAAGCTTACGTATCTATCGCAGCAACACCAATCACTGATGCGGTAGCAATTAAAGCGATTGAGCTTATCCAGGCTTATCTACGCACAGCAGTGAAAAACGGTGAAGATCTAGAAGCTCGTGAACAAATGGCATACGCGCAGTTCATGGCGGGTATGGCATTCAACAACGCGTCTCTAGGTTACGTACACGCAATGGCACACCAGCTAGGTGGTTTCTATGACCTTCCACACGGTGTTTGTAACGCGATTCTTCTACCTCACGTACAGCGTTACAACGCGCAAGTATGTCCTGAGCGTCTACGTGACGTAGCAAAAGCAATGGGCGTAAACGTAGAAGGCATGTCTGCTGAAGCAGGTGCAGCGGCAGCAATCGACGCTATCGTTACTCTAGCGAAAGATGTGGGTATCCCAGCAGGTATCAAAGAGCTTGGTGCGAAACTAGAAGACATCCCAACACTAGCAGACAACGCACTGAAAGACGCTTGTGGTTTCACTAACCCTAAACAAGCAACTCACGAAGAAATTTCTAAGATCTTCGAAGAAGCGATGTAATCTCGCTAACTAAACAATTCTCTAGCCTTAATTCAATCCCCGATCTCGTATCGGGGATTTTTTACATTCATATACAAGTGAATCTCTGCCAAACATAGTCTTTTAGTGTTAGCTTTTAAGTATTAACACGATTCATATTGGAAGGAACCATGAGAACGATTGCTGCTGCCCTACTCACTTGTTTATCCTTTTCTGCCAACGCTGCCGAATACCGCGCGAACGAGGTGGCGAATGGATTTCAGATCCCTTGGGGCATCGAGTTTTTAGATAACCAACGCGTTATTGTCAATGAAAAGAACGGTACGGTTTCGTTGCTGGATATCACCACAGGCAAACCTCAAAAGCTGTTTAACGTCCCCAATGTGAACACCAGTGGACAAGCCGGCTTATTGGATGTCGCGCGCGCACCGAATGCCGATACGCAAAACCCGCAACTCTTCTTTACCTACAGCAAGCGCACGAGCAAAGGCAATACGGTGGCGTTAGCGACGGCGCAATTGCAAAACAATCAGCTTGTAGGTTGGAACGATCTCTTTGTTGCTGATGCCATCACCGACACGGGTCGCCACTACGGCAGTCGAATTTCATTTATTGACGACAAAGTTTACTTCTCAATCGGTGACCGTGGCGAACGTGATAATGGCCAAGACACTCAAACCCATGCTGGCAGTATTGTGCGCCTTAACCTTGATGGTTCGGTTCCGCAAGACAACCCATTCAAACCTTCCCAAGCTCGTCCTGAGATATGGAGTTACGGGCACCGCAACCCACAAGGTATGTTTTACGACGAAGCAACAAAACAGCTGTGGTCGATTGAACATGGACCACGCGGTGGCGATGAAATTAATCTAATCAAGAAAGGCGCGAACTACGGCTGGGCAAAAGTCTCTCATGGTAAAGAATATTGGGGACCGTTGGACGTTGGGGAAGCTAAGTCGTTACCGGGAATGGAAGATCCCAAGCTGGTATACGTCCCTTCTATCGCGCCCAGTAATATGATTTTGTACCGTGGTGATAAATACCCAGAATTGGACGGGAAAATCCTCGCAGGCGCATTGAAACTGGCGCACATCAACGTGGTTTCTATTGATAATGGCAACCTTACCGAATCAAAAAGATTAATGGAGAATCTTGGTGAGCGAATAAGAGATATAACCATCAGCCCCGATGGTTATATCTACTTTTCTACCGACAGCGGCAAAATCTTTCGTCTTGAGGAAAGGTAATCAAACACTAAAATCGTTAAGACTATTTAATTTGTGACGTACTAGTGATTTATTTTCGTACAATCCAAGCAGAAGAATCTAAACTTAACAATAACCTTTTGTTTTTTAAAACGATAGTTCGGTTAAGTTGTACGAGGTCATTATGATTCCATTCCCTTTACAGCTCGATAAAATTAAAGCCGTGGTGTTTGATTTAGACAACACCTTGGTGAGTTCTGATATGAACTTCGGCGAATTGCGACAACAGCTTGGCTGTCCGCAGAGTGAAGATCTATTGGATTTTGTCGACGCACTTGAGCACCCTCATCATCGAGAGCACGCTCATAACGTGATATTTGATTACGAGATTTCTGATGCTGAGCAGTCTGCTCCAATGATTGGCTGCCATGAATTACTCGCCCACTTGCATCAAAATGAAATCAAAACCGCTATCGTGACGCGCAACTGCCAAATCGCCACGCAGCGCAAACTAGAGCACAACCAAATCTCTGTGGAGCGAGTCATCACTCGTGAATGCTTCCCGCCCAAGCCAGACCCATTGTCTTTACAGGTGTTGGCGAAAGAGTGGCGTTTGATGCCTGATGAAGTGCTTTATGTCGGCGATTACCTTTACGACTTACAGGCAGCGTATAACGCGCAGATGCCCTCTTGCCTTGTGCACCATGGGAATCAAGAAACCTTCAATGAATCAGCCTCGTTGGCGCTTAATGAACTCAGTGATTTATTGAGCCGTTTCGAATCCTTACCACGCAAATAAAGCACACACAAAAAATACGCAAACAAAAAAAGGGGCACCAACGTGCCCCTTATGACTTATTCCCGATTGTTTCATGCGTTCCCAAGGATTGCTTGGGTGATGCACTGCTTAGCCTTGTAGGTAAGCGTTAAGCATCCACATTAATTTTTCTTGCTCACGGATGTAGTCACCCATCAATGCCGCTGTACCTTCGTCATCTGCTTCACCCGCGTTTTGTAGAATCTCACGCTGTTTTAGAAGTAGAACGCTAAAGCCTTGAACCAGACCTTGTACACACTCCTCACCAGAAGTCGCGTTTTGATGTTCTTTAATTTCACTTGCTTCCAAGTAGTTGCTGAATGCGTGCGCTGGCGTATGACCCAAAGTTAGAATACGCTCTGCAAGCTCATCGATTTTTGTTTGTAGATCAGTGTAGATCTCTTCAAATTTTACGTGCAGTTCGAAGAATTGCGCACCTTTAATGTTCCAGTGGTAACCGCGAGAGTTCATGTACAACACTTGGTAATGCGCTAGCAGTTGATTTAGTTGTTGAGCTAGTTGTGCTGATTGTTCGCTGTCTAGACCAATTAGGCTTACTTGTTTGTTCATAATCTTGCTCCTAGAAGGACGATACCAATCGTAGTAACGAACGATTCTCTTACCGGGATTGGTATAAAGTTTAAAAATTCTTTTGCAGTATTTGCTGCCGATGGAGTTATATTACGACTCCGGCTCGGCGAAGAGAATTTGGTTTTAGCTATGATTTAAATAGCCAAATCCAATGAGCAAGTAGACGAATATCGGCGTATCATCCAACAAAAAGCCCCAACCCTTTTTGTGTAAAAAGGATTGGGGCTTTTTTACTATTTGGTTAACGTTCAAAAGTAGATGAACAGACGTAAATCTTATCTACGCCGTTTTAAAAGTTGCCATCTGTTGATTCAGCTCGGTAACTTGCTCTTTTACTTGCAATGATGTCTCTGATGCGCGTTGGCTGTTATTCGAAACCTCATCCACTGATTGAGTAATACCGGACATCAATCCAGTGATCGAATTGGTCGCATGAGATTGCTGCTCTGCCGCTGCCGCAAGCTCTGCCATTTGTTCATTCAAGGAACCTATTTGCTCAGTAGTAACAAGCAAACGAGTTACCGCTTTTTCAATGTGCTCAGCGCCCTGCTCCGCAAGTGATTGACTGTGTTCAATCTCCTCAACCACAGAATTGGTCGAGCGTTGAATCGCATTGATGATGCCGTTGATTTCTGTCGTCGATTGAGTAGTGCGCGTCGCTAACATGCGTACTTCGTCCGCCACAACCGCAAAGCCTCGTCCTTGGTCACCCGCACGCGCTGCTTCTATCGCGGCATTCAATGCCAGTAAGTTAGTTTGTTCTGCTAAGCCTTCAATCACCTCTGTAACTCGGCCAATGGCTTCGCTCTCTTTGCTTAACTGTGTTACTTGCGTACTCGCGGTTTCAATGCTGCCGTGCAAGCTTTCCATGGTGACTTTGTTTTGCTCTAAAGCATCACGACCTTGTTCAATCTCGCCTTTTGAGTCAGAAAGCTTCTGCACCGATTGATTGGCTTGATCTAGGGTGTTACGCGCGGCTAAAGCGATTTCATCCAATTGGCTTCCCATTTCAACAATGCTGGTCTGTTGCTGTTCAACATTCGATGAAGTGACTTGCGCCGATTCCAATAAAGCCCCCATGCTGGTATCCACTTGGTGCGCTTTCTCACTCACCCCTGCCACGATGCTCGCTAACGATTGGTTCATGCGGTTAATCGAATCGGTAAGGTCTGCCAATTCATCTTTCCCAACAACGGTGAGCGGAGGCTGAGAAACATCTCCTGAAGCGATCGTCTTTGCACGCTCCGATAAGTTTTTCACTCGGCGACCAATGGTGTTGCCCATGTATTTTGAAATCGCTACTGCGGCAAACAAAACCAATGCCGCTGCAATCAGCATGGTGGTGAGTACGTTTTTGATCGACTGATTAATACCCTGTCCGCTTTGATCAGCACGACTTTGCTGAGCCAATACGATCGTTTCTAAACTTTGGTCTAGGGCATCCGCTGCTGGCAACAGTTCGTTCGCCATCAACAAGTTTGATTCGTTCCATTCTGGTGACTGACGTAATGCAATCACCTGCTCTGCTAAAGGAAAGTACAGTTGCTGCATTTCTTTAAACAGTGACCACAATGATTGGTCGTTATCAGTGAGCCTGTCGAGTTTACTGTCGATTTCCGCCACAGACTGATTGTGGTACTTAATCAAGTCATGGTATTTGTCTAAGTGATCTTGCTGCCCGTACAACAGGAAATCTCGCAGAGCAGACAGTGCATTGGCGAGCGAGGTATAGCTATCCGCGTAAACTTTAAACAAACGCTTTCTGTCTCCACCAAATGGGTTTCCTGACTCTTCATTGATTAAGCTTTGAAGCTGATCAAGTGCCACTTCTGCAATGGGTGCCGCTTCGTTAATAAAGAGGTTGTGCGCGGGTAAGTTCTCATCACTATGGCTGAGCTCAATCAACTTGTTTAGAGAGACTTTTACCGCGTCCCACTGACTTTGAATCGCTTGAAAATCCTGTTCAGAGATCAAAGCCTGCAAAGTCGGAAGCGACTCGTCTGTTGAAGCCATGATATTGCGTACGTCCTCACTGAGACGTGCGCTAGCCTCTTCATCGCCACCTAGCAACATGTAGGCTCGAATAGAAGACAGCGACGCTTGAACGGACTGTTGTATACCGCGACTGGTGTCGACGGTCGGTAAATCGGATTTAAGTAACGAAGAGGCGTATTGCTCTACGGTGGTGACGTTGCGATACGTGAATACCGCTGATGCCATAAAAAGTACGGCTAGCAGCACAAAACTGAGCTGCAACTTCCCTGATATCGTAAGGTTCATCCATAAACTCCTGACAACGATGAGCCTTAAATATAACGATGTTTACAAAAATGTTAAATACAAGTATCAAAAGTTACTAAGAAAACCATGTAAACCACTATTTTAAGCCGATAAATGGGACTTATTCGAAGTATGGTATGCGCTCACTACGTAAAATCAGATAATTAACGTAAGTCGTTTCTAAGCAGTCTTGCTCCCACAACGAGAGAATCCGCTTGGTGGCGAAGTAGTAATCTTTATTACGCAGTAGCACGCCCACCGTACGGCTGAGCTGCTCAAAGCGCTGTTGCTCATTAGCAGAAATGTAATTGTCTTCATTCTGAATGATGGGCGCCAATCCATCGGCAAACCAATTGTTCAGAATTTCACGCATCTCTAGTTCTGACTCCGGCACATCGATACTCGACAACTCACGATGCTGTGGTGGTGGCACTATGTACTTCGATGCTTTTGGCGAACTGACATAACGGTACATGTCGCTCCTCCTTGTAAATGACTCTTATACCCAAGTGACTTCAAGATGCAGGATTCAGAGCGTTGTCATTGATTCGGGGTCAAGGAAAACAACGCAGCGTAATAGTCAGCTCTTTCCAAGTTGTTTGACACAGAAGCCGAGTCAATGACACGCTCCCGAAGGGCGAGCTGTCTTGGTTTGTATACTTTGTTGTCGATTCTTGATTTAGACCCACTAGACCTTTAAATCGCCGCCGCGTCTACAAACCAAGCCATTCTCGCTGAACCTAACATCTCGAGGTTACTTGGGTATAAACTAGCTAAGAATACTTTTTTCAATTTCCAAGTTTTTTTTCTACAGCTCATAGAAAGAAACCCAACAAAAAAGCCATGCAAAGTAGGCCCTGCATGGCTTGGGTTTGGGCAGCAATGACACTGCCCTCGTCTAGGACTGGTTACATTGAGCTTTGATCGAAATCGTTGCCTTGGTCAGTACCTGTTTGAGTATCCGAGTCGAAGCTGCCAGAGTCATCCGTGAAGTCAACACCTTGATCTTGACCTCCTGCACTTGTCCAGTCGCTGCCGCCAGATTCCATACCCGCCATATCTGGTTGCTGATCTTGAGCAGAACCTTGCATGGTGTATTGATCATCGACTTCAACTTCAACTGTGCCACTCGCACCTTCTACTGCGCTGCCCAATTCGTCGTAACCTTGGAATTGGATTTCGCTCGTACCTTCGTAACCTTCTGGTAGGTCAACCGATACTGGTTGGTTCAGGTTGCCACTTAATGTGAAGCTGCCATCGCCATTATCCAGTGCGTTGCTTACCGATGCGCCATCAGGTAGACCGGACATTTCTGCATAATCCACCGATTCGTTACCGCTGACCTCATCTGGAACCGAGATAGAAATGGTATCGCCTGGTGCTGCAGTCACATCAGCTGCGCTCTCCTCTTCACTGTCTGCACCGTTTGCTGCTTGCTCTTCAGGCTGTTGCGCTTCGCCAACTTGCTGCTCTGATGATGCTTGAGCAGTTTGGATTTGTGGCTCGTCGCTTTGCGCTGAATCGTCCGCAACTTGGATGCTCAGATTCTGAGTCGATACTTCACCATTGTCGTTGACCTGAACATCCATAGCCAAATTGCCATCGAAGTCATCGTTCGGCCAGTATGTCCACTCTTCATCACCTGATTTCGCAAAGAAACCAGCATCGTTTGCATCGGCGACATCCAACACTTCTGCAGAAGGGATAATGCCAAGCTCATCAATCAACTGCGCTTCCGTTAGGGTTAGTGAACCATCATCAGCCAGTGCGTAGCCTTCACTGGTTGTGGTTTCACCTTCACCTTGGATGTCGACATTGAAGAAGCTCTCAATGCGGTTTTCACCGTCAGTTGCAATGAAGCCAACTTGAACATCTCCGGTGTAGCCTTCTGCTGGTGTGAATTGGTAGTTACCTTGGTTATCGGTCTCTATCACACCTTGACCTTCCATTAGGCTCACTGACTCAATGCTCAAGCTGTCGCCTTCTGCATCGCTCAAGGTCGATAGCATGTCATCATTGGTGAACGACAAGGTGCCATCCGCTGCCATTTCTGTGGTAGAAATACTGTCGATTTCTGGAGAAGCATTCTCTTGTGGCGCATCTTCTTTCACGACCACACCTGTTTGCTCATCATGAAGCACACCGTCTTTATCAATCACATAAGCGATGTCCGCTTCACCAGTAAAGCCTGGTGCTGGATTGAATGTCCATGTGCCATCACCGTTATCGACAATCTCACCTTGGCTGCGATCAGCTAGGTGAACGAATTTCACTTCATCACCCGCGTCAGCGTCCACATTCTCTGCCAATCCGATTAGGTCATCTGCGGTTAGTATAACTGGCTCACCCGCTAGGGTTTCGAAGTCACCTGAATCGATGCCATCTTCGAATTCTTCTGGCTCGTCACCATAATCCACCGTTGTTGCGGTCACGGTTACGAAGAACTCGCCATTAAAGTCAGCCGGAGGCGTCATTTGCAGGTCTGAGATATCCCACTCGTTCAAGTCGATGTATTGACCCGGTTCCGTGATGGTAACGGTGTTCACACCATCCGTAACTTCGAAGCCAACAGGGAAACCAGTCATCACTAGGTTACTTAGCGTTTCTGAATCGTCGATTAGACCGACATTCAAGCCTAGGTGACCTGTTTCGTCCTCACCGAAGACTAACGGACCATCATGGTCGGTTGTGATGACTACGCCATCGGCAACAGGGCGAACAAACACTGGTACATCAAGTACCGTCTCAAACTCACCGTCACTTACCACAACTTGCAAGTCAGAAACCCCTGCAAAATCGCCAGTCGGTGTGAATGTCCAAGTACCGTCACCGTTGTCCGTTACCTCACCACCATCTTCACCTTCTGCGGTGATAATGCGTGATACGACTAGGTTTTCAGTGTCGATATCGCCGAACAAGTTCATCAAGTCGCCAGCGTCGAAGGTGAATGCGCCATCCTCGTCGGTTGCCATAAAGGCATTACCCACATTGAATGGAGCATCGTTGACTGGGATGACATCCACATTCAACGAGCCTTCAACCACTTCTTCACCATCCGTCGCGGTGTAGCCCAGTTCCACCAAACCATTGAAGTCTTGAGTGGTCACCAAGTGGTACATACCATCTGGCTGCTGGGTTAATGTCGCGTTTGCAGGAGCACGAACCGTGATGCTTTCTACGCTGATTTCGTCACCATCAAGATCCGTAACTTGATCAGCGATGTAAGCTGGGTCAATCACCATGACCACATCTTCTTCGCCTTGCATCTGGATGGTTGGCGCTTCTGGTGCATCGTTAACCGCTTCGACGTTTAGATTGCCTTCAACCGGTGTAACTAAATCACCATCGCTGACGCCGAACGACATTGGCACATCACCATTGAAGTTCTCAGCCGGAGTGAATGACCAAGTACCATCACCGTTGTCTAGCAAGTCACCGTATTGCTCATCAATCACTAGGTCGACAGCAGACAGTTCATCGTAGGTGTTGTCGATGTCTGTCGCGTTAGCAAGCAACATGTCCTGCGTAATAAGAATGGTGGTATCTTCGGTGCCAGCAATATTCACTGGCGTTGATTGCGGCGCATCGTTAATTGGGTTCACCGTTAGGTCGACGCCCACTTCCACGCTCGCACCATCGTTATCAATCAAGTCGAAACTTAGGTCGATATCGCCATTGAAGTTCGCGTCAGGCGTAATCGTAAAGCTACCATCTTGGTTCTCAACAACGGTTGCATTGGCTACCGCGGTTAAGTTCACCGCTTCTAGATTATCGCTGTCGACGTCACCCGCTTGAGCCAGTAACTGCTCTTGACTCAATGTGATTGAACCGTCTTCATCCACGCT